>CAZPQE010000396.1:0-6725 GCA_964588615.1 uncultured Clostridia bacterium | reverse complement strand
GGGGCTTCGACCTTCTTGTCTGAAGCGACAACGGGGCTGACAGCCGCAGTGCGCACACGCTCGACAGAGAAGAAGCTGATCTCCTGTGGCCGCCCGTTTTCGAGCACCTCGAAATCTTCCTTCGAGAGATTATCTACGGGCTGTCCTTTTTTGTCGGTGACGACCGCGCGTAGCTCGACCAGTTCGGACTTGAGGCGGAGAGCCTGATCTTCGGGTTTGTCTTTCGGTTGTTGAGCGATAGAGGTTTGAGAAATGAGCGAAAGACAGACGAGCGTTGCAGAGATGATCCTGAGCATCGATGCGCCTCCCTCGCTCAGGCGCGGCGGGCGCGGAACCGGAAAGCTCTCTCAGCCGCGTCGACTTTCACGTCCTCAAATCCTGCGGCTTCGAGCCTCGAAGCGAAAGTGTCGGGATCGACTATGACCATCGTGTTGCGGAAGTGAAGAAGCTCGAACGTGCGGCTCCATCGGCTGTCGGTCCCGGCAAACATCCCGCCCGGCCTGAGCACTCTGTGAACTTCTCTGAGCAATCCGTCCTGCAAAGCAGGCGACGGAACGTGATGCAGCATAGTGAACGACACGGCCCCTGAAAACGATTCATCATCGAACTTCATGGCTGTCGCATCACCTTGAATGACGGCGACGTTGGTTCCTTGCAATCGGCGAGAGAGCCGGTCAGCAAGCGCGCGGTCTATTTCGACGCAGGTCATTCGCGTGAAGCGATGGCGCAGCAGATCGGTAGTCAGTCCCGGGCCGGGACCGACTTCGAGAACCTCATCGCCCAACTCGACGCCCCTGAGCGCCCAGGGGAGGATTTGTTCTTCGAGCGCCTTTTTCCACCTGCTCGATCTGCACAGCCATCGGTGTATGAGGTTCATAAGAGGTCGTCTCCGTTCATCAGGGTTTAACTGAGCGCATGGTCAACAAAGCTTCCACGATTTGGCGTATGAACACAAGTTCAGGCGCGATGCTTCCATTCCATACCGGCGAAGATATGGTAAGAGCATCCGCGAGTCGCGCGACGAAATGGCATCATTATTCGTCGTCCGGTCGCGCGGCTCGCGGAAAGCGGCGCCATGAGGCTTTCATCAACATGCCTCAGATGATGTTCAACACTGAATTCGATCCTCCGTAGCTGTCTTCCTGCTTCAGGCCGTTGGATGGGTCATCGACCCAGCGGCGGCCATCGACTATGAACTTGTACTGATACCTTCCGGGCGGCAGGACTGTCTCAGCGCGCCACACGCCCGACGGCTGTTTTATGAGCGCGAGAGGCTCCCAACGATTGAAATCCCCTGCAAGCGCGACGCTCGCGGCTCGATCATCGTGAAACTCGAACACTGCTTTTCCGTCTTCGACTCGCGGCGGGCGAAAATCCATACTGCCATGCTCAGGCTCGCGCGCGGCTTCCCGGAGGGCGCGGCGGGCGTTGATCATCCCGTAGCCCTGACGCGCCGCAGGCGCGCGGTGAATGCGATCGGCAGTCGAAATGAGAATGCGTTTTATCACAGAGGGCGAAAGCGCGGGATTGGCCTCGATCATCTGCGCTATGACCGACGCGACTATAGGCGCGGCAAACGAAGTGCCCTCGACGTGCTGATAATGTGTGGCTACTATCTTGTTTTCTCTGAGCGCATTCTCAGCCGCACGGCGAATCGCTTCCTCGCTTTCCGAAAGAAGCGAGTGCGGCAGCCCGGACTTCCGCCACATATCGCAGGCCGCGCTTCGGAGATCGTAATCCGGCTCCTCGACGAGCCACTGAAGAGTGCGCAGCAGGTAATCGGGCGCGGCGGCTATCTGCGAGAGGGCTTCGGCCCGCTCATAAGCTTCCGTGCCGGGAAGAATCGGCGCGGCGACCCACAGGGCCGGGGCTATGATCTCAGGCTTGATGATCCCATCTATCGTAGGTCCGTAGCTTGAGCAATAAAGATCGAAGCGACGGGGGTCAAGCTGATTCATATCCGTATAGCCGCCGACCGTTATGACCGAAGGCGAATTGGCAGGAGGCAGCACGTTGTGGCGTTGTGTGCAGCCGGCGTTTCCTGCGGCTGCCACGACCGTCAGGCCCGCGCGCGCGGCTTCCTCGGCTGCGAGGTCGGCGACGCTTTCTTTGTAAGATATATCTTCGTCGCCGCCGAGCGAGATGCTGACGACTCGAATGCCGTAGCGTTCTTTGTTCTCGATGACCCACTGCAATCCGCGCGCTATGTTTTGTTCGGAAACGCGGCCCTGCTCGCTGACCTTGACCAGCACGACATTGGATTCATAAGCGAGCCCTCGATAAAAGCCGTCCGAGAGATAGCCGTTGCCTGCGGCTACGACAGACGTTTGCGTGCCGTGCCACTCCCAGCTTTGCCGAGAGCCTTCACCTGTCGCGCGACGGTTTATGTCCTTGTAGGCGAGTATTCGATTGACCGGCTCGGTTAGGTCGGGGTGAAGATAGAACCCCGAATCGAGGAAAGCTATGGTCACGCCCCGGCCCGCGCGCGCGGCGTCTGCTCCGAGCCTCTCGGCTACGGGCAGCACGGCCAAGCGGTTCAGAGAGTGGAGATGATCGTGGCCGGAGGATTTCGATGGCGCTTCAATCATAAACTTCTTACGACAAAATAATGCGGCGCAATCGAGTGCGCCTGTAAGGTAATGACTCGGGGGCCGAAAAATATTCCCCCTGAAAGTCGAGGGTATGGATATCGGACTTCAGACTCTCGACTCCAGACTTTCATTGAAGTAAGAGGCGGTCAGCGATATTATTGCTACCTTCCGAGTCGGACTTTGGAGCGATTATGAATCTTTCAGGTCGGGCGGTCGCGTTTGCGCTGCTGGTTGTGATGCAGGCAGTTCCAGGCCAGTGGGAACGGACGCCTTACACTCAGTGGACGGAAAAGGAAGCCCTGCGAGTGCTCGACGATTCGCCCTGGGGACAGACCCAGGTGTTTGCCGACGAAGCGGGGCAGGGCGGAGGCCCGGCGCGCAACGGCGACCCCAACCGCGCAATCGATCAGGGCGGCAGCCGGGTCAGCTACGCTACGCAGATAAACTTTCGAATACGCTTTCTCTCGGCGCTGCCAGTGCGCCAGGCCATCAGCCGACTGGTCGAGTTGAATCACAAGGGAGAAATGAGCGCCGCCTTTGCGGCCAGGCTCAGGGATTTCATAGCCGAGGAGTCGGCTGATCGCATAGTCGTCTCGGTGCTGGCCGCCGCGCCTCGACCGTCGATCAGACTTCAAAAAGCGTCGGAGATGCTCGACAGCCTGACGACCGAAAAGCTTCGAGGCAAAGTCTATCTGGCGATGAGCAACGGGCGACGCGCCCGGCTCGAAGAATACCAGCCGCCCGGACAGGACGGACTCGGCGCGCGGTTCATCTTTCCGCGCAACCCCGACGGCAAGCCGCTCGTATCAGACCAGCAAGGCGCGATACGTTTTCACGCGGAACTGAGCGAAACCTACACGCTCGACCGCAGCTACAGGCTCAGGGACATGATTTATCAAGGCAAGCTTGAGTATTGAGCTCGTCTGCGCAACAAATTCTCCGCCCGGAGGTTCACTGATGAAATATCGCATCCGCATCGTCGCGTCTCTGGCGTCGGTTCTTTTTCTTATCTGCGCGGCTCCCGCTCAGTGGGACAAGAAGCCCTACCCGGAGTGGTCAGAGAAGGAAGCCGAGAAACTGATGAATGACTCGCCCTGGGGCAAGACTCAGACCATAAGCGATCTGTCCAACATGTTCGCCACCATCCGCGACAAGGCGCAACTGGGTACCGGAGTGGCCGACGTGACTCATGTCAATCTCCGCATACGTTTCCTGTCGGCAAAGCCCATACGCCATGCGATAAGCCGATCCATGCATCTGCGACAAAAAGGTCAAATCAGCGAGCAACTCGCTTCTCAACTCAAAAATTTCGCCGAAGCCGATTTCCCCGATTACATCATCGTCACCGTGACGGTCGATGCGCCCAACCCCAGCAGCCTCTTTCAGGCGGTCAACGCAATTTTTTACAAAGTCATCACCTCCGAGTTGAAGAACGAAACCTATCTGCTGACGAAAGGAGGCAGGAGAATTTTTCTTCAGGAGTATCAGTCGCCGCGCAACGACGGACTCGGGGCGCGGTTCATCTTCCCCCGCAAAGTCGAAGGCAATCCGTTCCTCACGCCCGAAAGCAGCGACGTTTTGTTCAATTCCGAACCGCTCGGCCTGACCATGCGATACAAGATCAGCGATATGATGTTTCAGGGAAAACTTGAGTACTGATCGAGCGAGCATCTGCAAAGTTACTAATCGAAAAACGTACAGCAGGCCGCCAGCCTGCTGATGACCTGAAATTTCATGTTCTCAGGCCGTCGAAAGGCTGCCAGCCTGCTGATGCTCAAGCTTTCATCCTGTCTGTGTGTCGTCTGTCAACAAGTCAAACTCCTCCCGGCTCGCTCCGGTGAACTTTTCGAAACCTGCCTGCGCCCGGAGCGTTTTCAAATTACAAACCCCGAACAGGAGGAGACGATCATGAAAGCACTTCCCCGCATCTGGCTCTCAGTCGCAATCGCGCTGGCTTTAACCCTTGCGGCTTCGGCCCAGTTCGACAAGAAACCTTACAGCGAGTGGTCGGAAAAGGAAGCCATGAAGCTGCTCAACGATTCGCCCTGGGCGCACACTCAGACCTTCGCCGACACGTCGAGTCTGACCGGCAACGCGCGGCTGGCATCAGGGGCGAGCCGGATAGGCGAGGATTTTCAGGTAAACTTCCGCATACGCTTCCTGTCGTCAAAGCCGGTGCGACAGGCCACCTCGCGGATGATCGAACTTCAGAAAAAAGGAGAACTCGACGAAGCTCTGGCCCAGCGCCTCAAGGCATTCGCCGAAGCCGATTTCCCCGACTACATCGTCATCACCGCCACAGTCGATGCTCCCCGTCCGAGCAACCACCTTCAACAGGCCACATCCGTGCTCCTCAAGCTCAACACCGCCGCGCTTGAGAACAACACCTATATTCTTGCGGGCAACGGCCAGAGAGTGTACATCAAGGAATATCAGCCGCCGCGCAATGATGGACTCGGCGCGCGGTTCATCTTCCCGCGCCTCATCGATGGCAAACCGTTCATCACCGCTGAGACCGACACCCTGCTCTTTCACGCCGAGTTGATGGAATCGAAAGCGGCTGCGCCCGGCAGCAGTCCTTCGGCCCAGTCCGGCCCTACATCCACGAGCAGCCTCACCCCGTTCGGCAGTTTCGTTTTGGATATGCGATTCAAGGTCAAAGAAATGATGTTCGCCGGGAGACTTGAGTATTGAGCGATGAGTAAATCCATCTCTTCAACCATCACTCATCACTTCCCGCTGAAGTACACGACGTTCGGCGCGTCGCTTCGAGCGGCGGCGATATCCGCATAACCATCCCGGTCGAGATCGCCAAGCGCGAGCCCATAGACCGCCCCCTGTCCATCGCCGAAGCGCGCCTGCTCGAATTTGCGCCCTGTGCCATCGTTGAAAAAAACAGACCCCGGCGCGGTGACATACCCGATTACGACATCCGCTTTGCCATCGCGATTCATGTCGCCCACAGCGATGGCATAAGGCACGAGAGTTTTTTCTCCAATCGGCACACCGTCGCCAAATCCTCCCTGTTTGTCGTTGAGGCAGACGTAAGAGCCAAGCTTCTCATCGCCGACGATGAGATCGATCCAACCATCGCCGTTGAGGTCGCCCGCTGCTGCCGTGCGAGCCGAAGATGAAGCAAGCCCGAACGGCTTCGTTTTGGAAAAACTCGCTTTGCCATCGTTGAAATAAATCATGCTTTGCCCGCCGTCGCGGTGCGGCACGGCCAGATCGATGAACCCGTCGCGGTTGAAATCGGCAGGCACGATGGTCGTAGTCGATCCTGCCGGTATGGCGATGCAGTCGCTGCGATTGAAATTGCCTCGGCCATCGTTGAGGCACACGTAGCTTGCGCCTCCGCGGTTGGCGGCGATCAGGTCCGGCTTCTTATCGCCGTTGAGGTCTGCCGCAGCCGCGTTTCTTGTGTTCCATTTCGCGTCGCCCCAGTTGGATGAGACACGGAAGTTCGCTTTCCCGTCGTTGAGGTAGATCAGCTTTTCGTCAGGCTTGTCATTGCTGACTGCAACGTCGAGATTGCCATCGCCATCGAGGTCAGCAAGGACAGCCGAGTAGGTTCTGTCGGGAGTCACGCCGAGGTTTCGCGCAACGGTAAACTCGCCCTTGCCGTTGTTCAACAGAACGCGGTCATGCAGCGGCCAGTGACGCCCTTTGGCAAGCACCAGATCAAGATCGCCATCGCCGTCCAGATCGCCCGCGCTGGCATTGGCAGAAGTTTCTGAGGTCTGCTCAAGATTGACCGCGCGCGAAAATTGCCGCGTCGTTGCAGGCAGAGGAAACGCAACACCCGCAACAGCGCAAAGAACCAGAACATATTTCAGCATCAGCTTCTCCTGTGTCGAGTTTCCTCCTTAAACGCACACAGCCTGCTGATAGTTCGAGTGATCTTTCAGGAAAGAGAGGCAGCGCCTCGATACAGTGCAACGCCTCATTGGGCGGCATTAGCAGAAGTTCTCACAAAGTTAATCATCCCAGCGAAAATCATGCGGAGGCATCAGAATCCTTTGGACGCGCCAATTGGCTTTTTGTTTTAGACCGACGAGATTTAACCGGACACGGAATTCTTCTCCTCGCTTAGGAGGGTTGCGTCCGGCGAGCCAGATTGTATCCTCAGCGTTG
>CAZPQE010000395.1:0-6801 GCA_964588615.1 uncultured Clostridia bacterium | reverse complement strand
CATCGGGAGAAATCGCCGCCAGTGAAACTTTTCCCCCTGTGGTGAGGCGGCTGATTCTCATTCGTTGAAAAGGCGCGGGCCGCCGGTCGCTCTTCACTAAGGAATAAACTCCCCAGGCAATGGCTGCTGACGCTGCCACGAAGGCGGAAGCCAGAAGCAGGCGAGTGAGGCTGCGAGAGGATCGGTAGCTCGACACTCGAACCGCGCCATCGAAACTTTCCGTCGTGTCGCGCTTTGTCGCCAACGAATCTACTTCCTCGATTGACTCAGCCGTGGTGTTGAGAAATTTTTTGACCTCGGCTCCGAAGCGATAGCCGCGCCGGGGAACGGTCTGGATGTAGCGATGGTTCGATCCGCTTTCGCCCAGCGCCTTGCGAAGATGGAATATGTTTTGAGACAAACTGCTTTCTTCGACGAAGCTATCGGGCCAGAGCTCGCGCAGCAATTCTTCTTTTTCGAGCACCTGCCCGCTGTTTTCGACAAGAACCAGCAGGGTGTCGAACACCTTAGGCGGCATCTGGATTATCTGGCCATCGCGCGTCACCTCTCGCTCGGCCACATCGACCCGGAAAGGGCCGAACAGGTAAACTGTCCCTGATTTTTTGCGCATATCCACCTCGACCGCCTCATAATCATTTCATAATGAATTTCTAACGGAATTCTCAAGACCCCGGCCTCTTTTCAGGGTAGAATGAATCCGCAAGGCCGGATATGACCTCAGATCAAATCAACAGGGACTTGAGTGGCACTCCCGAATCTCGGAACCGGAAAGCATCTGCCGAACAGCTATTCAAAACCTTGAATGGCAGCAGTCTGTTTGAGAAGGCACAGCAGTCCGCCGCTGCCTCCAAAAGAACGAACCATGTCCAAAACTTTGACGACTCTTTCGCTCATTTTCCTCCTTTTTTTCACCTCCACATTCGCTATCGCAAACCCGACTGCCTGGCCCCTTGAGCCGAGAGGCGGCGATCCTGCCCGCAGGCTCGATCTGCACATCAACAGGCTTGCGGTTTTCGGGTTTTCAGGCTCGGTGCTCGTCGCCAGAGGCCGCAAGATAGTTTTTCACAAAGCCTGCGGACTGGCAGACCGCGCAAACAAAATACCTGTCACCACATCGACACTTTTCGACATCGCTTCGATCACCAAACAGTTCACCGCTTCGGCCATACTGAAACTGGAGATGGCCGGGCGTCTGCGCACGGACGACCCGATATCGAGATTCATCCCCAATGCCCCGGCAGATAAATCCGCAATCACACTCCACCAACTGCTGACACACACCTCCGGGCTCCCGGCTGTTCTGGAAGGCGTCGAGAGGGCAAGCCGCCTTGAGTTCATCGAAGGCATTCTCGGCGCAAAACTCGACTCCGCTCCCGGCTCGAAATACTCTTACTCGAACGCCGGATACACTCTCCTGGCCGCGATAATCGAAATCGTTTCGGGCCACTCATATGAATCGTTCCTCAGAGAAGAACTCTTCAAGCCTGCGGGCATGAACGGCACAGGGTTTTACGAAGATCGCACGCGCTGGGCAGATGGCCTGGTCGCTCGCGGCTATGACGAAGCGACAGACAGAGGCGCTCCCACTGAGTGGAAGCCGGATTATCGCTTTCGAGGATCGTCTTACGTGCTCACAAACGCGGGCGATCTCTTCAAATGGGAACTTGCGTTGAAAGGCGAAACGATTTTGAGCCGTGAAGCGAAGCGGAAGATGTTCGCCGCGCACACAGAAACCGACGAGCCGGGCCGCTCCTATGGCTACGGCTGGATCATCGAAAAAACCCCGCGACACCGCATAAGCCACGACGGAATCGGCTTCGGCTTCAACACGGTCTTTGAAAGAAACATCGATGAAGATATAACCGTGATAGCGTTGTCGAACATAACTATGGGTCGTCTCCTGCCGATGGTCCCTCTCGGTCGCGACATTTCATCGATCATATTCGACGGCAAACAGACCAGACTGCCTGCGACCATGTCGATTGCTGAAGACAGGATTCAAAAGTTCGCGGGCGAGTATGAGCTTCCTTCGGGAGCGAAACTGACAGTGAGCGCGGAAGGCGGATTGAAGATTTCAGCAGAAGGACAGGAAGCCATCGACCTGCTTGCCGGGGCATCGGGTGATGAGAGAAAGAAGCTGGCTGATTTCACCGGTCGAAGCCGGGCGGTCTTCGAAGCTATCGCTCGCGGAGATTTCGATCCGATCCTGAGTGAGATGAAAGGCCGCGCCGCGCCTGATGAAATCCGCAAAGCAGTAGAAGCAATGTGGGCGAGGTTCATCGAGCGTCACGGGCAGTTCAAATCCATTGACGCGCTTGGAACCGTGCCTGAGACGGAAGCGATGATGAGCTATGTCAGGTTGAATTTCGAGCGCGGGTCGGAATACAGGCGATGTCGCTGGGAGCGCGGCGCGCTCGTTTACATACTTCAGGTCGCACTTCCATTGATACCCACTCGCCTGGCTCCCAAATCCGAGACCGAGTTTTATGGCTATCATCTCGGCCTTGCCAGAGTCGTCCGCCTGAGTTTCAACCTCGACTCAGCGGGAGCAGTAACGGGGCTGACCTTTCATTCTGATGGTGGGAAATCCGTTGCCCGGCGGTTGAATGCAGTCCGAGCATCGCTCATTCCTTCAGCGCGTTGAAGAGAGCTTCCATGAAGAAATACTCTCCCCACATGACTGATTCATCGACGCCCCAGTTCATTGGCTTGTGATAAACCCCGTGTCGAAGTATGCCTTCATAAGCCGAATCGCCCTTGCCGAGGTAGTCCTGGCCCGCAAGCGTCGAGAGGATCGATAGGGCAGCGCGGCGATAGAGTTTCCCATCGCAGCCTTCGATGTTTTTCAGTTTCCAGAAAGCGCAGGCGGCAATGGCGGCGGCTGAACTGTCGCGCGGCTCATCAGGGATCGCCGGAGCCCCATAATCCCAGAAAGGCACACCGTCATCAGGCGTGTTCTTCAAATAGTAAGCGGCGCATCGTTCGGCTGTCTCAAGAAAAAACGGATCGCCTGTGTACAGATAAGTGTCCGTAAATCCATACATCGCCCAGGCAAGCCCTCTGGCCCAGCAGGTGAATGGCGAATAGCCCTGCTGAGTCGACAGGTTCCGAAACTCGCCTCTCGTTGGATTGAATATGCCTTCGTGGATGACTTTCCCATCGCCATCGACGAGACGAGAACCTTCTTTTCGCACAAGATATTTTTCAGTCGTTCTGGCGTGAGTCACTGCCTTTCGGTACAGCTCTCTGTCTGCGCCAAGCTGGTGGGCGCGAAACAGAAGGCGAATGTTCATCATCACGTCGATAAACAATGACTGCGGCCCATGAAATGAATAGATGTAGTGGTCTTCGCCTGTTTCTTTCCATCGAAGGGACTGAATCGTTCCCGCAGTGATGAGCACGTCTTTGACCCATTGGCGCGTGGGATCATCGTCTGCAAGCAATCTCAGCCAGCGGTCTGCCGTCGACATGAAAATGAAGCCGAGGTCGTGAACATCTCTGTCGAACTTTCTTCCCTCAAGCGCCAGCGTGTATTCTTCGGCCACCTTTCGCCATTTCGCCTCTCTGGTGTAATCGAAGGCCAGCCACATCATCCCGGCATAAAAACCCGGACACCAGTCTGTCCAGATGAACTGCGGGCGAGTCCAGATTCCATTCTCGGTGTAAATGGGAGCAGGCTTGTCGCTCGGCCACTTCGCAAGCATGCGGTCGAGTTGAACGACGCCGAATCCGAACGCCTGCTCCAGGCTTTTGCGCAAACTCTTTTCATCTATGTTCTCGACGATCTTCATATCCTCTCTTACAGTCTCCTTAGATTCATTCCTCCGCTGACCTCGATGACCAGCCCGGTCGAATACTGAAAGTCTCCCCCGACGAGCGCCGCGACCGCTTTGCCCACGTCTTCAGGAAGCCCCCATCTCTGCTGCGGGATCAAACCCTCGCCGATCAGTTTGTCATACTTTTCCTTCACATTGGCCGTCATATCCGTTCGGATGATTCCGGGGCGGACTTCATAGATGTTGATTCCATACTCGGACAAACGATCGGCGAAAATCGCCGCAGCCATGCTCAGACCCGATTTCGACAAACAGTATTCGGCCCGCGAGGGCGATGACATGTAAGCCGAGATCGAAGTGATGAAGACGATGCTCGGCCTGCGGGCCGCATCTTTCTCGACGCGAGCGATCATCTGCCGGGCCACTTTCTGAGTCAGAAAAAAAGGCCCTCTCAGGTTGATCGATAAAACGCGGTCGAAACTTTCGGGCGAAGTATCGAGCACATCCATCCTTTTTTCGGGAGCGACTCCGGCATTGTTGACGAGGAGATCGATTCGGCCAAATTTTTCAAGGATGAGATCGATCATCCCTTCGTGAGTTTCGAGAGAGGACACATCGCCCTGGACGGGAAGGAATTCGGCTCCCAGTTCTTCGACTCGTCTTTTGACTTCGAATATGCCGCACTCGGTGTTTTGAGGCTCGAAGACTCTTGAGCTCCCTGCCAGGTCGTAGCCGCTTCGCGCCAGTTCGAGGGCTATGCCGCGCCCAATGCCGCGACTTGCGCCGGTGATGAATGCGACTGGTCTTTTAGTCAAACCTTTGATCCCTCTCTGGAATTCTTTCTATTGATGTTCTTGATCTGTTTGAGTTGTTGAGCCGCCTTAGTGATTTTGTAATAGCCGTCGAGCGGATAACAACCCGAAGGCAGCCCGTTGCGCGGAGCGGTCGTGCAATCGCTGAAGGTGCGGCACAATCGCTTGCGGTTGACGGGGCGGCCTTCGATCACATCCCATAGAAATTCCGGGTAAGAGAGAACCATCCGCCCTATCCCGATGCTGTCGGCCCAGCCCTCGCGCAAGGCCGCCTGCGCCACGTGCGGCAGAAAATCCTGAAGGTAGGTGTACCCGGTTCCGACTATGAGCAAATCAGGAAACTGCTGCTTCAACTGATGGGTCGCTTCCATCTGTCTGGCAACGCCGACGAGCGGGTCTTCAGGCGGTTGATATCCGTCGGAAGGAGGATAGAGCGCCGGGCGCTGGATGTGCGGATTGTAATAAGGCGAACCGGCTGAAATATTGACCAGTCGGATTTCCATCTCGCGCAGCAGCGAGAGGAATCGAGCCGTCTCCCGCAAATCCGTCTCAAGCGGATTGTCAGGATCGAGGCCGAAGCCCCACAGGTAAGGCAGATTCTCTTCAGATGATTCGGGCAGGCCGGGACCGGGATGGCCCGGCTCGGAGAGCGCGGGGTCGGGATGAAACGGGATGGTGTCGATTGCCGAGACCCGCACTCCGATCTTCAGTTCGGGCGCGATGGAACGAATCCCGCAGACGACTTCTCTCAAAAACCTCGTTCGATTTTCGAACGAGCCTCCGTAGTCGCCTTCGCGCGTGTGCGCGCTCAGGAATTCATGGCCTAGATAGCCGTGACAGTGTTTGATGTCGACGAAGTCGAAACCCGCTTCGTAAGCCAGACGCGCCGCCTTGTGAAAGTCCTCGATGATCTGACGAATCCCGCCGTCGGTGAGCAGCGGATAATCCGAAGGCAGTTTCAATCTTTTGTCCAGAAACGGATGGCGATAGAGAATGCGGGGTTCGGGTCGGTCTTTGGAATCGGGGCAACTGTAGCGCCCGGAATGCGTCAGTTGCAGTCCGATCAAAAGACCTTCATCAGAGCCGGTCGTGTTGCGATGTTCGGCAACCAACTCCTGGCGCAATCGCGCCAGGCAGTCGCGCGTCTGCTCATTGATGACAAGCTGATTGGGATTTGCGCGACCGTCGTGACGGACGGCGACGGCTTCTCCGCCCCATATAAGCTTGGCTCCGCTGCGCCCGAAATTCCGCCAGCGATGAATAGTCAGTTCGGTCGGCCTACCGTCTGAAGTGCCGTCCCACCCTTCCATGGGGTGAACAGCTATGCGGTTTCCAATCCTGATATCGCTGAGGTCGAGCGGTTGAGCAAGCGGCGATGCCTCTCCTCGCAGAAGTTCCTTATCGCAGGGGATATCTATTCTGCGCTCGCGGAGGTAGCGCAGAAATGTTTCCACGTCACCGACGCTGCCGATGTGCAGAAAGCGATGTCCGGTCATCCTTTGCAGGTTTTTCATAATGAGCCTCAGATATCGCCAGCCCGCGCGACGGCCACCGCCTCGGCTGCGACCGGTCGTTTCCTGGGCAGAAGCGCGACGGCCACCGCGCCGAGAATCGCTATGCAGATCAGGGTGACGAATCCCGTATTGTAACTTCCCGTCCAGTCGCGCAGATAACCGATCAACATTGGCAAGACGGCCTCGGCCACGCCGTCGGCTGTGATTACTATGCCCATGATCCTTCCCAGCACTTTCACTCCGAAAAGTTCAGCCGCCATCAGCGGAATAATCAGATACTCGCCTCCTAACCCCAGGCCGAAGACGGCTGCAAACACATACATCGCGCCTCGCCAGGATGCAAAAAACAAAATCGGGATGGCGGCCACGACCAGAGAATAAATCAGGAGCATCACATATTTTTTCGGCAGGTGATCCGACAGCCATCCCATCAGCAATCGCCCGGCGATGCTGAAGGCCAGAACCAGAGACATTATGTTTGCCGCATCGCCTTCGGAATAATTTTGAAATTTGCTGAGAAAAAGCTTGATATGCTGGTTCGCGCCTCCGACCGCTCCGATAGAACACATGCTGCCGAGCGCCAGCAGATAAAAGGCCCGGCTCCGAAAGACTCCGCCCAGAGGGGCCAGAGATTGATCGTTCTTTTTCTCTTCTGCCCACCCTTTGGGCGACTCTTTGACCAGATAGGCCATGGGCAGG
>CAZPQE010000394.1:0-6804 GCA_964588615.1 uncultured Clostridia bacterium | reverse complement strand
GACAAAACTCTCGGCACTCCTGCGGAGGGGACAGGCCCGACGGAGCTTTATCATCACTACACCGGCCACGACAACAACCGCGACTGGTACGCATTCACCCAGGTGGAAACTCAACTCACCGTCGATAAGCTTCACAACCGGTGGCATCCGCAGATAGTCCACGACATTCACCAGCAGGGCGAAGGCGGATCGAGGTTCTTCATCCCGCCCTACACTGACCCCTGGGAGCCGAACGTATCGCCGATAATTCAGGCGGGCGTAAACTTCATGGGATCATCGATGGCCTGGGAGTTGACGGCGGAAGGAAAAACCGGAGTAGTGACCAACGCTATTTATGATGCGTGGACTCCGGCGCGGGCCTATCAGCACTATCACGGCGGCATCCGCATACTGAGCGAGACGGCATCGGCGCGAATAGCTACGCCGACCAGAGTGGAGTTTTCAAATATCGGAACCCAGACCGGAACCGATATGAAAGTGCGAAGCTGGAATTTCCCTCTCCCGTGGCGCGGAGGCGAGTGGAAACTCTCGAACATAGTCGATTACATGCAATCGGGCGCATTCGCATTGATGCGCAACTCGGCGCGCTATCGCGATCGGTGGCTGAGAGATTTTTACCTCGCAGGCAAGGATGCCGTGCGCGAGCGGGCCAGCGGCGAAGCATTCGCGTTTGTAATTCGAGAGCCGGAGGAAAGCGACAGCGCGTATCGCTGGAAAAAGCATGGGCTTGATCGCCTGGAAGCCATTCTCAGACGCGGGCAGGTCGAGATCATACGCGCGGCGGCAGCGTTCGAAGCCGGAGGCAAACAATACGCGGCAGGGACGAGGGTGGTTCTGATGTCGCAGCCCTACGGCTCATTTGCAAAGGCATTGCTTGAGAGGCAAAAGTATCCCGACCTGCGCGAATATCCCGGCGGGCCTCCGCGTCGGCCTTATGATGTTACGGCTCACACCCTGCCGCTGCTGATGGGCGTAGATGTCGACTTGATCGATCAGCCTTTTCGCGCGCCTCAAAATCAGCAGGCTTCTTTGACACAGCACAACGTCACCTCTGCTTCTCTATCCTCGCGCATCGGACTTTACAAGAGCTACTCTGCGTCTATGGATGAAGGCTGGACCCGCTGGATATTCGATCAGCACAAGGTCAAGTACACTTCGCTTCTGGATAGAGATGTTAGCGCGGACGACTTGCGGGCGAAATACGACTGCATAATTTTTCCCGAACAGAACGCGCGTCAAATAGTCGAGGGGTTGTCGCGCAATCGATATCCGGCTGAGGTGTCAGGCGGCATCGGAGCCAAGGGGGTCGAGGCGATAAAGAGGTTCATCGAAGAAGGCGGAACCGTAATCACGTTCAACACAGCTTCCGCGTTTGCGATAGAGCGACTCAATGCTCCGGTGAAAAACGCTTTGCAGGGCGTGTCGAACAGAGACTTCTACTGCCCCGGCTCGATACTCAAGATCGAATTCGACAAGAACGAGCCTCTGGCCGCAGGCTCTCCCGCTCTCGAATCCAAACCGGGCGAAGGCATCGCGTGGTTCGAGACCGGACCGGCTTTTGAGACCCTGAGCGATGAGGCGCGTGTTGTCGCCCGCTTTGGCGCGGCGAAAGACGTGCTGCTGTCGGGCTGGCTTCTGGGATCTGAGAAGATAGGAGGGCGCGGAGCTATAGTCGAAGTCAAACGCGGGCGAGGGAGAATAATAATGTTCGCGTTTCGTCCGCAGTATCGAGGGCAAACAGTGGCTACTCTCCCGTTTTTGTTCAATGCTATTGCGTCGAGCGCACCGGAGCGTTGAATCAGCCGGGCAGGTGCTCGCCGATTGCCGCGAGAGCTCGGCGAAGATTGACTATTTGTTGCCGGTTGAGATGAAGCGCCACAACTGTGGCGCGGCCTGTCGCAGTGAGGCCGATGATTATGAGCGAGTCACCGCTCCATTGAAAATGTTTCGACCAGGTTTGACGGCGGGGATTGAAGAGCGAAACGAGTTTTCCGGTTCGAGGATCAGGAGCCTGGGTTTTTGTATATTTATGACTGTTGCAGGCTGCGCAGGCCCAGGCCAACTCTGAAGGGAGTCGCTTCCGCCTTTCACGCGCGGAAGGATGTGCTCACACACAAATGGGGAGGAGGAAAACAGATCAGGGAGTCGGCAGTATTCGCATATACTGCCGGCGCGCTCTCGCACCAAACGCTTCACAGGGCGAGAGACCGTTTTACTTTTCATCGCTTCCGCTCTTCCAGCCGATCTCTTTCATAACTACGCGCGCAGGCTTGCCTCGCAGCTTGACCAGTCTGGCCAGGGCTTCTACTCGCCTGACTGATATCTCTTCGGCTTTCTCAGTAAGAGCCAGACATTCCTGATGCTCTTTCTCAGTCAACTCAGTTCGCCCGCCCTTTGCCATAAGTCGCTTGAGTCGCCGTTCATCGATTGCGGGCAGGCGCTCTCTGGTCGCCTCAATCAGTTTCGTTTCTTCCAACTCGCCGTTGTCGTTTTTCTTCTGCCATCGGGTGAACTTCCGCGAGAACTCGCGCAACTCTTCAGGCGATAACTGCCTGACGGCATCCATCAGATGCTCGACAGTGAGTTCGGCGGGAATCTGTATGACAGGCATAATGCGCTTCCTTTCCGTCTCGCCATTTTACTCCAAACCAGCGCGCAACTTAAACTCGACACTTTGCACACCGCGATGTCACCGTCGTCTCTGACGCTGATCTAATATCTTCGTGATGAGAGCAGGCGTGCTCGGATTGGAAGACGATGCAAAAAACTTCTCCGGCGAGTTGTCCTTGTCGACAACCTGCTGACATGATATTGAATCGTATCCACACAACTACGAGGTAATAACATGAGACGATTTGCTTTATCAGTTTGCTCCACCGCTCTGATCGCAATGCTGGCTTTCATCGGTCTTGCGCAAAAGCGGGACATGAAAAAATCAGACCCGACTGCATCTGCGGGTCAGGTCATCACCGTCGACTCGTTGATGAGTCACATCAAGACTCTCGCTTCCGATGAGTTCGAGGGGCGAGGGCCGGGAACTCGCGGCGAAGAGCTTTCGATCAACTACATCGCCGGAGAGTTCAAAAAAATCGGCCTTCAACCCGCGGGCAGCGACGGCTCTTATTTTCAAAAAGTCCCGCTGGTCGGAATCACCACGAAAAAAGACGCCGAACTCAGTATCAAAGCAGGCGGCAAACAAATGAGCCTGCGCTTCGGTGATGACTTCGTCGCCCGCACCGTCCGCGTTGTAGAGCGAGCGAGCTTCGACGCCGATATGGTGTTCGTCGGCTACGGCGTGGTCGCGCCCGAATATGGCTGGGACGATTACAAAGGCATGGACGTGCGCGGCAAGGTGCTCGTCATGCTGGTCAACGATCCGCCTGTGCCTGATCCGAAAGACGCCAGTCAGCTTGACGCGAAAGTGTTCAAGGGCCGGGCGATGACTTACTACGGGCGATGGACTTACAAATATGAGATCGCTGCCGAGAAGGGCGCGGCAGGCGTGCTTGTGATTCACGAAACCGGCCCGGCAGGCTATCCCTGGTCAGTGCCTCGCGGCAGCTTCACAATTGAAAACTTCGATCTGGTCTCGAAAGACAACAATCAGTCGCGGGTCAACATCGAGGGATGGATCGCAAACGAGCGCGTCAGAGAATTGTTCGCCGCAGTCGGCAAAGACTTCGACTCGATGAAACGAGCTGCAATCAGAAGCGACTTCAAGCCCGTCGAACTGGGCGCGCGCGCCAGCCTCACAGTTGAAAACACCATTCGCCGAATCGAGTCCAACAACGTCGTGGGCAAGCTCGAAGGCTCCGACCCGCTGCTCAAAAACCAGTATGTGATTTATACCGCGCACTGGGATCACCTCGGAGTGGGCGAGCCTGACGCGCGAGGCGACCGGATTTACAACGGCGCTCTGGATAATGCCACCGGAACCGGGGGGTTGATAGAAATCGCCCGCGCATACATGGCTCTTCCAAAGCCGCCGCGTCGCTCGATACTTTTCCTTTCGGTGACCGCTGAAGAGAAGGGGCTGATCGGATCGAAGTACTATGCTGAAAACCCTATCTATCCGCTGGCGAAGACCGTCGGCGTAATCAACATGGACGGACTCAATCAATGGGGACCTACGCGCGACATAACAGTGATAGGACTCGGCAACTCGACTCTCGACGATGTGCTGCGACGAGCGGCTGCGGAAAAAGGCCGTGTGCTTACTCCCGACGCCGAGCCTGAAAAAGGATTTTACTATCGCTCGGATCATTTCAACTTCGCCAAGCAGGGCGTGCCCGCGCTCGACCCGCAGGATGGCGTTGATTTCATAGGCAAGCCCAAAGACTGGGGCAAGCAGAAGCGAGATGAATACACGGCCAACGATTATCACAAGCCATCGGATGAGATTAAGCCGGACTGGAATCTGTCAGGCGCGATAGAAGACCTGAGACTGCATTTCACGGTTGGCTATCGAGTGGCGCAATCGAGCGTGTGGCCTCAATGGAAGCCGGGCACTGAGTTCAAAGCCAGGCGCGAGGAGATGCTCCGCCGCGCCGGAAAGAAATAGGAGAATCGACTTCGCCTTGTTCGCAAAAAGAAAAAGCCGGGACTGACCCGGCTTTTCATATTTCGGCTGGAGAGAGTTACCAGCGCGGCTCGCGTCTCTGGCCTCGCCCTCCGCCATAGCCGCCGCGTCCTCCGCCGCCGCCTCCGAAATTGCCGCCCCGCTCAGGGCGCGGGCGCGCTTCGTTGACGTTGATGGTGCGACCGTTGAGTTCATAACCGTTAAACCGCTCGATGGCCTGTTGTCCGGCATCGCGATCCATCTCAACGAAAGCGAAGCCGCGCGAGCGGCCCGTGTCGCGGTCTGTGATTATGGTGGCAGTCTCTACAGCTCCGACCTGTGAAAACAGATCGGCAAGCTGGTCTTCCGTCGTCTGGTACGACAGATTTCCGACGAATATTCTCATTCGAATCTCCTGGGTTGAGAGGAACTCGTTCAGGCCATCCGGGCGAAGACAAGTGAGAACCTGGCAAACACTACCGAACAGAGAAGACGGGCTCCTAAAGCCAATCTTTCCGGCAGCCACGCGCGCTGCCGATGCGAACAGGGCCAATTCTACAGCAGGGCGGTTTGTTTGCCAATAAAAATTACTGATGACGTTATGGCTTCACGGCGTCCTTCGGACGGCTACTTCAGCCGTCGTCCGATTTCCCGATAAATCTTCCGCGAAGACTCGAATCAAATAATCGCCTGGCGCGAGGCTCGCCGTGCGGAGCAGTCCCCTTACGGCATCCCCGTCGCGGACGCGATTGGTCAGAATGTATCGAAACCTTGTCGGCGTCCCGTAGGCGCTCACTCCGCTTCCCACATCGTAAGTCAGGAAAACTGCCCCGTCGTCAGGCGGCAGACGGTTGAAGTCGATATTCATCAATGGCGTTTCATATCCCTGAACCGGCGAGCCGTCCTCATTCAATATCTGATAGCCCGCTCTGTAAAGCCCAAGCTTACGACCCGGAAGGTTTCCGTCCGCGCGATCATAAGCGGTCATCACTATCCTGACATCGCCTGAGATCACGAGACGGCCATCCATCTTCTTACTGAATACTTCTCTCGGCCTGCCGATCGCTTCGGTGATTATTTCAATCCCGTTTTCTTCTATCGTGGGAGCGATGGTGTCGCGGAATCCGGGCAGAGGCAGCCGCAGAGGATTTGCCTGCGCGTTCCAGGGACCGAAATTGAGATGAACGTGATTGAGATGGTTCAACGTGCCGATGAAATCTCCGACCTTGAATCGAGTTCCGCGACGCACTCGCACGCGCAAGACCCGGCCCGTGTCATCACGCATGATTTTGAATATGTCGGGGCGTTGAGTTTCATCTTTCGCGTTGCGTCCCACGCGGACATGAATGTAACTCATCAAACCGACGTGGATGCCTTCGCCTGATCCGCCTGCGTCCCAGTTCGGCAGAGGGGCGCTCACTTTTTCATCGAGCACGGAAAGCGCGGCCTCGCCCTGAGCGCCGCGAATGTCGAGTCCGCTGTGAAGATGAGCGAGCGCGATTCCTCCCGGCGCTCCTCGCGCTTCGCCCACAACACCCGTGACTTCGTGCCACTCCTGCTGCGGCGCGAGCGGCCAGGGAAAATTTGTGATATCCGTCATCACGCGGTCGAGTCGCGGAACTGCGGAGTCGGCATCGGACTTCGCGGACGCAGTTGCAGGCTGGACGAATACCTCTCTGGCTGTGAGTTCTTCAGCTTCGAATTTGGGCCAGACCATCCTTATCAGATAATTCTGCGAGTCGGCGACGTAGAGATTTCCGCCTCGATCAACAGCGATGCCTGATGGAGAATTGAAGCTCGACCACATCCCCTTTTTGTCTTCGAAGCCTGTCGTCACTCCCGCATAAATCGAAGCGTCCCCCTCCGGCGTGATGCGCCAGATTCGACCTCCATCACGGTCTGTGATGAACACAAAACCGTCGTGAGTCACCGCGATTCCTGCGGGGCTGTCAATCTGCGGACGCTCGGCAGTGTCATAGTCGTCTTTGAACATGCGCCCGGCGATGGTTACGACTTCGCCCTGCGGAGTTATTTTGCGAATGCGGTGATTGGCGGTGTCAGCCACCAGCAGATTGCCCTGCGGGTCAATCGCAATGCCGCAGGGAGTATCGAACAATGCCATGTCCGCCTGACCATCAGCAAAGCCCGGCTTTCCTTTGCCTGCAACAGTGCTGACCGCGCCGTCGATTGATATTTTTCTGATCGCGTCGTGTTTTGTGTCTTGTAGTTATAGATTGTCGTTAGAT
>CAZPQE010000393.1:0-6839 GCA_964588615.1 uncultured Clostridia bacterium | reverse complement strand
GACTGTTGACCTGGGTTCCGGGCCGTTTGCTTGCCGCAGTCAGACCGCATACCGCAGAAATGCTCCACAGCCTCGGTCGCGCGCTGGGGGCGATTGACCGCGCGCTGGCGGATTTCGATCACCCTTCGGCTCACCGCGAATTGAAGTGGGACCTCAAACGCGCCGCCTGGATTCGTGAATACCTGCATCACATCAAACAGATGGAGCGACGCGCGATGGTCGAGCGATTCCTTTCAGACTTCGACGCGCGCGTCGCCCCCGCGCTTTCCTCTCTGCGGTCGAGCGTGATTTACAACGACGCCAACGACTACAACGTGCTCGTCGATCCGCAGTCGAGGCAGGTCACGGGCATAATCGATTTCGGCGATATGACTCACACTGCTGTGGTCTGCGAACTTGCCATCGGCGCGGCCTACGCGATGCTCGACAAACCCGACCCTCTGGCCGCTGCCGCAAGCGTAGTAGCAGGCTACAACGAAGTCTTTCCGCTCACTGCTCAGGAACTCGAAACCCTATTCTCGCTCATCTGCGCCCGTCTCATCATCAGCGTCACCAACTCCGCATATCAGCGGACGGTCGAGCCTGAAAACGATTACCTCGTCATAAGCGAAAAACCGGCGTGGGAGTTGCTCGAAAAACTCGCGGGCATAAATCATCAACTCGCTCATTTCACTTTCCGCCACGCCTGCGGGCTGACGGCTTCTCCCAACTCTCCCGTCGTCGCCCAATGGCTCGAAGACAACGCTGATCGCCTCTCTGCGATAGTCGAGCCTGAGCTTGCGGCTGAAAACATTCTGGTCTTCGATTTCAGCATCGGCAGCCGCGAGATAGGAAACCTCGCCGAAATGTCAGACACCGAGGCGGTCACGAACAAACTCTTCTCCCGCCTGCGCGCTGCCAAAGCGAGTGTCGGCATAGGCCGCTATGACGAGGCCCGGCCTTTTTACACCAGCGACGTGTTTCGAAGCGAGGGGGCGGAATCGCGCACGGTTCATCTCGGTCTCGATTTGTTTATGGAAGCGGGGTCAGCGGTCTTCGCGCCTCTCGACGGCGTGGTTCACAGCTTTCGCAACAACGCCGCCCATCTCGACTACGGCCCGACGATCATTCTTGAGCACATGACGGATGTAGGGCTTGCCTTCTACACGCTGTACGGGCATTTGAGCGAGGACTCGCTCGATGGCCTTAGCGAAGGGATGGAGGTCAAGCGAGGAGACTGCATAGCGCGGATAGGCGCGTATCCGATAAACGGCGACTGGCCCCCGCATCTGCATTTTCAGATCATCACCGACCTGCTGGGTCAGAGGGGCGATTTTCTGGGCGTTGCCGCGCCTTCTCAACGAGAAGTGTGGTTGAGCATCAGCCCCGATCCGAACCTCGTGGCAAGGATTCCGCGAGAGCTTCTTGCGAAAGATGAAATGTCGGGCGCGCAGATTCTCGCCGCAAGGGAGAAGCTGACGGGAAAGAATCTGAGCGTTTCATACAACGAGCCTCTGCACATCGTTCGCGGCTCGATGCAGTATCTCTACGATGAAGGCGGGCGGGCTTATCTCGATGCGGTCAACAACGTGCCGCACGTGGGCCACTGCCATCCGCGCGTCGTGCGCGCCGCGCAGGAGCAGATGGCCGTGCTAAACACCAACACCCGCTACCTGCACGAAAACCTCGTGCGCTATGCCGACCGGCTTTGCGCCACGCTGCCCGAACCTCTCCGAGTATGCTTTCTGGTCAACTCGGGCAGCGAAGCCAACGAGCTTGCCCTGAGGCTGGCGCGCGCGCATACGAAGAGCAAAGAGACCATCGTGCTCGAAGCGGCTTATCACGGCAACACCGCCAGCCTGATAGAGATCAGTCCCTACAAGCACGACGGGCCGGGCGGAGAGGGAAGGCCGCCCTATGTTCATAAGGTCGCGCTGGCGGATGTCTATCGCGGGCCATACAAAAAAAGCGATCCGCAAGCAGGAGCGAGATACGCGCAGCTTGTCGCTGAAGAAATCGAGCGAATCGAGGGGCGCGTGAGCGCGTTCATCTTCGAGTCGCTGCCCGGATGCGCGGGCCAGATCGTTCTGCCTGACGGATACCTGCGCGAAGCGTTCCGTCACGTCCGAGACACGGGCGGCGTGTGCATAGCCGATGAAGTTCAGGTCGGATTCGGTCGGGTGGGGACGCATTTCTGGGGATTCGAGACGCAGGGCGTCATCCCTGATATCGTCACTCTGGGCAAACCCATTGGCAACGGCCATCCGATGGGGGCGGTCATCACTACCAGAGATATCGCTGACTCGTTCGCCAACGGGATGGAGTACTTCAACACCTTCGGCGGAAATCCTGTGTCATGCGCTGTGGGCATGGCGGTGCTCGATGTTATAGGCGACGAGCGATTGCAGGAAAACGCTCTGCGAACAGGCAAACGATTGATCGGCGGCTTGCGCGAGTTGATGAAAGATCATCGGCTCATCGGAGATGTGCGCGGGCTGGGGCTGTATGCGGGGGTCGAGCTTGTCACCAGTCGCGCGACGCTTGCGCCCGCTGACTGGCAGGCCGCTTACGTCGCCAATCGCTGCAGGGAGCGCGGCGTGCTCCTAAGCACCGACGGCCCGCTTCATAACGTGCTCAAGATCAAGCCCCCCATGGTATTTGATGAGAGCAACGCCGATTTTCTCATCGAAACGCTCGACGCGATTCTGAAAGAGGACTTCCTGCGAATCGATTAGCAGAAAAATTTTTCTTGACAGATTCTTTTTTTAGACCTATTCTAAACAGGCGATGACGAAATTGCACAAAGCGGCGGTCGAGACGATGGTGCAGTCGCGGGGGTTGAAGATGACTCCGCAGCGGCGGGCCATAGTCGAGCACCTTCAATCAGCCGCTCATCACCCGACGGCTGACGAGGTCTTTACCGCCGTCAATCGCCGCTTCCCGATGACTTCGAGAGCCACCGTCTACAACACGCTCAACTGGCTCAGAGACGCTGGCATGGTCAGGGAGGTGTTCGAAGGCGGACAGGTTCGCTTCGACCCCAACACCGAAGAGCATCATCACTTCGTCTGCCGTCGCTGCGGCAGGGTCGAAGATATCGAATGCGAATCGATCAGCAAATTGAAAGTGTGCGCGCTGCCCGGTCGCCAGCAGGTCGAAAGCTACGAAGTCACTCTTCGCGGCCTCTGCGCCGGATGTCGCAAAAAATGATCGGCCTTTTTTTTGGCCATTGATTTAGATTGAGTCTAAATCTTGAAATCTTACAAACAAGGAGAAATCGAATGCTTACAGTTGGAGACCGTTTTCCGCAGTTCAGGCTTCAGGCAGTAGTGAGCCTGGAGAAAGGCAAGGAGTTTCAGGAGATCACCGACGAGACTTACAGAGGCAAATGGCAGGTGGTCTTTTTCTGGCCGATGGATTTCACCTTCATCTGCCCGACCGAGATAGCCGAGTTCGGCAAACGCAATCGTGATTTCGACGAGCGCGACGCCCAGATTCTCGGCGCGAGCACCGACACTCATTTCGTCCACCTGGCCTGGCGCAACAATCACCCCGATCTCAAAAACCTTCCCTACCCGATGCTGGCCGACACCCGCCGGGAGCTTTCTTCCGCGCTCGGCATACTGCACCGGGAAGCGGGCGTCGCCCTTCGCGCCACATTCATCGTCGACCCGGAAGGAATAATCCGATGGGCGCAGGTCAACGATCTGTCGGTCGGGCGCAATGTCGCCGAAGTGCTTCGCGTGCTCGACGCGCTTCAGACCGATGAACTCTGCCCGTGCAACTGGAACAAGGGCGAAGAAACACTGGGAAAGGCGGCCTGATATGAGAGAACTGGAAAACCTTCGCCATCGATTGCCCGAAGCGGCAAGAGACATAAAACTCAACCTGCAAACGGTCTTTCAATCGACTGCGCTCACTGCGGCTCAGATGTGGGGGACGGCGGTGGCTTCGGCCATCGCCTCCCGCAACCGCGAGCTTGCGCGGGCGGTGATGGGGGATGCCGCAAGTGAAGTGGATTCCGCAGTCATCGAGGATGCCAAAGCGGCAGCCGCGCTGATGGCGATGAACAACGTCTACTATCGCTTCCGTCACATGATCGGCAAGGAGAGTTATTCCGCCCGCCCTGCGAGGCTCCGCATGAACTGGATCGGAAAACCCATGGGGAGCAAGGCAGACTTCGAGTTGTTCTGCCTCGCGGTGAGCGCGATCAACGGATGCGAGATGTGCATACGCTCTCACGATCAGGTTATCACCGGCGGCGGCATCACCGAAGATCAGGTGCATGACGCCGTTCGGATCGCCGCAACCATTCATGCAGCCGCAGTCGCGCTTGAGATGGACGCGCAGTTTCAGACAGCAATTTGAGGAGGGCATTATGCAGGCAAACACCGGAGCAGAATTGAAAGCGATGCCGATCAACATCGGCATTACGGAAGAAGACCGAAAGGAAATAGCTGAAGGGTTGTCGCGGCTGCTTGCCGACACCTACACGCTTTATCTCAAGACTCATAATTTTCACTGGAACGTCACCGGGCCGATGTTTCAGACCCTGCACATGATGTTCGAGCAGCAGTACAACGATCTCGCTCTGGCAGTAGATCAGATAGCCGAGCGCATACGCGCGCTGGGCTTCATCGCTCCCGGAAGCTACCGCGAGTTCGCGCGGCTGTCTTCGATAAAAGAGGAAAACCATGTTCCTGACGCGCGGCGAATGATCCAACTTCTGGTCGAAGGACAGGAAGCGGTCACGCGCACTGCCCGCTCGATCTTCCCCGCCGTCGGAGGCGCCAACGACGAGCCTACGGCTGATCTGCTCACGCAGCGCATGCAGGTTCACGAAAAGACTGCCTGGATGCTCAGAAGCCTGCTGGCTGAGTAGAATCTACGGCGCGTTGTAGATTTCGATACTGGCGATCGTCGGAGCGGCCTTCGCTTCTTCGATGACCAGTTTCAGCCTGCTGGTTTTGACCGCAGGAAAACGCAGGATGCGCTTGTGGCCGATGGTCGTCTGACGGGCGACCATCTCCCAACTGCTGCCGTTCCAGATTTGCACTGAAAACTTTTTCACCCGCTGGCCGAGCGCGATGTTTTCCTGCGCCAGAAAACGATTGAACTCCAGCGTGCGGCCAAAATTTATTTCGAGCGAGGCGGAAGTCACCCCGTCGCCAGTCGCCCAGTAAGTCGCAGGGTCGGAGTCGAGAACATTCTCCGCTCTGAAGGCGTTGCCTCTCACATTCGTTGCTGCGGCTTTGCCTCTGGCGAGATTTTCCTTGAACGCTTCCTCGCGCGCTTTCTTGAATTCCATCAGCCGACGCGCGTCGTTTTCATTGACCAGCCCCCGGCGGTCTACGCCGATGTTGAGCAGCAGGTTGGCGTTGCGCCCGACCGAACTGTAATAAATATCCATCAACTGCTCGACCGATTTGAGGCTCTCGTCTTCCTTCGCGTGATAGAACCAGCCCGGTCGTATCGAGACATCGCATTCGGCGGGAATCCACCTGTCGCCGTTTTCGTCTCCGACATTCAAAGCCTTCTCGTCGGCAAAGCCCGGAAATGTGCCTTCGTTGTCACGCGTCGACCAGTTGGTCTCTCCCGCAAATCCCCGCTCGTTTCCGACCCATCGAATATCGGGGCCGGCATCGCTGAAAATCAAAGTGCCGGGCTGGTGCTTTTTGATCGTCTCGAAGAAGCCGTGGAAGTCATAGACCATTCGCTTCGTGTTATCGTTTGCTCCGTCGAGCCACGACTCGAAGATTTCTCCATAGCCGGTCAGAACCTCGCGCCATTGCTCTTTGTAGACGCGATTGTACCGGGGAGTTCCATAGAGCGGATGATTGCGATCCCAGGGCGAGATATAAACTCCGAACCCGAGCCCGTACTCGCGGCAAGCCTGGGAGAGTTCTTTGAGCACATCTCCCCGGCCATCGCGCCACTTCGAATATTTCACCGAATACTCGGTCGTACTCGAAGGCCAGAGGCAGAATCCGTCGTGGTGCTTGGCGGTGATGATGATGCCTCGCATCCCGGCTTCTTTTGCGACTCTGGCCCACTGGCGACAGTCGAGTTCGGTGGGATTGAAAGTTTCAGCAGGCGCGCGGCCCTCGCCCCATTCGTGATCGGTGAAGGTGTTCATCCCGAAATGAATGAAGGCGTAAAACTCCATCCGCTGCCACGCGAGTTGCGCTCGTGTCGGAACCGCGCCTGACGCACGGGGAGGGGCGATTCTTTTGAAGCCGCAAGCTCTGAGCAAACCGGCGAGGTTTTTCGACGGGTCATCATCAGCGATCAATCTCGTTTTGGAATCGAGCGAGAAGCTCCCGCTCATTTTTTTCGTCGAAGCGGGCGCAGGAAGGGTGCCGATGAAAGATTCGTCAGGTCGCGCAGCAGAAGGCAAACCTGATAGAAGCATAACGGCTGCGATTATCGGCAGGATTCTGCCCCAGCGCAAAAACAGATGAAAGCGGCGCAATTCCATCGCGGAGATGCCGCAGGGTTTTGCGTGAAGAGAGTTCTCAAATCGCGCTGGATGGCTTTGCATATCGGTGCCGGCCTTTTCCTTTCCTGCGGCGCCTGGAGGGTGAGCGCCGTTTTCGATTTTATGTCGGTCAGCAAGGATACTGCGCCGATGATGGAAAGATCAACGACCCTCGCAGACCAAAATTCGTAGACTTGATCTCATCGCTTCAATAGAATTGCCGTTCGGCTCGACTCAGGAAATCCACGACGGGTGATCGCTCTCGCATGGACGACTGGCAGAAAATCAACGAGCTTTTTCATGCCGCCCTCAAGCTCGATCCCGCCGAGCGGCGCGACTTCATCGCCCGGCACTGCGACGGTGACGAAGAAATAATCCGCGA
>CAZPQE010000392.1:0-6851 GCA_964588615.1 uncultured Clostridia bacterium | reverse complement strand
ATCGCCGCCGATGAAGGCCGCGACGTGCGACAGGTGGCCATGATCGATTCTCAGGGAAAAGTAAGCGCGCACACAGGCAGGAGTTGCATTCAGTCAGCGGGCCACATCGTCGGGCGCGATTTTTCGGTTCAGGCCAATCTGATGCTCAACGACCAGGTGTGGCCTGCGATGGCCCGCGCCTTTGAAAACACAAAAGGCGATCTCGCAGAACGCATGATGGCTGCGCTCGAAGCCGCTGAAAGCGCGGGCGGAGACATTCGCGGCAAGCAGTCAGCGGCTTTGATCGTCGTGTCAGGAAAATCCACAGGGCGGGCGTGGGCTGATCGCCTGTTCGATCTTCGCATAGATGACCATGCTGAACCTCTCAAAGAGTTGCGGCGATTGCTCAACCTCCATCGCGCTTACAATCACATGAACGCGGGCGATCTGGCCGTCGAGCAGAAGGACAACGAGCGCGCATTGAAAGAATATTCCGCTGCGGCCCGCCTCGTTCCCGACAATGTGGAGATGGTTTACTGGCATGCGGTCGCGCTTGTCAACATGGGCCGGGTCGATGAATCGCTCCCTCTGTTTCGTCGCGTATTTGCGGCGGATAAGAACTGGGCCGCGCTCACTCCGAGGCTTGTGAAATCGGGCCTGCTGCCCGACGATCCGAAAGTGATCGAGCGAATAGTCAACCAGAAGCAGTGACCGGTTTGGCAACCATAGGCTTTTCTGGTATTGAATTGTCTTGAATTCATCCGCAGGCCGACGGCCTGCGCTGCGAGAGGAGAAATTATGTCCAACATCTGGGATGATCGTGAAAAGGCGCTTGAAGAAGAGTACTTCAGAAAGAAAGAGCAGGAAGCGATAGAAAAAATGCGGGCCAAACGCGAAGAAGAAGAGCGCGCCGCCGCAGAACGGGCTTCGACTCTCGCCTGTCCGCGCTGCGACGGCAGGCTCAAGGAAATCACCTACGAAGAAGTTCAGGTAGACCGCTGCTCGAAGTGTCACGGCGTCTGGCTCGACGCCGGAGAGCTTGAGCATCTCACTCGAAAAGACGAAGGCTTCTTCGGGCGATTGTTCAAGAGTTTTTCCGATTGATTTTGTCCGTCGTCCGTTGTCAGCAGTCCGTTGTTGTGTCCGCGCAATCATTCGGGCGACGAACGTAAGGACGAATGACCGATGACAAAGGACAAATCCCGATGATAGACTTTCGGCCATGAGTTCTTCCAGGAACCGGCCCCATAGCATCGTATGGACGATAGCGCGAAGGCTCGGCATGGTCATCATCCTGGTGCTGGCGTTTCTACTCAGCGCGACGGTGACGATCTACATTCTCTTTCGCAGCGGCGACACGCGCGTTCCCAATCTCGTAGGCAAGCCTGAAGCCGAGGCGCAGAAGGCCGCCGAACAGGCCGGACTCAAAGTAAAAATACAGCGCCGCGCCGACGACAAGGTTCCGGCTAATACCGTGATCGAAACCCGGCCCGGCCCTAACTCTTCGGTCAAGAAAGATTCCAGTCTCACTATCATCATCAGCAACGGCCCGTCGACGACCAGAAGCGAAGCGAAACAGGAAACAGACATTCTCTTGTCGAGGCTTGATTGCCATCTCTATGAATCAGAGATGGCAATCAGCAAAGGCGGCCTGCCCTCGCTGAGCGATCCCTGGAATGATTCATGGCGACGAAAAAATGAAAAGCCGATGATGGCGATAAAAGCCAGACTCCGGACTCCTGACTCCGGACTTCAGACTCTTTTTCGAGGAGAGAGATGATCGAGATTGCGCCTTCGATACTGTCAGCCGACTTCGCAAAGCTTGGCGAAGATATTCGCGCAGCCGAGCGCGGAGGAGCGGGACTCATTCACTGCGATGTGATGGATGGTCACTTCGTTCCAAACATAACCATCGGCCCTTTGATAATCAAAGCGGCCCGCAGCGTCACCAATCTGCCGCTCGACTGCCACCTGATGATATCGGATCCAGACCGCTATATCGCTGACTTCGCCCGCGCAGGGGCTTCGATGATTTCGGTTCAGGTCGAAGCCGTCGATCATCTCCATCGCACGGTCACGGCTATCAGGGACCTCGGCTGTCGCCCCGGAGTCGTCCTCAACCCGGCCACCTCGCTTTCGACCCTGGAAGAGATACTTCCCTTCGTCGATTATGTTTTGATCATGTCGGTCAATCCGGGATTTGGAGGTCAGTCGTTCATTCAGTCGTCGCTTGACAAGATAACTCGGCTGCGGGGTATGATCGATGGTCGCGGTCTCAGCGTGAAGATCGAAGTCGATGGCGGCGTAGGTCTTGACAACATTTCGGATGTGGTTCGATGCGGAGCCGAATGGATAGTCGCCGGGTCAGCAGTCTTCGGCGGAGGCAATGCGGAAGAAGCCACCCGCGCGCTTCGCATGAAAGCTTTTGAGACGCTGTCAGTTTAACCCGTGCTCGCAATTTTGCATAAACCCGCGCCGGCGCCAGTCGCGCCGAATCGCTCTCGAAAGGAAAAGGCAGCCTTTGGGTTGCCGAAGGTGGTTTTATGAAAGCAGTCAAGTTATTCGCGCTGGCACTTGTGATCGCCGCTTCGTTTTCAGCCTGCGGCGGCAAGGCCAAGAGCAAGGTCACGCTCGAAGAAGCCAAAGCGGGACGCGACCGCGAACTGTTCCAGGACGCGATAAAGGAAATCGACAGAGGCAACTTCGACGCCGGACGAATCCTGCTCAACACCATGATAAACACCTACCCGGACAGCCCGCTGGCTCGCGCCGCGAAACTGGCCAGCGCCGATTCTTTTTATCTTCAGGGCGGATCGAAGAACCTGGCGCAGGCCGAAGTCGAATACCGCGACTGGGTGGAGTTCTTCCCCGATGACACGCTCTCAGATGATATCTATCTCAAGATGGCCGAGATTCACCTGCGCCAGGTGATGGCCGCCGACCGCGACACCACTCACGCGCGCCTTGCCGAAGAGCGACTCAAAGATATGCTGCGCCGCTATCCGCAGAGCGACAGGAAGGAAGAAGCCCAGCGGTTGATGACCGAGGTGCAGGAGATACGCGGAATGCATGAGTTGAAGGTCGCGCGATTCTATTTCGACCTGCGACATTCGGCGCAGGCCGCGCAGATGCGCACCGAAGAGATACTCAACAAGTACCCGAACTTCTCGCGCTTCGACGAAGCTCTCTGGCTGCACGCCCGCGCGATGATCGATCAGGAAGACACCGAGACCGCTGCCCAGGACCTCACGCGGCTCATCACCAACTATCCCCACTCGGAGTTCCGTCCCAAAGCGGAAGTCCTGTTGAAGGAATGGGGCAAGGCGGTTCCCGAACCTGACCCGGCGAAGGTCGAGGCAGGCCCTCCGACTGAAAAGGGCCTTATGTCACGGACTGTGGGATTTCTCTTCGGCCCCAGAATCGATACTTCGCCAAAGGGGGTCATCATTGACCGCGATCTGACGCCTGAAGAGATAGGCGCGCGCGCTCAGGAACTGGTCGGCGTGGCCGCGCCCGCTGGCCCTACGACGCCGCGCGCCGGAACCACGACTAATGCCGAGGACGCTCGCCCGCGTCGCGCCTCCGGAGCCAGTCAGGACGTGGAGGTCAAACCCGCAAACACTTCGAACAAGGACAAGAAAGACGATAAAAAAGACGACAAGAAGGATAAGGAAAAGAAGAAGAACGACAGCGGATCGAAAGTGCTGCGAAATCCATAGGCGGTGGTCAGTGGTCAGTTGTTTTGCATTCTGACTGTTCCACATTGAGAAAAGAGTATCTTTTCAGAAAATCGGGGAAAGTTGAGAGTTCAGCCTTCAGAAAGAATCTGCAACGATGGACAAATCTGAAAGCAAAGAAGAATCTTCACTGACCACTGACCACTGACCACTATGAAAGTCCTCGTCATCGGCGGATCGGGTTACATAGGCAGCCACACGGTTGAAGAACTCGCGCGGCGCGGTCACGATGTTACGGTTTTCGCTCGCGGGTTGACCCGCCCTCCTCAATCCATAGACCTCATCCTGGGCGACCGGCATAACTCCAAAGACCTGGAGCATGTACGCTCGCTCGGCTTCCACGCCATAATCGATATAAACGCCTACGCCCGCGAAGAAACGCAATCAACGATCAACGTCTTCGACGGATCGGTCAGCCGCTACGTTCATCTCTCGACGATGGCGGTTTACAACCCCGCCTCTACTGCGCCTCTCACAGAAGACAACGCGCTGGTCACCGATCCTGCCTCGCACTACGCTTACAACAAAGCCGAATGCGAGCGCGCGCTGCGCTGGGCCTACACCCGCAGCGGTTTTCCTTATGTGTCGGTGCGGCCTCCGGCAGTCATCGGGCCGCGCGATCATATTTCGCGCGAGAATTACTACCTCAAGCGAATCGCGGCAAACGATCCGGTGATAGTTCCCGACAGCGGCACGACCCCCATCTTTGCTGTTTATGTCAAAGACCTCGCCCGCGCGATGTGCGACGCCCTCACCGCAGAAGGCATAGAGGGCGCGGCCTTTCACGTCTGCCAGAGCGAGGTCGTGAGCGTCAATCAGCACATAGAGGCAATAGCGCGTGTTGCTGAAGCGTCGGTCGATATGTGTCATATCCCGTCGCGTCTGCTCGAACGACTCGGCTTCAACCTGTTTCAATTCCCTTACTATTCCGCCGACAGGCTCATACTTGCCGACACCAGCGCGGCAAGAGAGCGTCTTGGGTTTGCGCCGACTCCCTATCTGCAAGCTCTGAAAGAGACGGTCGAATATTTTCTTGAGCTCGGCTCCGAAACGCAGAAATCCATAGAAGATTCCGCGTCGTCGGTCATCCCCCGCTCGCGCGAGCGAGTGCTCGTCGAGCGTTACCGCGCAAGCCTGAGCCGAATGGAAGACCGCATCACAGATGAATGGCTCAATGAAGCGATGCCGGAGATTTAGTGGTCAGTGATCAGTGGTCAGTGGTCAGTGGGTTTGCGTGCTGACTGTTTTACATTAAGAAAAGAATCCGCAGCCATGGCCGAATCCAAAAACAGAGAGAAATCTTCACTGCCCACCGACCACCGACCACCAACCACCGACCACTGCTCCCTGATGATCATCGCCGGAGAAGCGAGCGGAGACCGTCACGGGGCGGCGCTCGCGCTGGCATTGAAGAGGCTCTACCCGGAAACGCGGTTCGAGTTTTTCGGCGCGGGCGGTGAGGAGATGAGAGACGCCGGGGTCGAAACTCTCGTCGATGCCCGCGACGTTGCCATAATCGGAATACCGGAAATCATCCGCGCGATTGGAAAACTGTACTCGGCGTTTCGACGCCTGCTTGCCTCTGCGCGCAAGCGACGGCCTGACGCGGTGGTCCTCATCGACTGGCCCGATTTCAATATGAGGCTTGCCCGGAAGCTGCGGCGCGAGGGGCTGAAAGTGATTTACTACATCAGCCCGCAGGTGTGGGCGTGGCGGCGTTATCGCGTGCGCGCGCTTCGGCGCGACGTTGACCGGATGCTGGTGATACTGCCTTTCGAAGAAGAGTTCTACAAAGGCGAGGGCATCGAAGTCGAATATGTGGGGCATCCGCTCGTCGAGAGCGCGAGGGCTAGTGCGACGCGGGAAGAGTTTTTATCAAAGCACGGGCTTGACTCTGAGCGAGCAGTGATCGCGCTCCTTCCCGGCAGCCGGAAGAAAGAGATTCATTATCATCTGCCCGCGATGATCGAAGCGGCAGCCAGGCTCAAAGAATCGAGCGCGGCGTCCGGGTTGCAGTTCGTCGTGCCTCTGGCTTCGACCGTAGAGCGGAGCCAGGTTGAAGCGATCATCGGGGATGCGGAGGTGAAGATCATCGAGCGGGATACTTATAATGCTCTGGCCGCTGCTGAGGTGGCTGTGGTTGCAAGCGGCACGGCGACAGTGGAATCGGCGCTGACAGGAACGCCGATGGTGATAATCTATCGCGGGTCGGAGTTGAACTGGCGACTGATCCGACCGTTGATTCATCTGGACACATTCGGGATGGTGAACCTGATAGCCGGTCGCCGCATCGCGCCGGAGTTGATGCAGAGAGACGCGACAGGAGAAAAGATAGCGCGCGAGGTCGAGGCGATTATGTCGGATCGAGGAAGGCTTGAGCAGATGCGCGAGGATTTGCGTCAGGTGCGCCAGCGATTGAGCGCGCGAGAAGGACCAGGAGCAGAGCATGCGGCGCGAGCGGTGATGCGAGCGTTGGGCGTTTCTTATCCCCGTGCCTTTGAGTAAAGATAATGAAGGCTAGTAAAATCCTCGCTGGAGATTGATGTGATGGAAACCAGAACTTTACGCGCTCATTTTGATGGCAACCGGATTCTGATAGATGAGCCTTACGAACTCGAACCGGATACGGCGCTACTAATCACCATATTGCCGAAAGCGTCGGATGAGGAGCGCGAGGATTGGGTAAGGCTTTCGCTCGAAAGTCTGGCGCGGGCTTACAGCGATGATGAGCCGGAGTACACGTCGGACTCGATCAAAGAGGCGAACCCGGAATATGACGGAAGGTGATTTGCCGATGCCGCAGGCTGATGGAGCGATCAAGAATCGCCCTGCGATCATTCTGCGCGAGATGCCGCCCTTCGGAGATGCGCTCCTCTGCGGTGTAAGCACGCAGCTACGGCAATCGGCGAAGGATTTCGACGAATTGATTTCTCCGAGCGATGCGGATTTCGCTTCAAGCGGATTGAAGGAAGGGTCTTTGATCAGGCTCGGTTTACTGGCCGTAGTTCCGCGCAGCAAAATAGTAGGCTCGATAGGCTCGATTTCCCCTGAGAGGCATAAACGGCTGTTGCAAAGACTGAGCGAGTATCGGGTGCGATTTAAAGTGCGACACAAAATTAGGCCGCTGCTTGACGA
>CAZPQE010000391.1:0-6861 GCA_964588615.1 uncultured Clostridia bacterium | reverse complement strand
GGCCCGCATCACGGTGCGCAACTTCAGCGATACCTGCGGCCACGACTCAGGCGATCCGAACCTCAACCGCAGAGTTGAGTTCTGGTACCTGCCTGATCGGGCGACCGTCGAGGGCATCGATTCGCTCAAGAAGTGCGCAGCGGGCGCATCGCCCCGGCTCATAACCGACGAGCAGCCTGCTCAATCGGACGACAAGAAGCGTCCGACCCGCAGACCGCGCCGTCGCCGTTAGTCTAGTGTCAAACTCAAACAATGAAGCGGGGCCTTTCGGCCCCGCTTTTTATTTTCGATGCGGCTCAGAAAGATGAAATTTGACTTACAGAAAATCCTTCTCCCGGATGGTCAGCATCCCACGCCCGGCATCACGCGGTGATCACTCGCTGTGCTCGCCTGCAGGACATGGCTTGGCCTGCGCACAACACCAGAGGGCTGCGGCGATGGCGCTCAGGAGGCAACACACACTCGCGCGGTTTCCCAGAGTACTGATTGCTGATCGAATGCCTTGCGGTAGCGCGCGATGATCTCACGCACGGACTCGCGGGCTGCCGATGTGTCGGGATGCACGAGCAGGAGAACTTTGGTGCGTTCATGATCGATCCGGCCTCCAGGCGCGCGCCATTGTCCGTCAGCGTCCCATACTGTCAGGCCATCCGGAAACCGACTGGTCACTTCATCGCGCAAAAAGATTTGCCACTCCAGCTCGCTTACTGATCCTTTCGGACGTGCGGTACCGAAGTACAAGGTAGTGCGGAGTTGAGATGTGGAGGTCGGGCCACACTGGTCAAAACGATCCTGCTGCGCCGTCAGCGTGCCGGTCGAAGTCCAGCCCATTACCAGTCCCATAGTGAAGACCACACCTATAGTTGCCGTAGAAACTAAACGCATTTATTTCGCTCCTTTTTTGTCCCAATGTTGATGAGAACTACGATTCCGATCATCGAGGCTCAAGCTTTCTGGCACTCCTGGTAGCCTGACGCCAAGCGTAACCGGGCCACCGCCGAACACTGGTGGAACCATAGGAATTCCGCTTCGGCATCTCCGGTTCACACCTTTGTTAGGCACACATTCTCTATGGGTCTCTCTTATTCTCATATATCATCGGTATCTTTTCTTATCTTTTCGCCTTTCGTTAAATCGTCTTTCAGGCTTTGCTTCTTGATAAGCTTAAATCCTGCTAGTACCGTGTCTCATAAATACGTTAGCACTTTTCACGTGGCAAATGACCTGTTTTTTCAGGCTCAACTGCTCACAAACTTATGAGACACGGTACTAGCAGGACTAGAACTGCGAAGGGGATACCAGCTATCAAAATAGGCCAAGAATGTTCCTCTTTGATTATGGTGATAGCCATAAAAATCAGCATTATAATCCCGCCTGGAATCAGCAGGTAGCCATACTTGTTGGGGCGTGGGCCTGTCAGTAGTGGATCGATATTGCCGCCTGTGAAATATCCAGGGTCATAGAGGTGATCCTGCCATTCAGTCAACCGCTGTATTTGGATCAGTATCACCCTCTTGATGTTTGTTTGTCTTTTTCGATACTTTCTTTGTTTGGGACATGGTTGCCTCTTCTGCGCCCAACAAACGATTCTACCGTTTTTGTATACCTTCCCGAAGTTGGAATGTTCCCAGTGTCTCTGCCCAACAACAACCTCTCTTGTTTATAGCCGCTCGCTGTTGCTCGGACCCTCCCGCACGGTTTTGGCTCTCTGATACTTTCCGCCGTAAACGGCGACGGGTAGACACGGAAAAGGGTCGCCAGTGTCGTTATAAACAATCAGCAGCGTGTCAGCCGGCGAGCTTTTCATAAACGACTATCGAGAGCCTCGCACGACGCCTGAGTAAACCATATTGGTTTTGAAATAAGTCGCGGCGACGCGCTTGAGGTCTTCCATCGTCGTCTTCGATACGCGGTCGGCGAAGTTTTCTATATTCTTCGCGTCGCGCTGATAGAAAATTTCCCTCGCGTAATCCATCGCCATCGCCTTCTGCGATTGCCACTCGGACAGATGCGATGTCACGGCCAAAGCCTGCGCCGAGGCCACCGCCTCGGCTGTCGTTTGCGCCAGGCCATCGATTACGGAGAGCAGTTTCGCTCTTGCGCGCTGCTCGTTTTCCGACGAGGTTTCGACAGAGAAATAAATCGCGCCTGCTGCCAGCCCTGCTTCAACTTCAAGCTTCGCTTCACGAGTTGCGACCCCGGGGCTTCGCAACTCGGATTTCATCCGAGTTGAATCCAGCAAAGCCTCGATCAACTCCAGAGTCAGAACGTCCGCGCTGTCTCCCTTGGGTCCGGCAAAGCCCAGAGCCGAGCGGGTCAGCGCGCCGCGTCGCTGTTGGATTTTTTCCGAAGGCGTCGCCGGTTGAGGCACTCTCAGTTGAATCGTTTTATCAACCTCGCGGCGGCGGAACCCTTCGGCGATGACCGCCGACACCAGCGCCGACCCCTGCGTGTCGCCCACGACCACAGCCAGCGGGTATTGCCGCTTGATGGTGCGCGTGTGCCATTCGCGCATCTGATCGCCTGTTATTTTGGCCACCGCTTCCTCGCGCCCGTGCGCCGGGAATGAATAAGGGTGCGTAGGATAAATCGCCTGATAGAGCAGATCGCGCGACTGTCGCCCTTCGCGCATAGCTTCGATTTGCGCGCGACGAGCGCGCTCGATATCTTCATCGCGGAAGGCAGGCTCTTCGATTAAATCGCGCACGATCCTCAGCGCGCGCTCCGAGTTTCGGGAAAGGCAACTGAGCGAGAGGCCGAAGAAATCCGGCTCGGCCACTATCTCGACCTCCGCGCCGAGTTGTTCGAGTTCCTGCGCCGTCTGAGCACGCGCGCGGCGAGGAGTGCCCGAAAGCATCGTCCTCAACATCAACTCGGTCAATCCGCTGGTCGCTTCGGTTTCGGCGACGCGACCGCCGAGGAACAGGAGCGCGACGGTGACTGTCGGCAGCGAACGGTCTTCGCGCACGAAAGCCCGCGCTCCGTTGATGGTGGAAAAATCTCTGACCGGAAGCGGCTGAAGAGATTCGAGCGCGGCCAATTCTTCATCCGTCGGCGCAGCCGTCTGAGCCACTGCCGCAGGCGCGTTTTCAGCAGGGCGGACGGATTTCGAATCGACCGTCCGGGCTATGGTCGCAGCCCACGCGACAGCGGTCGCCGCAAAAGACGAGGCATCGAACGAGCGCGGCGCGGCGGTCACGGGTTCGAGTTCATGCACGGAGGTGTTCGACAGGATGAAATATGTGGCCGCTGCGCGCTGCACGTCTTCTGCGGTGACGGCGCGAAGGAGCTTTCTATAATCCAGCCCTGAGGCGCTGAAGCCAAAGCCCGCCGATTCCGCGCGAGCCAGCGCCAGGGCGCGGCCCGCGTAATTGCCGGTCTGATCGGTGAAGCGTTTTTCGACCATCGCCTTTGCCCGCGTCATCTCGCCTTCGGACGGAAGCTCGCGGCGCAATCGCTCGATCTCTCTGAAATAAGTCGACTCGGCTTTATCGATCAAGCCCGCAGCCGTCCACATCTGAACGCTCAACAACCCCGCGTCAGCCAGCGCGAGATAACGAGTCTCGACGCGGACTGCCAGCGGCTGCTCATCCGTGAGCGAGCGATAAAGCCGCGAGCCTCTCCCCTGCCCCGCGATTGCCGCAAGCACTTCGAGAGCGGCGCGCTCTTTGGATTTCAAGCCCGGCACGCGATAGCCGATGCTCACAATCGTTGGAGCGCCATCCACACGGTCAGCGGCGTATCGCAGCGATGAGGGCTCTTCTGCGAGCCTGGCCAGAGGGTCAGCAGGCGGCGGGGGGGCAGCGGGCGGCTGATTCGCTTTGATCGCCTGAGCGGGTCGGGCAGGAGGAGCGGGCGGCGTTTGAACCGCGCCGAGTTCGGCGAAGAGTTGCTGAATGGAGATGAGCGCGTTGAAAGTCGAGACATCGCCCGCGATGCTGATGACGAGGTTTTCAGGGCGATAATGAGCGCGATGAAACTCAACGAGTTGCTCTCTGGTGATCGAGCGCAGAGACGCTTCGCTTGCCGGGAAATGCGTTTCAGGCAGAGCGAGAGATGAAAGGCGCGAACGGGCAAGCGAGGACGGATCATCCGCAGAGAGTTTTTCTTCTTCGATCATCAACGCGATTTCGCGCTGGAGTTCCGCCGCGTCAAGGGCCGGGCTGCGCAGCATCTCCGAGAGTATGGCCAGCGCGTTTCCGATCCTGTCCGGCTGGGCAAGGATCAGATAGCAGGCATCATCGTAAGAAGTTTCGGCGCTGACTGTGGCTCCGAGCGCGCGCAAATCCCGCTGAGTCTGATCGCCCGATTTTCCGGTCGCGCCTCTTAAAATCATGCGTTGGAGGGCGCGGGCCAGCCCTCTGGTCGAATCGGTCTCCAGAGAGGATCCCGCCTTAAAACAGGCCACAGCAGCCGCTATCGGGGCGGCGTGTTGTTGGGTGATGATTACGGTCATCCCGTTTTTGAGCGCGAAGCGGGACGAGTTGGCGGCCCTCTCCTGCGAGACGACGGCTGCGGTTTCAGGAACTTTGGGAGGAGGGGGAGGAGGGGCGGCAGTCTCGCGGGCAGGGACCCTGGGCCGGGAGCGCCCGCTCTGCGCTGCGGCAGGAGTGAAAAGAGATGAGACTGCGGCTATGATGGAAACGGCTGCGACGAATGATTTGACCCGATGCACTGCATTGCTCCTTTTGTTGCGGCTGAGAAAAATGATAGAAGCCGCCTTGCGCAGGAGTCAACGCGCGGGCGACTCTTAAAGGGCCTTGCCGTCCGCTGTGTAATCGACGGCCCAATCCCACTGAATCACTACAAAATCGATTTCTCTCTTGTACTTGATATTCAGTTGAGCTTTGTTTTCGGCAAGGGCTACCACCGTGATGCTGCCTTCGGGAAGGTTGTACTCGGATCGAATTCGGTCGATGCTTTTTTTCACTTCTTCCGGTTTGGAGTTGCGCACTGCGGTCAACCGCGCCAGTTCTTCGAGTTGGTTCTCGATGCCTTGCTGCTCTATGTAAACCGGAGCGACCTTGACAACCACGAAGGCGATTATGGCGATGAGGATGAAAGTCAACACCACCTGGATTTTTACTGCCCCGCGTTCATTCATTCGCGCTTCTGTATCAATGATGTTTTTCATAATCGAACTCTCCGAATCAATGCTCAACACAATGCGCGAGCGGCGCGCATTCTAGGGCAACGCTGTTTTGAGGGCTGAACGAATCGTTTGCAGAGGCACGTCCGATCTGACGACTACCCGTCCGATCTCTACCGGCAGCACGAAGGCCACCTGCCCGGCCTCCGCTTTCTTGTCATGCTGCATCGCTGAGATTATATCACCCGACGCAAGATTCTTTGCCGTCGGCAGCGGGCCGATCCTGTCAATGGCTTCATCGATGGCCTCGCGCTCGTCAGCGTTGAGCAGTCCCATCTGTTCAGCTATCCGGGAGGCGGCGCGCATTCCCGCCCCGACAGCTTCGCCGTGAAGGAACCGGCGATAGCGGGTGACTGATTCGAGGGCGTGGCCTATGGTATGGCCGAAGTTGAGTATGCGCCGGAGTCCTCCTTCGCGCTCGTCGCGTTCGACGACATCGGCCTTGATGCGGCACGAGCGGGCTATCAGGTGAGTCAGCGCGTCCTCATCGATTCGCTTCATCCGTTCGATGTCGCGGTTGATGCGGTCGAAAAGTTTCCGGTCGCGTATGACTCCGTACTTGATGGCTTCGCAAAGCCCGGCCCGCATCTGGCGCGGAGGAAGCGAGCGGAGAGTTTCCGTATCGATAGCGACGAGCGAGGGCTGATGAAAAGCGCCGATCATATTCTTGCCCAGCCGATGATTGACTCCGGTCTTTCCGCCTACCGAGCTATCGATCTGAGCCAGCAGAGTGGTGGGAACCTGAATGAATCGAATCCCCCGGAGATAAGTGGCTGCGGCAAACCCCGCGAGGTCGCCCACGACTCCTCCGCCGAGCGCGACGATGACATCAGATCGCTCGATGCGCTGCTCGATCAGAAAAGTGTGAAGCGACTCGACGGTTCGGAGGGTTTTGAATTTCTCGCCGTCGCCTGTAAGGAAGCTGCGCGCGCGAAACCCGGCGCTTTGAAGCGAGCGAAGAAGGCGTTTTCCATAGAGGGCATCGATTGTCGGATTGCTCACGACGACAGCCGAGCAGTTCTTTTCGCCCAGAACCGCGCGCGCAAGAGACCCGACCTGATCGAGGAGACCTGCGGTTATTTTTATGGGGTAACTGCGATCAGCGAGTTTGACGGTGATGTTTTTCATGGTTCATTCAGCGCGCTTTTCTATTTTATCTGCCAGCCGACGCCTAGCGTTTCATATAATGTCAAAAACACTATGGCGATGCCATTGCTTTATGGCAGCAGTATTGAGCGGGATATCCGAGGCCGGTCGAGTTGCGGTCATAAGCGAGAGCGTCTCTCCTGCGAGCGTCAACACGAAGTTCCGCTCGGTAACTGTGCCTGTAGTGGTGATGGAACCGTTGCTGTTCGATGACTGCGGGATGACTGGACTGACATCGGGGACTGACTACGGCAGCGCGAGCAGTCAGACGGCCATTGTCAGCAGAAGCGATGAGTTGGCGCAAGCGATCATTCGACCGGTTGCTACTTCAACTCCTGATTGAACTCGTCGGCCAGCAGGTCGAAGCTGATCGGGCTGATGCCTATCTGCGAGGCCATCTCGTCGGCGGTGTATCGCTCGCCCGTCTCCCAGACCTCTTTCAAAAATGCTCCCGCGCGCTTCGACGCCCACCACTCGCGCCCGTATCTATCCTTCAAATACTCTCTGAGGGCGACCTCCAGCGCCCACGCCCGCAGGTAGATTGCTGAATAAAACGAATCAAAAAG
>CAZPQE010000390.1:0-6866 GCA_964588615.1 uncultured Clostridia bacterium | reverse complement strand
CTGAGTCGCCCACAGATGATTGTTCATAAACGCCGCCCGCTTTCTCACCGATGAATTCAACCCGACGTAGGGAAGGGAATTCTCTCCTGGAGAGAGCATGTATCCGACCGGCTGACCCAGCGAGTTTTTCATCGATGGATTTATCACCTTCCACCTGCGCCCCGAAGCGAGGTTCATCTGACGCTGCGCCTCAAGCTCGCGTCGAAGCAAAGTCTCCTTCATCGTGAAAGCGTTGTTGTATGGATTTCGGGGGCCGGGCGGCAGAGCCTCGGTGTTCATCTCGACCACGCTGTTCTTTGTTCCATCGACATCGAGGTCGAGGCGGAAATTGAAGATGTGCTGATGATGAACTGCCTCGATGCCTTCGGCCACCAGATGACCGTGCGCGCCGTGATGCGCGGATTTCGGATCGACTCCCTTCACGGCCATGATTCCTGTAAGCATCGCCTCCAGTTCGAGCGTTCCGTCCTGATGAAAGACCCAGTTGAAGCCGTATTCGTAATTGCCCACGTTGGCATAAAACGAAAGGACGAGTTGGCGGGCGCGGCGCGACTCGTTGCGCGAAGTGACGTAATCGATGTGTTTCCACAACACCCCGCTGTCGCGCTCGTAGAGAGCCACTGCGCGCGGAACCTCGCTTCCTCCTCCTCCATCATTGGAGAAAACGGCTTTGAGCAGGATGGCGTTTTCGGGAAAATCGATTCCGGGTTCGAGCGAAACTGCGAGTTTGCCGATGCCGAATTCGCCAGCGTCGAAAGCGTTTCTGAAGAACCACCCGGCGGCAGGGTCGCCGTAAGGGACGACCATCTCCGAGAGCGAAGCCCGATAAAGCACGCTGCGCTCTTTGCCGTTGTCTTCATAAGAAACTGTGTAGAGGATAAGCCCTTCGCGCGGATGCAGCGCGTATCGAAAACGCCAGTTCTGCCAGCGGACTTCGTGACCGTTTACCTCAAAGCTCGGCCCCTGGGGTTGAATGATTTGAAGCGGCTTCGTCGGCTCGCGCATTTTTCCTATCGAAGCCATGTCCAGGTCAGCCTCAGCCTGCGGAACGGGGACGACTTGGGCATCGATGAGTTTGATAATTTTCCTCGCGCTCAAATCGACGTAAGCGATCACGCCTTCGATGGGGCGCGCGTGAGCGTTGCGCGACTTGCCGCGATAAAAAGAAATCGCCCGCGCCATCCGTCTGCCTTCTTCTTCCGGGAAGCCGAAATATCCCGCCGACCACGGCTCGACCTGCACGCTCTGAAAATCGGTTATGCCGCGCTTCTTCATCGCCGCCTGCCACGCCGCATCAGCGCGCACGATGGTTTGCGCGATCAGAAAATCGTCTACCATCATCCCAGGCTGCGCGCCGGGTATGTGCTTCCAGGAAATCACCGAATTGTTTTTAAGATCGACTATCGCCTCATAAGTCCTGTTGGCCGGGCGATCATAGATGACGGCGAACGCCTGTCGTTGAAATGGATCGCCTGCGCGATAACTCAACACTTCCTGTTTGGAAGGCTCGTGAAGGACGATGGTTTGAAATCGCATCTCTCTGGTGAGCTTGCCTGCGGACCGAAGCGCCTCGGCGCAGGCAGTCATCTCGTCTTTTGTGAGCGGGTCGAGCGGATGCAGAGTCACGTCTGGAGCCAGAGCGAATAGAGAGGATGTGAGAATGATCGAGAGCGTGATGAATGGATTTTTCATTTTGATCTTCTCCGGGGTGTTTGCGGAATTCGATTCGATCTTTGCAGTGCGGGGGATCGTCCCCGCATTTGGCTCGATGTCGCAATGACAAAGCTGCGACAAATCATTCCAAATGGCTTCGCGCGCCAGCTATCTGCTCATTTTTTCAATACCGCGAGCGATTCGACGGACGCCTTCTTCGATCAACTCTGCATCGATTGAAAACGACAGTCTCAAAAATCCTGCGCCTTCTTCTCCGAATGCGTCGCCCGGCACGGTGATGACTTTTTCTTCGAGCAATGCCCAGGCCACTTCTTCGCTCGACCCCATTGACGACACGTCGAGCATTATGTAATACGCGCCTTCGCCGGTGACGAATGGCAATCCCGTTTCGCGCTCAAGCGCGCGCGCCATTACCTGGCCGCGCCGCTTCAACTCTGATCGAAACTCCTGGGGGGCAGCGCGCCCTTCCTGGCTAAACGCCATGATCGCTGCTTTCTGCGACACACCCGACGCGCAACTCGAAATGTATTGATGCATCACGGTGATGTATCGAATCACCTCTTCACTGCCCACAGCCCAGCCCAGTCGCCAGCCCGTCATGCTCATCATCTTCGACAAGCCGCTTATGACTATCGTCCGCTCGAAGAATTCCGAAATCGAAGCGGGCCGCTCATCAAAATAAAGATCGCGATAAATCTCGTCCGACACGACCAAAGCATTCGAGCCGCTCAATCGCTCGGCGATGAATCGAAGATCGTCGCGCGAAATCACCCGGCTCGTCGGATTCGATGGCGAGAGTATGAAAACAAGTTTCGTATTATCCGTCACCGCGCCATCGAAGCTCTCGCGGTCGAATTGAAATCCTCGCGCGGCGGGCATTCGATAACGAGTCACGCGCGCGCCAGCAATCTCGGCGATCACCGGATATGCATTGAATCCCGGATCGGGCAGCAACACTTCATCATCGGGATCAGCCAACGCCATCACTGTTGCAAACAGAGCCTCTTCAGCGCCGGTCGTCACGCAGACCGAATCGGCGTTGATCGGAATACAGAAACTCTCCCGGTGATAATCAGCGATCTTCTCCCTGAGCGGAAGAAGCCCGGCGTTAGGCGTGTAGCCGATGTGCTCCTGTTCGATCACGCGAATGGCTTCTCGCTGCGCTACAAGTGGCGTGCGGAAATCAGGCTCGCCCAATCCTAAGTTGATCGATCCGGCAGGCGCGCTGTCATACAGCCTGCGCGTCGCGCTCTTTTTCACATGTCTGATTCTCTCCGCCGGCATCCACATAATTGGTCAGCCCGTTCAGGGGTGAAGAGTTGATGTATTACACAAATGCCAATCTCCCCTGCTTCTCTGCTCCCCTGCACCCCTGCATATTCACCTATCTCAAAAAATCCTCAAGCCGAACCGAAGCGTCAGTCTTCTCGTCGCGGTATTTGACGATGATCGGGGTGTAAACCGAAAGGCCGAGTTCCGCGCCTCGTCCCTTCGTTATCGCGCGCGAGCCGGGGACGACTACCGCTCCGGCAGGGATTTCGAGCGGCGCGCTCTCGGTCTTGCGATAGACTTTATCGCGCACAAGATCGTAGACCGGAGTGCCGCCTGTCAGAATGGTTCCGGCTGCAAGCACAGCGCGCTGGCGCACCACAGTTCCTTCATACACGCCGCAGTTTCCTCCAACAAGCACGTCGTCTTCGATGATGACCGGAAGCTCGCCGATGGGTTCGAGCACTCCGCCAATCTGCGCGGCGGCAGACAGGTGAACCCGCCTGCCTATCTGCGCGCAGGAGCCGACGAGTGCGTGAGAATCGATCATCGTGTCGTCATCGACGAAGGCTCCGACGTTGACGAACATCGGCGGCATGCAGGTAACACCGCGCCCGATGTGGCAGCCGTCCCGGATCGAAGAGCCTCCCGGAACTATCCGCACTCCGTCGTCCATCGAGACGCGCTTGAGCGGATAGGTGTGCTTGTCGTAGAAGCGAAAATGATAGCCGATTGAAAAGTTTTCCAGATGGCCCAGCCTGAAGCCCAGCAGTATGCCGCTCTTGACCCAGGCATTGACTCTCCACTGCCCGTCGACTTTTTCTGCGGCCCGCGCCTCGCCGCGATTGAGCTTGTCCTTGAATTCCTCGAACACCAGGTAGTGATCGCTGGTGAATTGTTCGGGTGGTTCATCGAAGAGGTTTTGAATGCGTTCTGCCAGTTCCATGATCGAAAGCGAGATTAGACAAAACCACAGGGCCAGTCAAGCGAGAGGCCCGATGCGATGAAATTACCTTCGACATCACGGCCCCCCCGCGATAAAATCTCCTGGCCTGCACAGAGGCATGCAAATCACCAGTAGGGGGGTCGCCGACCATGAAAAGAATAATAGCTGCCCTGTTCATCCTCTGCGCTTTTCTGTTGATCGGCTTTGGCGGGACGAACGCTTCACGTCAGGACATCACTTTCAACAATCAGGTGGTGCGCATATTTCAACGCAACTGCCAGGTCTGCCATCATCCCGGCGACATCGCTCCATTTTCGCTGATGACCTACTCGGAAGCGCGGCCCTGGGCTCGGGCCATAAAAGAAAAAGTCATACTCCGCCAGATGCCGCCCTGGAAGCCTGTTTCAGGGTGCGGCGAGTTCGAGGGCGCGCGCCGTCTTTCGGAAGAAGAGATTCAAACCATCTCGCAATGGGTCGATGCGGGCTCTCCCGAAGGCAACCCCGCCGACCTTCCCGAACCGCTCTCGTTTCCCAACAACTGGACGCTGGGCCAGCCAGACGTTGTGCTTCAACCCGACGAGGACTACACCGTCCGACCGGGCAACGATATCTATCGGTGCTTTTCAATACCGACATCTCTTCGCGGAGACCGCTATCTCTCAGCCGTCGATATCCGTCCCGGCAATCGCAACATCGTTCATCATGTGATTCTTTATCTGGACACGACAGGAGTTTCCAAAACGCTCGACGATCAGGACCCCGGCCCCGGCTACACCTGTTTCGGCGGGCCGGGATTTCAAACCACAGGCACGCTCGGAGGATGGGCGCCCGGCGTGAGGGCCGCTTTTCTCAATGACGGCATCGCGTGGGCTTTGCCCAAAGATGCCCGCGTGGTCGCCCAGGTTCACTATCACCCGCGCGATGGGGAAGAGACTGACCGCACACAGATAGGGCTGTACTACGCGCGAAAGCCGGTCAGAAAAGAAGTTCAGGTCGTGCCGATGGTCAACACCAGCTTCGTGATTCAGCCGGGCGACGCCCGCCATCGCGTCACCGCTCAATTCATCGTGCCGCCGACTTTAAACGCTCACGCCATAGCAATCGCTCCTCACATGCATCTGCTCGGGCGAGAGATGAAAGTAGAGGCGCGTTACCCGGACGGCTCGACGCGCTGTCTTGTGAATATTGACGACTGGAATTTCAACTGGCAGGGAGTCTACAACTACAAAGTGCCTGTGCCGCTTCCGCAGCTTACGCTGTTGAGCCTGACAGCCTATTTCGACAACTCCGAGAACAATCCGTTGAATCCCAACAGCCCGCCCAAAACCGTGCGATGGGGCGAGCAGACTACGGATGAAATGTGCATCGCCTTCGTCGAATACACCCTCGATGGTCAGAACATAGAACCCTCTCAGCCGAGAATATCCGACGTCCGAATCGAGGGCGACAAACTCATAGTCGATGGATCGGGCTTCCTTCCCGGCGCCGATATCGAAATCGACGGCAATCGCCTCAGCGATTCGAAGAACCACAAGAAGAAAAAGAAATCGGCCAAACAACTCACTTCCGCCAACGACTGGAAGCAGTTCATCACGCCAGGAAGACAGGCGATCATCACCGTGCTCAATACCGACGGAGTGCGCGCGGAAGGAAAAGCGATCACGCCGTAGCAGTTTTTACGGCAGCGAAATCAGACTGGCCGCGATGCGCGCAGCCACGCGAGCATTGTTTATCAGCAAAGCGCGATTGGTTTTCAGAGTGCGGCCCGCGCTGAGTTTTTCCAGCCGCGAGAGCACGAAAGGCGTGACCGCTTTTCCATGAACATTCTCTCGCTGCGCCTGACTGATTGCTTCGTTTATCAGTTGCTCGATTTCATCCGGCGCGATCTCGTCTTCCTGATGCACAGGCACGCAAACGAGCACCGCCGTTCGATTGCCCATCTGCCAGTGACGCGCGCAAAGACGCGCCGCTTCCTCCTCGGTCTCAATTGCTGCATCGACTCGCAGGCCGCTGCGCCGTGAATAAAAAGCGGGCAACTCATCGGTTCGATAGCCGACGACCGGCACGCCGAGCGTTTCGAGTTTCTCCATAGTTTTAGGCAGATCGAGTATCGCCTTCGCGCCCGCGCACACGCAGACCATCGGAATGTTTGCCAGCGCGGTCAAGTCCGAAGAGATGTCGAAAGAAATTTCCGCGCCTTTGTGTACGCCGCCTATTCCGCCTGTCGAAAAAACTCTCAGGCCACCGAGCGAGGCCAACCTCATCGTGCCTGCGACAGTAGTGGCGCCCCATCGGCCTCTGGCCAGCACGGCACCAAGATTGTTGAGTCCGACTTTTTCAATCCTTAGACCATCCTTCGAACTGCCTGTGGCGAAGACTTCGATTTCCGATTCGCTCAGACCAATCTTTGAGCGTCCACCTACGATGCCGACGGTCGCCGCAACTGCGCCTTCGCTCTCGATGACCGATTGACACTCGCGCGCAGTTTCCAGATTGAGAGGATGCGGCAGCCCATGAGCTATCACGGTCGATTCCAGGGCTACGACCGGATGGTTTTCTTCAATCGCGCGGGCGATGTGATCGCTGACTTCAAGCAAGTCTTTCATGCTTTGCAACACTACCTCAAAAGAATTTCCATCGCCAGCGGCTCTTCTGGCCACACTCGGAGATGAGTCGCTATAATCGCCTCTTCGACAGGATGTACAACAGGCTGCCAGCCTGTTGATTCCCTGAAATGATGAAAATTTGAAGAACCACGCAGGCTGGCAGCCTGCTGTACCTTTTCCGAGGAGCCGAAGATGTACAACCGTCGGCCAGCCTGTTGACACCCTGAAAGGATGAAAATTTGAAGAACCAGCAGGCTGGCAGCCTGCTGTACCTTTTCTGAGGAGTCTCCATGTCGCTGCGCGACTCCCTGAAAGAATGAAAATTTGAAGAACCAGCAGGCTGGCAGCCTGCTGCACCTTTTCTGAGGAGA
>CAZPQE010000389.1:0-6893 GCA_964588615.1 uncultured Clostridia bacterium | reverse complement strand
CACAGATAAAGCCAGGCTCCTGGTCAATATCGAGTCTCTCTTTCAATCACACCCGCGGTATATCGCTCGGCAAGCTCGCGGAGGTGAGCCGGCGCGGGCGGCAACTCCTGCAGTTTGCTGATCTGAGTCAGCAATGCGGCGACACCCTCTGCTGCCTCAGAGTCTCCGGTCAGGCTCCGAACGCGAGCTATTCGATCCGCCGGGCTTGCCATCGATCTATCGCGTTGCATACACCGTCCCCGCGGAAGTGAGCACAGGCATGAGCGGGCAAGCCGCCATTTTCAGAGATTATACCTGCCCGCTTCGATCGCTGCGTCGCCTATCCTCCGACGCGCGGCTATGGCCTTGAGCGGCGCGCGGTGGCGCATCCGGTCTATCACCGGAGTTATAGCGTCTTCGCCGTCGGCAAGCTCGGTGGCGATAGTCCGCGCCGCCCGCTCGACTCTCGCCGCAGCTTCGCGCGCGAAAACCCGCGTGATGTCGGTCTGCGTCGAACAGGCCGCCTCCCCGCGCGCAGACATTATCTTCTGTGTGCGAAGCAGCGCGCTCTCCATCGCGTACACATCCATCACCATTTCGGCTATCAGCCCCATCATCTCCTGCTCGTTGCGGGCGTTGTCTCCAAAAGCGCGCAGCACCCCGCTGATCGATATCAGCGCCATGCCTTTCGCGCATGCAAGCAGCTTGATCTCATCGGCAAACAGCGCGTTCGTGAGATTGAGCTTGAGCGTTTCGGAAGAGGACAGATCATCTTCGAAAATGTCCCGCGCGGCATCGATTATGGCAAGCTCGCCCATGCTCGCCCGCTTGAACAACTGCGAAGCGATCACTATTCGGTTGATTTCGTTCGTCCCCTCGTAGATGCGCGCGATTCTGGCGTCCCGATAGTTGCGCTCCGCCGGATAATCCTTCGAATAACCGTAGCCTCCGAAGACCTGCACTTCTTCATCGACGACGTAAGCCAGCGCCTCGCTCTCCCACGCTTTTATTATCGAGCACTCGATTGCATACTGCTCCAAGACCTGAAGCACCTCGCGCGGGTCTTCCTTTTCGACTTCTTCGAGCGCGCTGTCGATTGCCCCCAGCGTGCGATACAAAATCGCTTCGCCGACGTAAGCGCGGATCATCATCTCGGCCAGCTTGTGTTTGATGAGCCCGAAGCTGGCTATGGGCTGGCCGAACTGGCGCCGCTCTCTGGCGTACTGGACTGATTGAGCCAGCGCCAGTTTCATCGAGCCTACGGAGCGCGCGCCGAGTTTCAACCTCCCGATGTTGAGCACGTTGAAAGCTATCTTGTGTCCGCGGCCTATCTCTCCCAGCACGTTTTCGACAGGCACGCGGCAGTCTTCCAACATCAGCGCCGTAGTCGACGATCCGTCTATTCCGAGCTTCTTTTCCTCGTGTCCGCTCACAAGCCCCGGAGAGCGTTCTACAAGAAACGCGGTGAACTTCTCGCCATCGACTTTGGCGAACACGGTGAACAGATCGGCGAATCCGCCGTTGGTAATCCACATCTTCTGGCCGTTGAGGATATAATGGCGACCGTCTTCCGAGAGCACGGCTTTGGTTTTGGCCGCCATCGCGTCCGATCCCGACTGCGGCTCGGTGAGCGCGTAGGCTCCGATCATCTCGCCGGAGGCCAGACGCGGGAGATACTTCCGCTTCTGCTCTTCTGTGCCGAAAAATACAATGGGAAGAGTGCCTATGTTGACGTGCGAACTCTGAGTCCCGGCGAAAGACGCTTGCAGGGCGAACTGTTCTCCGACGATTGCCGAACTGACTTTGCTCAGTCCCAGTCCGCCATATTTTTCCGGTATGTCTATGCTGAGGAGGCCAAGCTCGCCCGCTTTTTCCATCAGTTCGCGGTGGGTGGCGTAGTTCTTGGCATAGATTTCGTCCTCGCGCGTGATGACTTCCTTGCGCAGGAACTCTTCAGCAGTGCGGGCAAACATTCGCTGCTCTTCGTTGATTTCCTCAGGGGTGAACACGTCGGCGGGCGCGAGGTCTTCGATCAGAAAGCCTCCGCCTTTGATAGCCTTCGTGCGTGCAGGTTCGCTCGTCATAACATCTCCATCTCGGATGGTCGTTACAGGTTTTGAATTTCACACAAGCCCCGCGAACAATTCATCGACCGAGACCTGCCATCCGGCAAGCACGCGGGATTCGGCCTTCTCGCCTGAAAGGTAGCGTATCTTTTCCCAGCGGGGCAACTGGCCCTGAGCCGATGGCTCGACGCGGTGGCGAACTTCTATGGTGCTGCTTTCGGGATCGACGAGCCACAACTCTCTTACGCCCAGCGCGAGGTAAGTGTCGGCCTTCGTCGTGCGATCATAACTGGCAGTGCCTTTCGAGAGGTATTCGAAGACAATGTCGGCTGAGGTGCGCCGCTCGCCCATCCGCGCCCTGAGTTCATGGGAGACATACATCATATCCGGTTCAAGGTAAGTGTGATCGATATAGACAGGCTCGCGCGGGTGGTACACAACGCCGGGGTTTCCGTGCGTGTGAAGAAAAATCACCAGCGAGGCAGTGAGGCGCGAAGCAATATCTCCGCGCGGCGGATCAGGCGGCGGAACCATAAACACAACTCCTTCGATCAGTTCATAGTGCGAACGATCCGTGGGATCGGGCAGAGAAAAGAACTCTTCGAGCGTGTAGTGGCGCAGCAATGGCGAGAATGTGACGGTTTCCGTTTCGACAGCTTCAAGAACCGGCATAACTTTTTCCTCCGCTTGTGGCCTTGATCCTAGCACAGAAGGAGGGAGCGTAAAACATCGGATCACTGATCGCGCGTGAAATCCTTTCCCTCGAATCGGCTGATGACAAAACGAATCTGGTCAGGCACGCGGATGGGTTTGAGAGCCTGGGGGTCGACGCAGACGTAGACGGTGGTGGCCGATGAGATTAGTCGGTCTTCGCCTTCCGCGTAGATTTCGAAATCCATGACGATGCTGGTGTTGCCTATTTTCGAGACGCGGGTGTGGATTTCCAGCAGGTCATCGAAGCGCGCCGTCGCTTTGAACTCGATTACTATTCTGGCAAGCACGGTGTCTGCGCCTGCCGCCACCATATCCTGAGCTTTCATGCCTATGGCCCGGAAGTATTCGACCTGGGCCACATCGTAGTAGGTCATGTAATTGCCGTTGAATACGATGCCCTGCTGATCGATCTCGGAGTAACGAACCCGCAGCGTGTGATGAAATCTGAAATCGCTTTTCACGGAGCGAAATGATGCCTGAAAGAAAAGGAGTAATCAATCTGTGAACCGGGAGGTTGCGCGCGCATCGAGCCCGCGCGTGATGTAGCGAGGCGAGGGCGCGTTTGCGATTGATGGCTTCGATTCATCGATGATCTCAAGCAAGACGGCCAGCGAAAGGCGATCCATCTCAAGTTCGAACGACTCAAGCTTCGAAGTGAAATATTTGTGGGACCAGATGACCGGCGCACTGGCAACTATGCAGGAGGCTTCGAGGAATAAGGAACTGGCGAGACTTTCGACATCTTGTATGCTAGCTCTGTTGCCGTATCCGATTATCTGAAGCTCCTGAAAGAGGCTGACGACAAAAACGAGAAGGCCGATGACCATCATTGACCAGCCTGATGCTGAAAGCGCCCACAATCCACGTTTGAGGTCTTCAGTGATTCTGACGATCTCACGCTGTCGCTCCCACATCACGGGACGGATATTGCCTGACTCATCAAAACTGGCTTTTATGACAGCCGCCACCGGGCTTTCAGCGAAGCGCGCGGCAAGACGAATCGTTCCAACGGCGCGATTGCATGCAAACAGATTGTTCAATGCGGCCTTGAATCTCCGCGACTGCCTGCTCGCGGTTTCGCACTTCAAGGCGTGCTCTGCGATCAGCGACATTGAAAATCAGCCGAGGAGCGATAGAAGCGCGAAAGCGCTTCGCCTTCCCCAGCCGTAATCGTAAAGCATCCCGAAAATCCAACAGGTCTCAATCTGAGCGCAACAGCCGCTGCCGCGCGTCTCGCACAGGTATTCAGGAATATAGGACGGGGAAAAGTTTATGAAGGCGCTGGCCATCATAAGCGAGATGAAAGCGCAAACGGTCAGAATCGCTGTGAAGGCGGACATCGGCGCGCGTCGCATACGCTCCTCCTCCAAAGCGCGATTGCATTTGGCTGCGCATCGGCGCGAGAAAATCCTACGGGGCTGGTCACTCTCGATTGCGATGCGACTCGGCGCTGCATCGCCGGAAGCTGCGTTTGATGACGGAGCATCCACCCCAGAAATGTCGCCGAATAATCTTTCATCTCGGCGACGAACTTTTCGACTTTCGACCTGAAATAAAAACTCGCAAGGGCGGACATCGCTGCGACGACAAGGCCGAATATCATCCACCATAAAGCATGGTAAATCCATACGAAGAGCGCGTCGATACTCGGGCCATAGCAACCCATTATAATTTCGTGGAGGTCCAGACCTCTGATTAAAACGCCAAACAGTGCGACAGGCGGGGCGAGCCAGGCGATGAATTTCAGTTCTTCCAATCCCTTTTTCAGCGATGAGGTCTGTTTGTCGATGGCGCGATCAAGCGTGATGCGCGCTTGCTCGATGACCGAAGGATTGATTTCAACCAGAGGATGAAGCTCGATCATGACGGCCTGAAAGATGGAAGCGGTTGGGCTTTTCGAGTATTGCTCGGAGAGCGCGATGGCCAGCGCAGTGTTGTTGAATCGCAGCGCGTCGTTTATCTCACGTTCTGCTTTGCGCGAATGCCTGGCGGCATCGATGTAGAAAAGCGTCCGCTCGACGATCACCGCGATCGAATACATCGACATCAACGCCAGCGTGACTGCGATCATCACCCCGAAGGAGTCGAGACCGATCAGGAATCCCCATGCATAATAGTCAAGGGAGAAGACTCCATCACCCGACGGAGAATGGTTGAGCAAAAGTAAAGACAGCATGGCTGCACCTCTTCCGAAAGACACGTATCGAACGAATCTGCGTGTGTGATTTGAAGCGGGTTTGATCGGCGCTGAACGGTTAGACTCCGCGCCGCGATGCAATGTTCCCGGCTTTTGGCATCGAGTTGGAGTTGTGCTATGCTGACCCGCGTTTCAGCGATCATCATCTGAGTCCGAGAGTCTTCCGTCCGCAGACTCCAGACTCCAGGCTCTCGACTCCAGACTTTTTCGAAGGAGGTGTGAAGGTGATAGTTCCGCTCAATGAGTATGACTTTCTTAAACGCGCGCTCACCGCTCACGCAACCAAAGAAGCCGTCGTCTGCGGCAACACCCGGCTCACTTACAGGCAATTCGGAGAGCGGGTCAATCAGTGGGCAAATCTGGTTAGGAGTTTGGGCGTGAGCAAAGGCGACCGGGTGGCCATACTTTCGCAGAACTGCCACCGCATACTTGAAGCATTCTTCGGCACGCCGCTCATAGGCTCCATACTGATGCCGCTCAACTTTCGGCTCCTGTCGGATGATTTCCTCTATATACTCAGTCACGGCGGCGCTAAATTGGTCATCGTCGAGGAAGGACTGACTCACCTCATCGATCCCATCCGCGATCAGCTTGAGACGGTCGAACGATTCATCATCGCCCGCGATGAATCGCAACCATCGAACGAAGAGTGGCTCGATTATGAAACGCTTCTGGCCGAGGCTTCGATGGATGCGCCCGCGCCGGCAGAGATAGATGAAAACGAGCCTTCAGCCCTGCTTTACACCTCCGGCACGACGGGCCGTCCGAAGGGAGTTATGCTCACTCACCGAAATCTCTACATCAACGCGATGAATTCGATCTGCGAGTTCCAGATTCACGAGCGCGAAATCTACCTGCACACACTCGCGCAGTTTCACTGCAACGGCTGGGGTCTGCCCTACGCGGTCACCGGCATGGGCGGCTCTCATGTCGTCATAAAGAAATTCGAGCCAGCCGCTTTCTTCGATCTCGTCGCGCGCGAGCGAGTGACTTTCGCCGCAATGCCTCCGACGATGATAAACATGGCTTTGAATCACCCGCTTGCAAAAGAGGCGCGCGACGCTCTTCCGCGCCTTATGAAAGTGGCCACCGCAGGCTCGGCTCCTCCAATGGCGACGATTCAGGGCGCGGAAGAAAAATTCGGATGGCGGGTCATACAGATTTACGGCCTGACGGAAACCGCGCCATTTCTCACAGTCTCGAAGATCAAGCCGCACATGGACGACTGGACGCCGGAGCAGAAGTTCAGAGTTCAGGCAAAGACCGGTTATGCGATGATCGGAGTCGATCTCAGAGTCGTAGATGATGACGGGCGCGATGTCGCCGCGGACAGTGGCGAAGTGGGAGAAGTGCTTGCGCGCTCGAACGTGGTGATGGCCGGTTACTGGCGTCAGCAGGAAGCGACCGATGCGGTCATAGTCGATGGATGGTTTCACACCGGAGATATGGGAACTATCGACAGCGAAGGCTACCTCGAAGTCGTAGACCGCAAGAAAGACCTGATAATTTCAGGCGGCGAGAACATCTCTTCGATAGAAGTCGAAGGATTGCTCTACAAACACCCGGCGGTGTTGGAAGCTGCGATCATAGCCGCGCCCGACGAGCGTTGGGGCGAAGTGCCTTACGCAGTGGTCGTCCTCAAAGAAGGCGCGCAGGCGACTGAATCAGACATCATAGAGTTTTGCCGCAATCGACTCGCGCACTTCAAATGCCCAAAGCGAGTCGACTTCATCGACACGCTGCCGCGCACGGCGACAGGAAAAGTGCAGAAGAATCTGTTGCGCGAGCGGCTATGGAAAGGCCAGGAGAAGAGGGTGAACTAGAGGATGAGCGGCTGTGCAGAGTCAACACAGACATGATATACATTTGCTCATCCTGTAAATTATAGCGGCTTTCAGGTGCGTGCAACCCGATAACCACAGTGACGAAACCAACCG
>CAZPQE010000388.1:0-6903 GCA_964588615.1 uncultured Clostridia bacterium | reverse complement strand
GCCCAAAATTGATGGCAAGCGTCAACGACGGATCGATCAGATAACCGCCGAGCGATTGAAGGATCGCGGAGTCGAAACCATCGAGAAGCTCTCTGCGATGAACATCGATAATCTGGTCGATACGATCGATGTGAGCTTCGATCAGGCCAGCGAAATACTCGAAAGAGCCAAACGGCTGCTGGCGCAAAAGCATGCGCGCGAGGCGCTGGCTCACAAGGCTGAAGAAGAAGCAAAGATCGAAGAAGCCGAAGAAGTTGAAGCCGCCACAGTCGAAGAAACCGAAGACGAAGCGATCACTGAACCTCTCGATTCGGTCGAAGCTGCTTCGGCGGAAGAAGCGAGCCAGGAGGTCGGCGGTCAGGAAGCTGTCGATGAGATTTCAGAAGAGGAGTCGCCCGCTGCGGGTGAAAGCGATGCGGAGAACGACTCTGAGTAATAACGACGAATGCCTGAGCGAGGAGCGTGACCTTATCGGGCATTCATAAACCGAGCCTGAACTCGTTCAGGCATTTGAAGGCACGCGCGCGGTTCAGGTATGACAGGGCAAAAAATCAGAATCTACGATCTGGCCAAAGAGCTGAAGCTCGACAACAAGAAGGTGCTCGACGACGCCCGTCGCGAAGGGATCGATGTCAGTGTGCCTTCCAACACCGTCCCCTTCGAGGTGGCCGAGCGAATACGCAGCAAGTATTTTCCCAAGAAAGCCAAGCCTGTCGTCGGCCCCCGGCTGGTCAAGGTCATCAGGCACGAGGCCGCCGAAGTCGAGTCGGCGCTGTCGGAGGCGCAGGAAGAGATCGAAGAAATCCCCGCCCCTGCGCCGCCCGTCCATGCGGAGCCTTCCGCGCCCGCAGCAGTCGAGCCTCCCAAGCCGAGAATCCGAGTGCTCAAGCCCGGCCCGCAGCCTGTGGCTTCGACCACAGTGCAACCGGCTGTCGAACTCCCTGCGCCAGAGCCTACTCCCGTCGAGCACGTGGCCAAGCCGCCCGCAGCCGAGACCGCGCCCGCGCCTCCGAGCCCGCCTACTCCTGCAACTCAGCGCCCGTCTTCGCAGGTTCGCGTGCTCAAACCCCGGCCCGACGCCGCCCCGGTTCCGCGCCGCGTTTCGCGCGAAACGCAGGCTCCCAAGCCGCAGCCCCTTCGCGCAGCCGCGCAGGAAACGGTCGCTGTCAAGGAAGCGCCCGCCGAGCCGAAACACAAACCGCATACCATATACATACCGCAGCAGGACACGGGCCGACCCCGCAAGCGGAGCCGCAGAGGCAAACGAGGGCCGGGAGAGCCGGGCGTCGAAGAGCGCAAAACATTCGACACTCCGCGCACTCATCGCGCCATCGCCCAGCCTAAGACCAAACCCGTGTTCACCGAACTCCGCTCGATCAAGCTGGTCGAGGGAACTACGGTCAAGGATTTTTCCGAACGCCTTGAGGTCAAACCCAAAGACGTGGTTCAGGAACTGCTCCGGCGCGGCGTGATGGCCACCATCAACCAGATACTCGATCAGGACATTGCCAGAGAAATGGGCAAGGAGTTCGGCTATGACATCACCTTCGCCCCGTTCGAGGAAATGATCGTCGACCGCATCGAAGAACAGATCATCGAATCGGGCGAAGAAGAACTCCTCGACCGCGCTCCGGTCGTGACCGTCATGGGCCACGTCGATCACGGAAAGACATCGCTGCTCGACGCCATTCGTCAGACGCGCGTGGCCGAAGGCGAAGCGGGCGGCATCACTCAGCACATAGGCGCTTACTCGGTCAAGGTTCCCGATCCCGATGACCCGGACAAAAAGCGCCGGATAGTTTTCCTCGACACTCCCGGACACGAAGCGTTCACGATGATGCGCGCGCGCGGGGCCAAAGTCACCGACGTGGTGGTGCTCGTGGTGGCAGCCGACGACGGCGTGATGCCTCAAACGCTCGAAGCAATCGATCATGCGCGCGCCGCCGAAGTGCCGATGGTCGTGGCCATCAACAAAATCGATAAGCCCGACGCCAACCCCGACCGCGTCAGGCAGGAACTCGCCGATCGCGGTCTGCTTTGGGAAGGATGGGGCGGCAACACGGTTATGGTCGAGGTGTCGGCAAAGAAGCATCACAATATCGAACAGCTTCTCGAACTCATCCTGCTCTCAAGCGACCTGCTCGAACTCAAGGCCAACCCCCGGAGGCTGGCATCAGGAGTGGTGCTTGAGGCCAAACTGGATCGCGGGCGCGGGGCGGTCGCAACAGTGCTGGTGCAGCAGGGATCGCTCAAGGTCGGAGACCCGTTCATCGTCGGCCAGGTGTTCGGTCGAGTGCGCGCGATGTTCGATGACCGGGGCCGCAACGTCGATGTGGCAGGCCCTTCGACTCCGGTCGAGGTGCTCGGCCTCCAGGGCGTGCCGCAGGCGGGAGATCAGTTCCAGGCCGTGCAGGACTCCGGGCAGGCCCAGCACATAGCCACACAGCGACAGATGCAGGCCCGCCAGGCAGCCATTGCCCGCACATCGGCCCGCCGCCTCGAAGAACTCTTCACCGACAAGAACCAGGTCAAAGAGCTTCTGGTCATACTCAAGGGCGATGTGGCCGGATCGGTCGAAGCTGTCCGCGACTCGCTCAATAAATTATCGACGGAAAGAGTCAAGATCAGAATCATCCGTTCAGGAGTCGGCGCGATAACCGAATCGGACGTGATGCTGGCATCGGCCTCGTCCAAGGACATGAACCGCGCTGCTATTATCATCGGATTCAACGTGCGCCCCGAGCCTCGACCGCGCGAGATAGCCGAGGCCGAAGGCGTAGACATCCGCCTGCACACGATCATCTACAAGATCGAAGAAGAAATCCGCAATGCGATGCTCGGCCTTCTGGAAGCCACAAAGCGCGAAGTCATCACCGGACACGCCGAGATACGCCAGGTGTTCCGCGTGCCGAAAGTGGGTCAGGTCGCAGGCTGTTACGTGACCGATGGCAATCTGCGTCGCACTACGGCCCGCGTGCTCCGCGACAACGTAGTGGTTTATGAGGGCCGCATCGATTCTCTCCGCAGGATCAAAGACGACGTGAGCGAAGTCAAGCAGGGCTTCGAATGCGGCATCCTGCTCGAAAGATTCCAGGACGTGAAGGTCGGAGACGTTATCGAAGCTTACATGACTGAAGAAGTGGCTCCCACCCATCTGTAAGGCCAGCGGCCTCGCCAGCCTGTGTGAAAGCCAAACCCCGCGCTGCAAATGCGCCTGCGGGCGCAGCTTTCAACAGTCGGTCGAATCCCTCCGACTGCCGTCGGAGGATATTTCAAATCCAACCTTCGAAGGCCGGGCTTGGACTCCTTCCCCAACTTCCGTTGGGGGAATCAAGAGAAGAGAGCGGAGGGCTACTGTAGGCCGGGTTTGCAAGCACCCGGGGATGTTCGAGATGCCTGCCGTCCGCCGACTTTTGAAAACCGCGCCCAAATGCGCCTGTCGGATGAGCGAGAAAAAATTTTTCTCGAAACAATACGGTTGCAAGTACAGTGCTTTGGGTTTAGCATATCCAGTTTAATTTCGGTCGCAAATCCTGACCGGGTGATTTATGACGGGGAGAAGACCAGAACGGCTGGCCGAGCAGATCAAAGAGGAAGTTTCTTTGATAGTATCGGGCGAACTCGATGACCCGCGCATAGGGTTCGTCACCATAACCGACGCCAGGGTCAGCCCCGATCTCAAATACGCAAAAATTTTCGTGAGCGTGCTCGGAGATGAGCATCAAATCGAGCAGTCGATGGGAGCGCTCAATCACGCCGCGCGGTTCATCCGTCATCGGCTCGGCGTGGCTATGCGTGTCAAACGCACCCCCGAATTGCGGTTCCTGTACGACGACACGGCGCGGACTGCCGCCCGTATTGAAGAGTTACTCAGCGAGGAGGTGGAAAGGGCGAAGGAGCCTGAAACAGTGGATCAGGCGCAGGAAAACAAATAGGCATCCGACTTCGTCCGTCGGTCAGGTCATGCTTAGTCAGGTCATCGAGCTAATCGAGCAGAAAAGTTCTTTCATGATAACTTCGCACATACGTCCCGACGGCGACGGGCTGGGAAGCGGGCTTGCGCTTTACTGGATACTTAGCAGCCTGGGAAAGGACGCCGCCGTCGTGCTCAAGGACCGCGTGCCTCCCGGCTACTGGGTTCTGCCCGGAGCCGACCGGGTGAGAGTCCAGCCGGATGTCTCTCACCCCTACGACGCCGCCTTCGTCATCGAGTGCAGCGATGTCGAACGTCCCGGACTTCCGTCTCTGAAAAATCAGTTCGTCGTCAATATCGATCATCACTCGACCACCGTTCCATTTGGAGATGTCAACTGGATAGACTCGACAGCCGCCGCCGTCGGCGAGATGATCTACAATCTCTCGAAGGCTCTCGGCGTCGAGGTTACGAAAGAAATAGCCGATTGCCTTTACACCGCGCTGCTTACGGACACCGGAAGTTTTCACTTTTCAAACACGACCGAGCGCACGCTCAAGATAGCCTCGGAACTCGTCCGCCGCGGGGTCGAGCCTGCGCGCATCTCGCAGGCGCTTTATTATTCATATCCGTTTTCGCGGATAAAGCTCATGGGGATGGTGTTGTCGAAGATAGAGCGCGATGAATCGGGCCGGGTGGCCTGGGTGCTGATGGACCGCGACACGATGGAGGAAGCGGGCGCGTCGGAAGAAGATTCGGACGGCATAGTCAACCACGCTCTTTCGATAGACGAAGTGGAAGCGGTCGCCTTCTTCAAGGAACTGACCGAGGGAGTCTATCGCGTGAGCCTGCGGTCGAAAGGCAAGACGAACGTGGCGCGAGTAGCCGAACAGTTCGGCGGCGGGGGACATCGCAATGCCGCAGGCTGCCGCATAGAAGGCGACTTCGAAGATGTCCGCCGCCGCATCATCGAAGGACTTCAACAAGCGGTGGGGGTGGTTTCGGTCTCGGCGTAGCGCAAACCTCTACCCCGACTTCTGCTTCACATTGAAAATCTGACCTGCGATGGTCATCGTTCCTCTTCGGGTTCGACCTGTCGAATTGCGCGCGACTGAATAACTCACCGCGCCGCTCCCTGTGCCGCTCGCCTCGGTGATAGTTATCCAGCCTGCAGTCGTAGTCGCCTGCCACGCGCATCCCTGCCCTGCCGTCACTGCGATGCTTCCCGTCCCACCGCGAGCTTTGAACGTCCGGTTCGTCGGCGAAATCGAGTATGAACATTCGGGCGGAGGCGCAGCCCCCGTTTGATTCACCGTGAATGTCTGACCGCCGATGGTCATCGTGCCGCTGCGCGAAGATGTCGAAGTGTTCTGCTGCACTGTGAAGTTGACCGCGCCGCTTGCCGCGCCGCTCGCGCCCGACGAGATCGCAATCCACTGAGCATTGCTCACCGCAGTCCACACGCACCCCGCATCGGCAGTCACGCTCACAGCGCCGCTGCCGCCCGACGCTGTGAAGTTCTGAGAAGTCGGAGAGATCGAAAACGAACTGCAAGGGTTCGTCGCGCTGACTCGCCCATAAACCCGAACGATCTTCGTCAGGTGGCCCGCGCGATCGCGTATCTGAACCGTCGCAGTCACGCCGATGGAAGAGAGATCAATCATCGCCGCCAGATTCACATTGAGCGTTCCCCCTTCGGTGATCGTCAGCCCTGCTGCGAGATTCGTTCCCGCAGCTATCCCGCCCACTGCTCGGTCAAGCGTGATCGAAAGAGTCGCCGCATCGATGCCGCTGTCGAGATCGTAAGCGCCGATGACGAACCGCGAAATCGACCTCAGAGCCGCCGCCTGAGCAACCGTCGGCAAGACCGAGAGCGTCGGTCGCAGATCGTCTTCAAAAAATCCGACGACAGCCGAATCGCCCGCTGCGCGAAAGATGCTCGTCAGATCAATCGGCGCTCCGAGATCGACCCAGCGCGCTATCTTCATTCTCTCTTCCCACGTGAGCATCGCCGCCCCAGGCGGAGGCATCGCCGCGCCCGCGTAGTCGAGGTCGCAGTCAGACCAGTCCGCCCCCGAAGGAATCGTCGCCGGATCGCCAGCCACGCTCTCTGTCGGTCGATGAGCATTCGCCCGCCCGTCCAATCTGCGGCCAAAAACTTTCCAGACCAGCAAACTCTGACGCGCCTGCCCCGCGCGTATGTAGCGGGTCACCTGCGGCCAGTACCAGTCTCCTCCCGGAGTGACCGAGCGCGGAGAAGGATTGGTCGCGCTTCGCGTCCGGGCCAGCAGCGAATAAGTCGCAGGGTAAATTCCATCAATCAATCGATCATCCGCGTCGAGATCGAGTCCGGCGGCAGGCCCCAGCCCGTTGCGTGATGTATGACACGACGCGCATTTGGCCTGAAAGATGGGCCGTATGTCGCGCAGGTACTCGACCGCAGTCGACTTCGAATTCATCACAGTCACGCCCGGCGAGGATGAGCCATCGACTGCAAGCATCGGCGTCGTCATCGCAAGATCGCGAACTGTGTAATCAGGTCGCGCGGCGGCTGTCGTGTGGAAGTCGAGCGCCGGTTTGCTGTGCGCGTGACATCCGCCGCAATCGTAACGGACTTCGCCCGATCGAACCTGATGCCACGTCTGAGCCATGTTCAACACCAGCCCGTTTCGATCCAAAGTCTGAAACGTGAATGGAACATCAGCAGGAATCTTTGCGAGAAACGAAGTATCCGTATTTCCCTGCTGATCCGTGACGCCTTCCTTGCGCACAGGGATTTCGCCGAGTATCCGCACGCGCTCTGAGAAGTGAGAATCGAATGCGCGACCGTTTGCGGGATAGCTGCGATCAGTCACCGGCTGCAATGCGAGTATCCTTATCGCATAAATGTCCGAGTCAGAATAAAGCCCTGCATCCGCGCCCTGACGAGTCCAGTTTCGGTCGCCGAAGTTTTCATGTTGAAAGAAGCGGTCGCCTTTGAAGGGCCGCGT
>CAZPQE010000387.1:0-6907 GCA_964588615.1 uncultured Clostridia bacterium | reverse complement strand
AGTCGAGTCGACCGCGCGCCAGTACTGATCGATGCGGTCGCGGTGCGCGTCATATTCTTTCTGATCGAAGAAGGGATGCGTTTTGTCTATCAGATGCCATAGCTCGTGCTGGAAACGGTCGGTGCTCCAGTAATGAGTGACGAACACATCCCAGCCGTACTCGCGCATCAGGTAGAGATTGACTTTGGTTTTGTAGTCGAGTTCGAGAAAGAGTTGATCGAGTATCTTATCTACGTTTCCCGGCGAATAGACTTCGGTGATGTAGAGTTGGTAGGGGCCGAAGCGGGATTCGATTTCCTCGCGCAGGCTCTCAGGGCAAGTGAAATCCTGGCGACCGCGTGGGGTGAGGAAATCGGAGACCATCACTCCGTTTTCTATTTTCGGCGGATAGGTGCATGGCACATTGGTGACGATGGCGCGTTTGCCCGTCTGGCCTAGCACGTCCCAGAAAGGAAGTCCGTCGCGGGCATTGGAACTGACGGGCATATCAGGGAGCGCGCCTGATCCTTTGCGTCGAAGGAGGAATTCGAAGACTCCATGTTTGCCGGGATTTTTGCCGGTCATCCACGAAACCCAGGCGGTCGGGGTGATGGGAGGGATGGTGGTTTCGAGCGGCCCGCGCACGCCTTCTTCGATCAATCGTTTGAGGCGTGGCATAAGGCCGGCGTCCATGAAAGGATCGAGCACATCGAAAGTCCCGCCATCGAGGCCGATGAATAGCAGCTTTTTGCTCATAACAAAAGAGAGTGACTATAGCCGACCGAAGGGCATTCTTTCAAACTGCTGGGCGGAGTCCGATGAATCCTCGCGTTGTCGCTTAATGCCTGCCTTGCTATGATTCTGCCCGTAATGCGCGAACTTATGATCGCCATCTTGCGAAGGCTGTTGATGATCGTCCCCGTCCTCTGGGCCGTCGTCACTCTGGTCTTTCTGCTCATTCATCTCGTGCCGGGCGATCCGGCGCGTCAACTCGCGGGCGAAAACGCCACCGAAGAACAGGTGCAAAAAGTCCGCGCCGATCTCGGCCTCGACCGTCCGCTCGTCACGCAATACAAGGATTACTGGAAGGGCCTCATTCGCGGAGACTGGGGCGAAAACCCTGTAACGAAGAAAGGCGTATTCGGGCGCATTACGGAGCGATATCCGGCGACGATCAAACTCGCTCTGGCTTCGATGCTCATCGCCATTCTGATTTCGATCCCGCTCGGAGTCACAGCGGCAACTCATCGCGGCGCTTTCATCGATGGGCTATCGACTTTCACCGCGCTGCTGGGCATCTCGCTTCCGAGCTTCGCCCTCGGCCCGCTCCTGATTCTCATTTTCTCAGTCGAGCTTGGCATCACGCCCGTTTCAGGCGCAGGCAGCCTCGCTAATCTCATACTCCCCTCCTTCACGCTGGGGGCGGCTCTTTCTGCGATACTGACCCGCATAGTCCGTTCGAGCGTGCTCGAAGAACTCGGCGAAGACTACGTGCGAACGGCGCGCGCAAAAGGACTCACGGAAAGAAGAGTCGTCTATAAACACGTTCTCAAAAACGGACTGATTCCCGTTGTCACCGTGCTGGGTCTTCAGTTCGGCGTGCTGCTTGCGGGAGCGATAATCACCGAGCGCATTTTTTCATGGCCGGGCGTGGGCAGTCTGCTCATCGATTCGATCAACGAGCGCGACTACAAGCTCACTCAGGGGTGCATTCTGGTCATCGCGGCGACTTATGTTTTAGTCAACACCGCCACCGACATCGCGTATCGCTTCCTCGATCCGCGAATCAAAATGGATTAGCAGTGGTCGGTGGTCGGTGGTCGGTTGTTTACGTTTTATGTCAGCACCGATTTTTTTCATAATCTTCCTACTGATCACCGACCACTGACCACCGACCACTCAAAACGTATGAATCTGACCGCTAAAATCGGACTTGGAGTCGTGGCGCTGCTCGTTGTGATCGCGGCGCTCTCTCCGCTGCTCGCTTCGTGGGAAAAAGTTCAGCGACAGGAGCTCACAGCGCGGTTAGAATCGCCTGACTCGCAGCACTGGATGGGACGCGATCAATTGGGGCGCGACGTGATGGCGCGAATAATTTATGGCGCGCGGGTTTCGATGCTGGTGGGCGTTTCAGTGGTGGCGATCTCGGCAGGCATCGGAATGTTGCTTGGAGCGTTTGCGGGCTATCGCGGCGGATGGACTGATCGAATAGTTTCGAGTTTTCTGTTCAACGTTTTTCTCTCTTTTCCCGGCATACTGCTCGCGATAGCAATGGTGGCCTTTCTGGGACCGGGTTTGAGGAATCTCATCATCGCGCTTTCGGTCATAGGCTGGGTCGGGTATGCGCGATTGATGCGCGCCCAGGTGTTGAAGGTAAGAGAGTATGATTTCGTCGTTGCGGCCCGCGCGCTCGGAGCGAGCGATCTGAGGATACTGATTCGTCACATACTGCCCAATTCGATTCAGCCTTTGATAATTCAGGCGTCGCTGGGGATGGCCGGAATGATACTCGCCGAAGCGGGATTGAGCTTTCTGGGACTCGGAGTGCCTGAGCCGATTCCGAGTTGGGGCAAAATGATAGATGATTCGCGCGAGTTCTGGTTCACGGCTCCGCATCTTTTCATTTTTCCGGGAGTGATGATCGCGCTGTCGGTGCTTGCTTTTAATTTCCTGGGCGACGGGCTGAGAGAAATGTTAGACCCGAAACAGAGACCGCGTTAGAGTCATTTCTCAACCTGCAGAGACGGATATGACCTGTTGAGTATTTTGTTGCCGTCGGAAGTTACGTACTGAGCGTGGATGAAAATCTTAATCGAGTATTTTCCCGGCCTCAGACCTGAAACGAGCGATTCTTCTGCCGCCGCGTTTTCTCCCGGCCTCGCTTCGTACTTTTTGACCAGCGGCGTCGCAAGCGAAGGCCCCTCGACAGTGATCGTGTATCGGGCGAAGGTCGGAAAACCGATGGGAGAATCCGTCTGCTCCAGGCCGGAGGTGAAAAGCTCCGGGCTGAAATGAATTCTCCACGACGCAAGGAGATTATGGCCTCGTATTTCGGCCGTGGCTTCTATCAGAGCCGCTTCATCAGAGCCGTATGAAATGCCGCCCAAATAGCGATCAAACCCTGCGGGGATGCCGAATTCCTTCATGGCGAATTTCGCTCTGAGGTGTACCCGGCGATCCGGGTCTTTGAGCATGCGGTCGAGCGTTTCCACGGCCTGTTCCTTCGCCCCGCGCCGGATCAGTTCCGCAAGTATGGCACTTGTTTTGAACTCGTCTTCTCTCAACTCGACGAGCAGTTGATCCACATCTTCTTCCTTCAGCGACTCATCCATCGGGTCGTCGGGAGGTTTGGAAACAGGCATCGGCTGATCGTACCGGGCGATTTTGTACTCTCCCTCAGCCCAGGCTTTTTTCAGTTCGGGATTGAGCCGGTGCAGACGATTCTCGTCGTACTCAGCGATCCAGATACTCTCGCCGTCGAAGCTTATGCCGCTCAGATAGTCGAATCGCGTCGTGTAGGTATGAGCCAGCGAGGGTTTCTCTTTGTTGATTCTCAGGAGATAAATTTTGTCGGTGAAGACATCGGCAAACCACAGATGAGTTCCGTCCCAGGCCAGCCCTTGACATCCCACAGCGGGAGGCTCGGTTCTGCCGACCACCTCGAATTTTTCATTCAGTCGATAGAGGAACGCCGCCTCGCCGGAATCAGCCGTGTTGCGGCGCGTGGCGGCCCAGTAGCCTTTCCCATCCCAGACAAGCCCGCCCAGCATCTCAGGCGCCGGAATGATGGTCACGACGCGCAAAGTCGCGGGATCGTGAATGGTGAAGACCCATTTGCCCGGTCTGTTGAAGTAGTCTCCGTCGCAGTAGCCGATATAATTTTTGCCGTTCCAGGCGACTGTGGAAAAGGACAACTTCTGGTTGAACTGCGCCTCAAGGACAGGAACTTTCTGCGCATCGATGTTATCCCGGCCATCCCGGATGCACTTGATGAATCCCCAGGGCGTGGCACGATTGCCGATCAGAAATTCATTGCCCCTGCATACGAGTCCGAGCGGATCGCCGTCGAGGTCGATCGTCAAATCGAAATCGGAACCGGGGTTGAATCTGACAGAGACGGCACGGGCGGCTGACTGCTCTGACTGGGGCACAGCGATGAAGTTGGTCAACCTCTTCCACTGCCTGAAAGCCAGATAGCCTCCGGCTGCCATGAGAATAATGAGGATAGAAGCCGCCACATATTTTGCAGCGCCGCTTGTGGATGAAGGAGCGCGATACTGCAATGGCAGAGCGCCGGGCGCGGGCGACGAAGCGCGCGGCGTTCGTTCCTTCCACTTGGCAAAGATCCCTCCGCAAAAAGGGCAGGTTGTGGCTTCGATGGAAACCTGGCGATTGCAGGCCGGGCAGGATTTCATGTCTTCATCCCCAATGATCGAAGTTGCGGCCATAGCGCGGAGGCCAGCCCGATTATATGCTCATTAAGGATGCCTTCATATACTTTTTGCCGGTGTCTTTAACGATCATCGCCCTCATGGTAAGCATATTCCGCCAGTCTATCTCCCGATCCAGCGCCTCAAGCAGCGGCTTCATTTCCCGCTTTTCCTTCTGCGGCAACGCTTCGTATCTCTGACAGAGATTGGCCAGCGCGCTCATCTGAAAAGCCGCTTTCTCCGAGATTGATATGTTACACAAGACTTTGAAGACCTCTTCTTCCGTCACATCGAGACCTGTGGCCAGCCCTCGAATCTTTTCCACCGTCAGGTTCTTTGTCTGCCCGCCTGCGATCAGATGAACATAAGAGTGGCCGATCCGCCCCTGGCTTCGCCGCTCCACATCCTTGAGCGACAATCTTTTTTCATCCATCAGACGGCGGATGCTCCAAGGGTCTCTCTCCTTATCAATGCGACGGGGCGACTTGTTTCCGTCATTCCTTCGAGGCGTTGCCCTTCGGTTTGAAATGATCGCCGCTCGATCTCGCGGCTCACTGCATCGAGCAGAGAGTCGATTTCGACCTTATCGGCTTCCGACAGGGTTTCGTATCGGCGGAAGAGAGCGATGAAATCGCTTTCCCGATACTCGTAGTCGCCGGACAGTCCTCTTGCGATTGCGAACAACCGCTCTTCGGCTACCTCAAGCCCTCGCGCCAGCGCCTTCGATGAAGCCTGAGAGATGGAAGGGAATTGATAAGACTGCGAGGCGGCAATCAAACTGCTGCCAGGGCCTATTCGTATGAGTGTATCATCGTCTTTGCTGCCAGACCCGACATACAGATGATCAGGTTTAGACGATGAAGAGGAAATTCAAATGAGCATAACGATTCCCGATTATGTTTTGCAGTCGACTAGAATGTCTGCTGACGAATTGATGCAGGAACTGGCTGTCACGCTCTTTCAGCGCGAGAAGCTGACGCTGGGGCAGGCCAGTCGGCTGGCGAGGATGGGCTGCGTGCAGTTTCAGCATCTTTTGGCCAGCCGCCGCATCCCCGTCCATTACGATGTCGCAGACTTTGAGGCAGACCTGCAAACGCTGCGAGGGATGAAACGGTTGTGATCGTTGTCAGCAACACTTCGCCGTTGACCAATCTGGCCGCGATTGGTCGGCTTGACCTGCTGCCGCGATAGCTGGCGACACGGCTAAAAGTCGCAAGGCATATCGAGGATTTCTTCGCTCTGTGGAAAGATGCTGACCCGGATATTACGATTTTGATTGAAGCAAGAAAAGAGTATGAGCGGCTGAAGTGAGTCATTCCGCACCCGCACCCACATCTGCTATTCTTCTCTCGACCAGAGAATCGTTTCCTGGCTGATTTGCGTGATCAGTATTCTTCAGTAGATTTGCAGCGCCAGATCACCAGATGGAGAAGCGATCCAAAAGGAGATTGCTCGTAGACACGAACATCTTTCTCGAAATCCTGCCGGCACAAAGCCGCGCCGATGAAGCGAAAGAGTTGCCGCGGAAAGTAGAAGACGATGCAAGCCCAGGCAGAGGCATTTCGGTTCCTGAATGACCATCTACCTGACCGCATCATTGCAGGCCCTCTATGCCTGGACACGGAGGCCAATGTGTGGCGCGTTCCTGCAGTGCTGTCCTATCCGCACCTCGGCATCCTGGGCGAGGTTGGAGAAATCAGCGTCAGCACTACCACCGAAGAGATACTGTAGCAATGGCGCGCAGTCTGACGAAAACCGATGAGAAGAATCAGGGTCAATAATCGTAAAACGGATCGCTGGCATCTGCCGCAAGCCCCTGCTTGTCGGCGGCGTGTACCTCGTAATCCGAAGTCATATAAAACGACCTTCGCCCGCTCTCGCCATAAGACAATGGAGTGGCCGACACTTCGAACGATCCCGGCTTTACTCTCACTTCCACCCTGTAGCCGTTCTGGCGGTTCACGCGCTCGAAATAATACTTATCGATCAGGCCCGCTTCGTGGAGCTCTTCCAGCGTGCCGAACCGATTGCGCGACTCCAAAAATTTCGTTTCAGCAAAGCCTGCGCGTTCGATTGAATCGACTGCGGCCAGTTCGTTTGCTTCTATGCGCGAATTTGTGATGCTGGGAATCACGGTGGAAACCATATACACGCCCGCAAACAGAGACAGCACGCTGAGGGCTATGCCGCCGAAGGCCATTCTCTTCCCGCCGTACTCCCGAGGGTCGCTGTTGGCGTTGACCAGCGCGGCTATGCCCAGTCCCATTCCCGCAAACGCTCCCACCCCGAGCAGGCTGCAGGTGATGAGGCTTATCGCTCCCAGGACTAGCGAAGCTGTCGCAAGCCCCTTGCTTGCGACAGTCGGAGCCAGGGCGGGCGAGTCCTTGAGCAATTCGAGCTTGAAGCCGCAGTCGAGGCAGAAAGCGGCGTGATGAGGATTGATAGTCTGGCAGCGAGGGCAAATCATGCAATCTGCTCCCGTGTGAAAAAATCGGATC
>CAZPQE010000386.1:0-6908 GCA_964588615.1 uncultured Clostridia bacterium | reverse complement strand
ATGTGAAATTGGGACTGCGACTGCTCGGCCCGTTTCTTTTCACAGGGCTGGCGAGCGTTCTCTACTGGCGGATGACCGAAGCGAGCGGCGCGGGTGACCTGCGGCTCTACGCCGTCGTGCAGTTTTATCCGCTGCTTGCCATCCCTCTGATGCTGGCGCTGTTTCCGCCGCGCTACACTCGCGGATGGGGATTGATCGCCGCGCTTGCAGTTTACGGTTCGGCGAAGGTTTTCGAGATGACCGACGCGGCGATTTTTTCCGCTGGAGAAATCATCAGCGGCCACTCATTGAAGCACATCGTAGCCGCCGCGTCTGGCCTGTTCGTTCTTCAGATGCTCGAAAAGAGAGCGCCCGCGTTGCAGTCAACTCACCTTCAAGCTGAGACGAGGCGGTGAAGAAATCCGAGAAAAAAAACGAGAAAAAAAACGAAGCGAGTTTCGAGATACGTGATCTGCTGCTGATTGCCTGGGGCGCGGTGATGATGCTGGTTCCGCTGGCCTTTTCCACATCGATGCATCGCGCCCTCGTGCTGCCCAAATTCGTCATACTGCTCATCGGCTCGTCAGTGGTTTTGCTCCTGTTTGCGATGACTGCGCGAGGCAGCCTCGGATTTCTGCGCTCCCGGCACTTCCTCATCGTCAGCCTGTTCATGGTTGCAGTGACGATTTCGACTCTGTTTGCCGCTTCTCCCGTCAGCGCGCTCTTTGGAAGCTACTTCAATCAGATGGGCCTGCTCACGAGGCTGTGCTTTTTCATCTGCTTCATGGCTCTGGTAGTCGCGGTGGGAAGGAGCTACGCCCGGCTGACGAAGGCGCTGTGGGTGATGGAACTCACCGGCCTGATAGTCGCCGTCTATGCGGTCGCTCAGTTCTTCGGCAAAGACCCTTTTCTTCCCTCAAGCGCCTACACCGTCAACTCGCCTGACGGGCCTGTGCTGCGCGTAATCTCCACGCTGGGGCATGCGAACTATCTGGGAAACTTTCTGCTCTACACCGCGCCGCTCGGCCTCGGACTCGCCCTCTCGACTTCAGGACGGTCGCGCCGCATCGCTCTCATTTCGGTCGCGCTCTCGACAGCCGCGATAGCCATGAGCGGGACGCGAGGCGCGTGGCTCGGCCTGGCAGCGGGCGCGGCGGTGTTTGCGTTTCTGGAACTGCGAGCGGCGCGAGAGAAGAAGCGGTTGATGATGGCTCTGGCTGCGGCGGCCATCATCGCTGTCGTATCGATAGCGACCATACTGGTCGTGCCGGCGTCGCGCAGCATAAGCCTGCGCGCCCGCTCGTTTTTCACCGAAGGGTTCACCGGAGCGGGGCGCACCGTGTTGTGGCGCGATGCAGCGCGGATGGTTCCGCGTTACGCGCTTGCCGGATGCGGCCCTGAAGGCTTCAGCCGCGCTTTTCTCGCCTACAAGTCGAAAGAGCTTGCTCGGCTGGCTCAACAGATAAACAACGAAAGCTCGCACAACAGCTATCTCGACGCTGCCATAAACTATGGGCTTGCCGGAGCGGCTCTCTATCTGGCGATGATCGCTTCGGCGCTTCATCTTCTGGTGGTCGCGCGCCGTCGGACCTCCGACCCTCGCGCGCGAATGATGATCGCTGGACTCGTGTCTTCGCTCGCAGCGGTGGCCGCGCACAATTTTTTCATATTCGATCAGATGCCTACGGGTCTTTATTTTTTCTCGATGATGGCGATTGCCCCGGCAGTATCAAATGTCACCGGCAGGAGCGAGCCTGAGAAGAAAACGGATGCGGGATGGTCGAAATGGGCGGCTGCGTCTGTTTGCGCCGCTTTGCTTGCGGCAGCCGTCTGGTATGGAGTCAGGCTTGCGCAAGCCGACATGTCGTTGAAGCGGGCCTACGCGGCGGCGCAGTCTAAGGACTTCGACGCGCTCGTGGCAAGCAGCGAGCAGGCAGGTCGAAGCCCGGACCCGACCGGCTCTTACGATTTTCTGGCCGCGCGCGCCCTGGCTCTCTACGCCGATGCTCCTCTCCCGAAAACCGACGAGTCGCGCGCCGCGCGCCAGCGGGCCATCGAGGTTGCCGCTTCTCATGTTGAGAAATCTCTCTCACGCTCTCTTACGCCGGAGGCAGACTATCTGCTGCTGGCTCACCTGGCCCGCGAGAGGGGAGACCTTCTGAGGCAGAAGGAATACACCGGTAAAGCAATAGCTCTGGATGCCAACTATTCGCGTTCGAGAGCAATGATGGCCGAGGCATACCTTGTCGAAGGCGACCGCCAGCAGGCCGAGCGTGAGGCGCAGGCGGCGCTCGATATCTCTCCCAGGTGGTCGAGGGCGCGCAAGCTGCTCAAGCGCGCGCGCGGCAGCGCGCGGGTTTCAAGAGAGAAGATCGCGCAGATGATCGATGACGGTCTGAGGCTGGCCGAAGCGGGCAGAACATGGACGGCGAGGAAAAGGCTGATTCGAGCCATCACATCTGCGGCGGGAGAATGCGCCGAGTGCCATCGCGCGCTGGCGCTGGTCTACGAGCGGGACGGACTTTATGAAAACGCGATAGCCCAATGGGAATTATTCATGAGGCAGGACCCTGCCGCCGCCCGTTTGGAGCAGACCGAGCAGCGCATAGCTTCGCTCAGGCGAAACCTGGAGGGAAGATAAGGCGCGCGAAAAAGCCCTACGAAAAATGAAGGCTGGCTCCGAGAGCCGGCCTTCACGGTTTGAAAGAGAAATATCGGCGCGAATCGATCAATCCGGCTGGCCGCGCCCGCAGAAGCAGGTGTTGTCGGTCGTGTTTCTGTCGGTGATGGTTCTGGTCGGCCCGCCCGGAATGACCTGAGCCGAAGCCTTGCCTTTCTTGTTGCAGGCGCTGACCATTCCGGTCACTCTGCGGTCAGGTTTTTCGTCAACCAGCGATTTCGTGCAGCCCTTGACCCTGACCACGCCCGTTCCACTGAGGCTGAAACTCGCGCAGTCGGTGAACAGGTAATCACCGGTTACGGAGTTGAACAGAAGAATGGCTCTGTTCGTGTCGTCCTGAACGCAGCAATCGAAGACAGTGCCCTGAACTGGCAACAGGCTTTCTGCGGCAGGAGGACTCGTCGGCTCGCTTGCGCGGACTTGGCGCGCAGCCCAGGCGTCGAGCATAATGGCAAACAGAAAAACTCCAAGCATGGTTTCAAGCGCGATACTGCCGATGCGCTTGAGCTTTTCCACAGGGATATTCATCATCGGTTCCTTTCTTCGATTATCGGCATTTGATCCCGTCGGCGGGCGGGGACTCCTCAGAACACGGCGCAGGGGGCATGAGGGGACGCTTGCTTAGGATGTGTATATTATGGCTGACGTGGAGTTGAGTCAATAATCAATCGCGCAAGTGTGCCTGAAGAATGAAAGGACGAGCGATCTAACCGCCGCTGTTTTTGCGCAACTCCATGAGCACCTGTTTGGCAACGGCCTTGAGAGTTTCGAAGACGCCTATGCCGCGATTGGCCACGCTTTCGAAAATAGGCTCGCCGTTGCGGGCGAGTTCGGTTTTAAGGTCGTCGAAAGAGACTATGTTGGGAAGATCGCGTTTGTTGAATTGCACCACATAGGGAAGCTTGGTCAGATCGTAGCCGTGCTGTTTGAGGTTCTGTTCGAGGTTATAAAGCGATTCGATATTGGCGTCCATTCGCTCGCGCTGAGAGTCGGCCACGAAAACCACTCCATCGACGCCCTTGAGTATGAGCTTGCGGCTGGCGTCGTAGAAGACCTGGCCCGGAACGGTGTAGAGATGGAAACGGGTTTTGAATCCGCGCACCGTGCCGAGGTCGAGGGGTAGGAAGTCGAAAAACAGAGTGCGGTCGGTCTCGGTCGCCAGACTGATGAGCTTGCCTTTGGACTGCGCAGCGGTCGAGTCATAGATGTACTGAAGGTTGGTGGTCTTGCCGCCCAGTCCTGGACCGTAATAAACAATCTTGCAATTGATCTCGCGCGATGCGTAGTTTATGAACGTCAAGGCTGTATTCCTGTCAAATCAATGGCCGGGTTTGCCGGTCTGGTTTCACTTCCTCAGGGGCAGAAAAAGATCAGTTGAACAGAGCTTCTATGTCGTCTTCGGTTATCTCGGCGAAAGGCGAATCGAATCCGACTCCCACGTCGCGCTCGCGCACCATCTTGGAATCTATGGCGTCAAAGATGGAGTTCATCTCTCCGGTCGCCCGCTTCACCCTCAGACGCACCAGGCCGAGGCTTGATCTCTCGTCGAATATGACGACCAGAATGATCTGAGCGGCCACTCTGGAGATGTACATATGATCGCGCTCTCCCTCGTGAGCCAGCACCGGAAACCCGCGCTCGCCTATCAGATGAGCGAGTCCGTCGGTTGCGGCCACGTTTCCTGCCGTCAGGCTCGCCAGAGAGGTGGTATCGAGGTTGAGCATCTCGCCATGCGCGGCGATCTGCTGACCGCTCTTATCAACCAGGAAAACGAACTTGGCGTTGGCATCCGCGCACAGGCGGGTGATAACGTTCTTCAGTTGCTCGTACTCCTGTTCATACAGTACGACCGGAGTCGTCATCGCTTCTCCTCAATAATCGAACCGGCGCAATGGAAGACCCGCAGAGTCGCGAGTCTCGAAGCGAACATCCTTTCCAAAACGCCTGGGGCGCTTCAGGAAACTGAGCACCTTTGGAAGAGATGATCAAGCAGGGGCATATCGAAGGATACGGCTTTTATAGCACACGCTCCGGGGGCTGACAAGAGTTTTCATCCTGACGTTTGAGAAAATCTCAGTCGCCATTCCCGCTGCGGGGATGGCCTGTCAGGGGAGCCTGGAATTCCTGTGAAAATGTGACCCGCCAAATATTTCTCTTGCAGTATCGCCTGCATTTATGACATAAAAGACACTCAGTTGAGCCGGGCCGGCGTTGATGATGCCGGCGCAATGGTGCGGCCTTTCTGAACCCCGAATGACAGAGGGCCCTGAATTTGATCGAGATGCGATTTCCCCCGTTCGCTTCCCCCGTCATAATCCGCCGCAAGGAGTGCTGGATGTCTGTTGACCGAATACTGGTCGTCGATGATGTGCCTTCCATTCTCTTCGCCATGAAGATGTACCTTATGGCCGAAGGCTATGATGTCAGTTGCGCGCAGTACCTCGAAGAAGCCAAATCGCTTCTGGAAAAAAATGATTTCTCAGCCGTCATCTCCGACCTGCGGCTCACCGGAACCGATAATCAGGAAGGACTCGAACTGATAGATTTCGTCCGGGACCATCGACTCTCGACCAAAATAATAATCCTGACCGCCTACGGATTTCCTGAAACCGAAAGAGAAGCCATCGAACGCGGCGCTGATGCCTTCCTCCGCAAACCCAAACCTCTTCCCGATCTGGCCGCCGTCGTGTCAAAACTCCTGCAAGACAGATCACCTCGACAAACAGAGCACGAGCCTGCGCTCTGTTAAACACAATAACTTTTGCGGCAAGCCCCGGCGGTTGTATATGATCGAGGGGTGAATCTTCGAAGGGCCAGGCGCATAATCGCTCGCGGTCTGAGCCTGCGTTGCCCGGCCTGCGGACGGGGCCGGGTCTTCAGCGCGGTGGTTCGCACCAATCAGCAGTGTTCATCCTGCGGGATGTTGTTTTACCGAGAGCAGGGCTATTTCGTCGGCTCGATCTATGTCAACGTCATCTTCACCGAAGCAATAATCGTGCTGGCTTTCATCGTGTGCCTTTTAATACTGCCTGCGGGAGACGAGCGCATCTACAAGGTTCTGCTCGCGCTCGCTTTTACGATCCCTCTCGTCTTCTATCGCCATGCCAGAAGTCTGTGGCTCTGCTTCGACTATCTGATCGATCCGCCAGACAACAAAAGAGATTCATCCTGAGATTGATCTTACGGCAGACGAGCGGCAGAAAATGTTCCGTTGGATGTGTGGTAGAGCGCCGGGTTGCGGTCGTCCTGGCCGTCCCACATCACTATCACATTGCCCTTTTTGATGAGGGTGTTTGATGATTTCATCTTTCCTGTCAGCAGGAGCGAAGCGCACTCTTCGCCCTCAGAGCAGGGCAGTTCATAAATGATCGAAACTTTCTTGCCCGACTGACGCCACACGCCTCCCACCGTCCGGCTCTGAGCGTCGGTGATCATCATACGCCCGTGAAGACTTCCATCGCGCGGAAGCGCATCGATGTCGAGCGTAAGCGTCTGCTTCTGACTGCTTCCGGCAGCGACCGGAATGGTCACGGTGAAAGTCCAGCGCCCCTCGAACGATTTGCCCGCAAGCGCCGTCGTCCCTCCGACAATCAACGCTGATGAAAGAGCCAGCGCCAGAGCCGCTCGTCTGAAGGTCGATCTCACCCTTTCGCCTTTCACTTTCGCTCTCCCTGAAATGAAAATACCCAGGTGTCATAACCTGTAGGTCTCGACGTGTCCTGTTCGTCGAAGAAAACGGTCATCGTGCCTCTTATGCGGTCGTCGTTGGTGAACCTCCCGCGCATCACCACCGAGCCGCACGGATTGCTCGAATCCGGGCACCAGAGTTGAAACGACGCGCTGAAGCGATTCCCGTCTATTCGCCATACGCCGAGAGGATGAACATCCGATCCGGCATCCTCGCGGTCGACGAATCCCGTGCGGAGGTCGCCATCCTGACGGAAGAACATGTCTCTGAGGGGAAATCCCAGAGTGTTTCCCTTCCTGGAAAAAATCTCTCCGTTTATGGGCGTCGAATAAACCAGCCATTCCCCCGACAAAGTGCGCTCGCTTTGCGTCAGCGCGGTGGAGGCGGAAACGGCAAGGATGAAAATAGCCGCGATGAATTGGGATGATTTCTTTAGCATGCCTTGCTCCTGTTCAACAAATGAGACAACGCAAACGATGCTCAGGTCAAGCCCGGTCGCCCGACGCGAGGAGCGTGTGACAAAATCAAAAACCTTTGGGCTTCAATCCCTCGATGAAATCC
>CAZPQE010000385.1:0-6916 GCA_964588615.1 uncultured Clostridia bacterium | reverse complement strand
AATATCAGGTCGCTCTCAAGATCGTAATCCTGTTTGGCATCGATCTGGGACAGAGCATCGGCCTGCTGCCTGAGAGCGGCCCGCTCGCGCGCATGCTCATCGATGCGTTTCATGCCTTCGATCAGAATGTAGTTCCAGTTCTTGCCTATGCTCTTTGGGGGGATCGATACCTGCTCGCTCATCCTGAATCTGCCGTCGGTCCAGGTCAAAAGCTGATAGACCGCCTCTTCGCCCGACAGATGTCCCACTGTGGCATGGACGATTTCTCCGGTGTCGAAATAGATGGCTCCCTCTTCCCCCCGGCGGGAAACAAACAGCCCCGCCTTTCTGCGTTCCATACAGGCAAGCTGCATGACGCCGATCAGGCTTATGTCTTTCAAATCACCTTCTATGGGCATTCTCAGTTCCGGCTGTTTTGTCTTGAGTAAAGCTCGACTGCTTCGATGAGGGCAGAAGGCTCGAAAGGTTTGGTTATGTATCCGACGGCTCCGGCCATCCGTCCGCGCACCTTGTCGAAGAATCCGTCCTTGCCGCTCAACATCACTATGGGGATGTCCTGAGTGGCTTCGTTGCCGCGTATGAGCTTGCACAACTGATAGCCGTCCATGTGCGGCATGGCGATATCGAGGAGCACCAAGTCGAGCGGCGTTTCGTTGAGGCGGGCCAGAGCCTCCATAGCGCCGGCGGCGACCAGCACCCGGTGGCCGCGCCGTTCGAGCGTGACGGCGACTATCTTGCGCACCGTAGGAGAATCATCGACCAACAGCACGGCGCTCGACCTCGGAGCGTCGGCAGGGTCGGGCGCAGCCGGTTCGACCGGCTCGCTTTGACGACTCTGCGCGCCGATCAGATTTTCGACCTTCGATCTGAGCTCCTCATTGTCGGGACGCAGTTGGGTCGCCCGCTGAAGATGGGTGAGCGATTCCTCCATGCGGTTGAGGTTCAGGTAAGCGAGGCCGAGGTTGAGGTGCGCGTCGAAATCGTCGATCTCCTGAGCCACCCCACGGTATCTTTCGACAGCGCCGAGTATGGCGTTTATGTTGGCGTCGCGGTTTTCGGAAAAGGCCGAGCTGTCGCCCAAAGTGAGCACCGCTCCGCACGAATCGCATTTATCCGGCTTTTCGGCCGAAGCGGCTTCGCACATAGGGCATTTCCAGACCAGGACGGGCTTTGCCATCTGGCGTTGAAGTTTGGCCAGCCAGCGATGGGAACGCTCGTTGTCGGGATTTATTTCCAGCGCGCGCGTGAGGCAGGCCACAGAATTTTCCGGCCCGTCGGAGACCGAGGCCAGCCACAGCCAGGCCATTTCGCTCGCCGGGTCGAGTTCGGTCGCTTCGACCAGCGCCTCGCGCGCCAGCGGCTTGTCGCCCGACTTGGCCAGCCGTATGCCTTCGTAGAGCAGGGCCTTGCGAAGCCCCGTCCGCGCCTGCTCCTGATCCGGGTCGATCTCAAGAACATGCCTGAGATAATAGATGGCCTGGTGCGCGTCCTCGGCTATGTAAGCCAGCCACAGCCAGGGAATCTCGTTGTGAGGGTCGAGCTCCGCCGACTTGAGCAGCAGAGTGCGGGCCGAGGATTTCTCTCCCGCTTTGGACGCCGCTATTCCTTCCTGCAACAGTGTAACTTCGTCTTGGGTCAGTTTGATCGGTTTCATTATGGCACCTGACGTTGCCCGTTTCCTTCAACGTAAGATAAATCGCTGAACGAAACACGGTGTATCTTGCAGCCTACAGATTGCTCCTCAAGTCGCCAAGCCTTTCGCTTTTTGATCTGATGGAACAAAGGTGTAACTCGAATTTTGCCGATGTCAATACTTTAATTCGATGGGCCGAGCCGTTCCTGCCTTCGGGCTGAGGATGCCCGAAACCGCGTCGCTCTCAGGCGACGCAAACTCAACCCACGCCTTCTCCTCTGGGCCTGTTCTCTGCTTCGGCGCACAGGATCAACTGCATACACCTATGACGCACGTTTGTTTATGGACACTTTGAGCCGACGTTGCTTGAGCAAAAACCGTTCCATCAATTCCTACCTGTACGGGTAAGCGTAAATTGTGTGGATGGGTGAGGGCAAAAATGGAGTTAATGCAAAATGACAAAATCCGGTATCGGCGTCCTGACAGATTGCGGGAGTTTTGACCGAATCGATTCGCTTAATTGACAAAGGTAAAGCCGCCGTTTACAGTCAGCCTTGAGTTCATCAGACGTTCCTCTTAAAGATCGCGCAAAGCGGCAGGAGCCGGTAAGTTGATTTCAGAAACCATTTCTCATTACCGCATTCTCGACCCCCTGGGAGCAGGCGGCATGGGAGAGGTCTATCTGGCCGAGGACACAAGGCTGGGCCGTCGGGTGGCTCTCAAAATACTTCCCGCTTCATATCAGTATGACCAGGATCGCCGCGCGCGTTTTCTCAACGAGGCCCGCGCCGCTTCCGCACTCCGCTCTCCTCACATCGCCGCAATCTACGACATAGGCGAGCACGAAGGCGCTCAGTTCATCGCAATGGAATATGTCGAAGGCCAACTGCTTTCGCGCCGGATAGAACAGGGACCGCTTTCGGCCTTCGACGCAATCGAAATCGCTCTTCAGGTCGCCGACGCTCTGGAAGAAGCGCACTCGCTCGGCCTGGTTCACCGCGACATTAAAAGCTCGAACCTGATGATCACTTCCCGCCGCCTGGTCAAGGTGTTGGACTTCGGCCTGGTCAAGCTCATCGCCGCGCGTCCCTCAGACCCCGACCACACTTTGCAGTTCGGCATTGAGACATCTCCGGGAATGGTGATGGGGACGGTCGCTTACATGTCGCCCGAACAGGCGCGCGGACTCGATATCGATGCGCGAACTGATATCTTCAGCCTCGGCGTCGTCCTCTACGAAATGGTCGCCGGGCGCAGACCCTTCGAGGGAGCGACGACGAGCGATCTGATCGTGTCGATTCTCGAAAGAGAGCCTCTTCCGCTCTCGCGCCACTCTGCGCAGCTTCCCTCTCAGCTTGACTGGATCATATCGAAGTCGCTTCGCAAAAACCGCGACGAGCGTTATCAATCCGTCCGAGACCTCGGCATCGATCTCAAAAACCTCCTGCGCGCGCTCGATCTCGAAGCGAGACAATCGCGCACGGCAGACCTCTACCCTTCGAGCGGCGCGCGGGAAGCCGCAACGCAGTTGATGACGCCTGCTCAGGAAGACTCATCTTCAGGAGCCGCGCGCCGCCGCCGCTCTCGCAAGGCGATAGACTCGATAGCCATACTGCCGCTTGTCAACGCAGGCCAGGACGCCCAAGCCGAATACCTTTCAGACGGCATCACCGAAAGCATAATCAACAACCTGTCGCGTCAGCCGCGCCTGCGCGTTATGGCCCGCAGCACCGTTTTTCGCTTCAAGGGGCGCGACGCCGATGCTCAAAGAGTCGGCGCTGAGCTCGGAGTCCGCGCAGTCCTTACAGGCAGCCTGCGACAGATAGGCGGCAACCTCATAATCGGAACCGAGCTCGTCGATGTCGAAGACGGATCGCAACTCTGGGGCGAGCAGTACAACCGAAGGATGTCCGATATCTTCGCCCTTCAGGAAGAAATCTCGAAAGAGATTATCGAAAACCTGAGATTGAAACTCGGAGTCAGAGAGAAGCGCCGCCTCGCCCGACAACACACCGGCAACGCTGAGGCTTATGACCTTTACCTCAAAGGACGCTATCACGCAAACCGCTGGTCGGAGGAAAGCCTCCTCAAATCGATAGAGTTTTTCGATCAGGCGCTCGAACACGATCCGGCATTCGCTCTGGCTTATGCCGGGCTGTCGGATGCTTACGGGACGCTGTGGTTTTTCAACTATCTGCCGCCAGAAGCGACCATTCCCCAGGCCGAGCGGGCGGCGCTTCGCGCGCTGAGTCTCGATGACTCTCTGGCCGAAGTTCACCTGTCGCTGGCCAACATGAAGTTCTATTATGAATGGGACTGGGAGGGAGCCGAAAGCGAGTACCATCGCGCAATCGAGTTGAACCCCAACTTCGCAAACGCCCATCACATGCTCTCGTTTTATTACGCATCGCTGGGCAGGACTCAGGAGAGTGTGGCCGCGATAGAGCGCGCCGTCGCCCTCGATCCGCTCTCGGTGATGATGAACTGCGGCATGAGCATGGCCTGCTATTACGCCGGGCGATGGGATGAGGCTTTGACCTGGATCAACAAATCTCTCGAAATGGATCCGACTTTCCTGCTGGCTCGCCGCCAACTGGCCCATGTTTACGATCGGATGGGCAGACACCAGGAAGCGGCGCAGGAGTTAATCCGGCTCCTGACTTATCAAAGCGGCAGCCTCGACGCCCGGACATCGCTCGAAGAGGCGTTCTCTCAGGGAGGCATGCGCGAGTTCTGGCGACAGTGGGCTGAGATCGCTTCGAGACTCGGCCCCAGGATCGTCACGCCATTCTTCATAGCCTCAGCTTATGCCTCAGCAGACGATACGGAGAAAGCATTCCTGTGGCTTGAGAAGGCGTTTCAGGAGCGAAGCGGCTATCTGGTCTATATCGATGTCGAGGCGCGATTCGATCCCCTGCGCTCCGACCCGCGATTTGCCCACCTGTTGCGCCGCATGCGACACCCGCATCAACCTGCCTGATTCCGCCTTTCCATTGTCAGAACCGCATCGAGAATCTAAAATCCAAGTTCACATGGACAGTCTGGTTTTATCCAATATTTTCTTTCGCAAGACGCGCACGCTGGTTTCAATAGCCGGAGTGGCTCTCGGTGTCATCCTGGTAGTCCTCACCGTAGGCATAGTCAACGGCTTCCTCAACGAACAGGGCCGTCGCAACGCCGCCGTCACCGCCGAGATCATGTTTCACCCCGAGGGGGGCTTCAGCCTCGGAGTCTCCAACACTCCTCAGTTGAAAGTGGAGCTTGCCGATGAACTCCGACAGATCGAAGGCGTCGAGGAAGCCGTGCCTGTGGCAAACACCATTCGAGACGCGCGAGTCGTCGACGGCCTGGTTTTCGATCAGTTCACCCGCGTCTCTGAAGCTCATATCATCGAAGGCCGCGCGATTGCGGAAGGCGACGAGGTGGTCATAGACAGCTATCTGCGAAATCAGCGAGGGCTGAAAGTCGGCGACCAGATGCAGATATTCGACCGCCCTTTCCGCATAGTCGGCGTCTACGAACCAGAATCGCTGGGCCGCGTCAAGATTCCGCTCGCCACGCTTCAATCGCTCCTCAATCGCCCGTTCTGCTCCTTCATCCTGGTCAAGGTCAAAGACCCGTCCCGAACCGACGAAGTGGCCGCGCGCATCAAGGAGCGGTTCCCTCGAAACGATATCCGGCTGACGCGCGATGTGCCCATTATGTACGCTCGCGGAACGCCCGCGCTTCAAAGCTTCATCCGAGTGGTCATCGCACTGGCCATAGTCGTGAGCGCGCTGGTCATCCTTCTTGCTATGTACACGACCGTCACCGAGCGCACCCGGCAGATAGGCGTGCTCAAGAGCCTGGGAGCCTCGCGCTCGTGGATCGCGGGCGAGATAGAAAAGGAAGCTCTGGTCATCAGCCTGCTGGGAGTGCTTGCGGGATTTGCGATTTCGTTCGGAGGAAAACTCGCCATCCAGAAATTCACTCCCATTCAGGTCGAGTTTGACCTGCAGTGGTTCGCCTACGCGCTTCTGCTGGGCGTGGCGTCGGGCCTTCTGGGCGCGCTCTACCCCGCCCTGCGCGCGGCCAATCAGGACCCGGTCAAGGCGCTCAGTTATGAATGAAGAGGCGATGAGGTGATGAGGAGCAGAGGTGCAGGGGTGATCTTATGCTGATCACTGACCACTGACCACTGACCACTTTTAGAGGAATCGAATGTATTGTCCTAACTGCGGCTGGAACAATAGCGAGGTGAAGTTCTGCACGCGCTGCGGGACTAATCTCTCCGTCGTCACCGACGCGCTGACCGGAAAACCGGGCGGCGGCTCGCAAGTCGATGAGCGGGTGGTGAAGCTCATCAAGGACTATCACAAAGGAAGGCGTGATACTGTCACCGGCGCGGCGCTCATTCCAGCCGGGCTGATAGTGATGGCGATACTGGTGGCGGCAGGGATGCCCGCCATCGCATCGTTCTTCATCGTCTGCTGGATGTTCTTCTGGGGCGCGTCGGCGCTGGCCGTCGGACTCGGCAAATGGTTCGCTTCCGACAGCGAGTTGAAAGCTCTCGGCTACAATTTCCATCAGCCGTTGCTGCCGCGCCCCGCTCAGGAACGGTTGCCTGAAAACACCCTCGACGCTTCGACTCCAAAGTACGAGACCGACCCGGTGAATTTTCCCGGCAGCGTGACCGAAAACACCACGCGCCATCTCGAAGAGAGCGCATACCGGCCACCGGCGGAAGGGTCGAAATAATTTCAGCGGGAACTTTATGTATTGCCCGAACTGCGGCTCGAAAAATCAGGATGAGGTGAAGTTCTGCACTCGCTGCGGCACGAACCTCGATGCCGTCTCGGAAGCTTTGACGGGTAAAGCTTCCACTCCGTCTTCGGTCGATGACCGAATGGTCAACCTGTTCAAGGAGTACTACAACGGCAGGCGCAGCGTCACGCTCGGCAGCGCATTCCTCATACTTGGGTCGGCGGTGTTGTCTTTGCTGATGGCCAAAGGCATGCCTGAAAACCTGGCCGTGATAGCCCTGGTTTCGCTGGCTGGCATGCTCTACGGCGCTATCGTGACCGTCTGGGGAATAGGCGCATGGATGAATTCCAGCAGCGAGATCAAAGCCCTGAGACAGGCTTCGGGAGCCGATTTCATCAAAAGCCAGTTAGCTTCGCCGCCCGGAGACTACATCACCGCTCCGACCTCCGATCCGTCGCCGGATGCGATTCTGTCTCCGGGCAGCGTCACTGAAAACACAACCCGCAAGCTCGAAGAGCATGCCTGTAAGGCGGAGGGGTC
>CAZPQE010000384.1:0-6929 GCA_964588615.1 uncultured Clostridia bacterium | reverse complement strand
TGTGGCGAGGGTTTCCCGCATCGTCTTCGATCTTCTGCCGCAGCTTGGCTATGTGCGTGTCTGCTGTGCAGGTGAGAGGAATTAACGGGTGACGACTATAGATTGCGCGGCTCCCGCCTCGTTGATTTCATCAGCCGCGCGATTGCCCGATTCCAGCGCGCCGTTCATCCAACCATGCCACGCCGAGGTATGCTCTCCGGCAAAATGAATCCGCCCTTCCGCCCTTTGAGCTATGGGAAGAAGAGTAGTCATCTGCCCCGGCTCGAAGTAAACAAACGCGCCCCGCGCCCATTCGTCTTCGTGCCAGATTTGACTCACTCCGCCCTCGTATTGATTATTCAAACCGCCGAACAGATCGCCCATCCGTCGAAGCACATAATTCTGCCGGTCGCTCTCGCTCATCGCGCCGAGGTCCAGGGCGCGCTGCCCGCCAGTATATGAAGCCAGCAATCCGCGCTGGCCCGATTGAGTGAGTGTGGGCGAGTAGGTGTTTTGAATGCCGAGGTCGGTATACCCGTAGCCGTCGAATCCGTCGCGCTCCCAGACGCGGGCGCGGAATTGCAGATAAGTGCGCGTGACCGGAGTCATTTTGAGTTCGCCGATGGCTCGCTGCTTGTCCTGGGAAAAAGGCGGCGACACTTCTATGTTTTTGAGTATGGAAAAAGGCAACGCGCACACACAGCGATCAGCCGTGATGGATTCGGTCACTCCGCTTCGAGAGTAAGTCACCGTCACTGATGTTTCGTTCTGCTCGATGCGAAGGACGACGGATTGTTTCCTGAATTGTTTTTTCACCTTGCGCTTCAATGCGCTTGCGATCTTATCGTTGCCGCCGACTATTTCATAAAAGGCTCCGCCCGAAGCTACGGCTTCCGTCACCGCGCCGTCCATGGCCGAAATGGAATCCAGTCCGAATCCTAGTATGCCCAGTTGCGAGGCTTCGATGATTTCGATAGCGCCGCTGCTCGCGCCCAGGTCGTCGAGCAGTTGCTTGAGGTTGATGCCATCGATTTCTCTCAAAGCATCGGGCGGCCATCCTGCCCTGCGCGGATTTCCGACCGCGCGCAGGTAGTCTCCGAGATAAAGCGATGGCATACCATAAATGCCCGCCTGACGCTCATCGGGTTTGAGGTTGAAGGGCACGTCCGATGCGCTGCCTGCGCGGATGCGAAAGCGGCTCCCTCGAAGGTGGCCCAGGGAATCGAGGCCGAAACGGGCGGCCAGGTTTAGGGGCAGTTTGAAATCGGTCGCATAGCCCCAGGTGAAGGAGTGATTCTGCGGAAAAGCGATGGGGCCAGCTTCGGCGTAGAGTCCGTCTGGAAAATCTCTGAGCGTGCGCACGCGCCCGCCCGATGACTTGCGCGCTTCGAGCAGAGTGACGGTGTGGCCTGCGCGCTTGAGTTCGTAAGCGGCGGCAAGCCCGGCAAGCCCGCCTCCGAGCACGACCACCGTTTGAGGCGGCCCGGCAAGGCGGAGTCCTCCGCGAGAGCGGGCGACAGCGACCCCTCCGGCGGCGGCAAGCGAAGCTACGCTCAGTTTTATGAACTCGCGGCGATTGATTCTTTCAGACATCGGTTCTCTTATATCACTCGCGTTTTCTTATTGTGAAGATGTTTTTGTCTACTATGACCAGAAGAATCATTGTGAATCCGAGTATGCCGAGTATGTAAGCGTAATAAATTCTTTCGTCTGACACGCCGAAAGATGCAGTGACGATTTGATTGAGCGCGAGCAGCATAAAGGCAAAAGCGAAATTGAGAAACAACCTGTCTTTGGTCGTTCGCCAGAATCGCAGAAAATAGATTCCCGCGATGACGAAAGCCATAGTGAGGGCTCCGGCCAGAAATTCTATCATCGCTCCTCCTATTCAGCTTCCCAAATGAAACCATAAAGCAGGCATTACATTCCGGCAAGCGCGGCGGCGAGCCGCACCGGGCGGAGGTCGACAGTCGGAAAAATCACCAGGTCCAGAAACAGAAAAATGTTATTGATCGTCAGCCTCACGAAACACATCGCGCTCCAGAACAACAGCCGCACACGTTTTTGCGCGTAGCCGCGAAAAAGAAAAACGGTGCAGGAGAAGCTGGTCAATATGGCGAGCAGATAAAGAACCAAAGCAAAGCTCATAGTCAGTCCTCCTTGAGTTTGAAGGCGTCGGCAAACAATTTGATCCTGCTCTCGGGCGGAGCGGAAATGAGCCGCAGAACAGTCACCGGGCGTTCGGCATAAAAAACGGCCATCGTGTTTATGGCCTCTCTCAGTTCAGGCGTAGATGGATCGTAGATGAAAGTGGAGTCCTGTGTTTTAGAGACTATTCCGTTGGCCTGAAAAAGCGAGAGATATTCTTTGACAGCCGAGATGGTGATGACTGTGGGCCACATTTTGGTGACGATATCTTCGGGCTTCCAGGTCTGGTTGGAATTGCACAGGAGAAAGAGCAGGAGTTCCAGCGCGCTGCCCGTCGTCAGGCTGTCGCGCACGAGGCGGTACATTTCCTTCGGGGAGTCGCTCAATGTCTTTAACTCCATTGGTTCACAATGGTGATGCCCTGATCGCGCCAGGCGGAGCATCAGGAATGAAAGGCGATGGCGATGCGGTCTATTTCGATAAAAAAATCAAACTGATCGAATGCTTCCGCATTATAACAGGAGACGCGGAAGCTGTGCATCAACGAGAAATTTCATACCAGCGCAGGTTCGATTCGCTTGATCCGACTGAGCCGGGTGGCATAAGACAAGGCTGCCAGAATGTCTTGGCGTTCGAGGTCTTCATAGTCGGCCAGAATTTCCTCATGCGTCATGCCCGAACTGAGCAGTTCGAGAATCATCTCGACCGGGTAACGCAGACCTCGAATCGTCGGCTTGCCATGGCAGATTTCCGTATCAATCGTGATTCGTTCAGTCAGATTCATAGTTCACCTTCGCGGGAAATCTTATCACACATCCCGCATCACCCGCTTTTCGATAACTCACGAGGGCGCGAATGTGGCAACTTCATAACTCTCCTGTTCTACGTCTCATCGACTCTCAGAGGGCCGGTAGTGACGTGCTTGGCCGGAGGCTGATCCTGCACGCCTATTTTTTCGAGCAGCTTCCGCTTTATCAGTTCATCATAAAGACGCCACTTCATCCGCTTCATATCATCATCCCTGACCGCCGCAAGAAACCCTATAGGTATCTCGAACCCGCCTGCGCCTCGACGCCCGCCGCCGTAGTACTTGCCCGTCTCAGTGGCTCCCAGAGCCTCTTTCAAAAACTCGTCCGGGTTGAGCGTGACTTTGTTGGTGCGCATCGAGCCGACGACCATCTCGCGGTCGCCCTTGCTGATGATCCCGTATACGATGGCCGTGTGAATGTTTTCTTCGGTCAGCAGAAAGTCCGCCGCCTGCGGAATGGAATCGCGGTCTTCGCTTCTCAGATAGCCCACGCCTGAAATCGAATAGCTCTCGCGTATCTCGCGGTTTTCGAGCGCCTCGCGTATAACGTCCATAACCTGTTTGCTCCGTTTGACCGACAGTATGTCTTCGAGCATGCCGTGATCGACGAGTCGGGTGAGAAAGGTGGCGGCGGCCATCTCTTCTTCGCGCGCGCGCACGAGTCCCGATGTCTCGCTGCGTATTCCGTGCATCAGCGAAGTGGCCAGCCGCACGTGCTGAATATCGCTCTTGTTGAATTCGAGCAACCCTTCGCGAATGTATTCCGTGTAAATGGTGGCGGTCGCGCCTATCTTGCGGATGTCGGCAAAAACGGGAGCGATGATATCCTGATGCTCGTGGTGATCGACCACGATGAGAGGTTTGACGCCTGCGGCTTCGAAGCGGTCTGTGAGCTTGGAGGTCGTGCCCTGATTATCTACGAAGACGGTTCCGTGATAGACCTTGAGATCGTCGCCTTCCGTGTAGCGGAGAAGTTCTATGTCGGTGAGTTGAACCAGCGCGAGGTTTTCCTGATGGCTGATGCGGCCTTCGTAAACGATGTCGCAATCGATGCCGTAGCGGGCAGCGATCAGCTTGTGCGCCCAGGCTGAAGATATAGCGTCGGGGTCGGGATAATCCTGCATCACTATGGCGTGCTTCTCTCCGCGATGAGCTTCGAGCAGCGCGGCAAGTTCGGCTGCCTTGCTCATCCTTCGCACTTCGCCCGGCTTGACCTCGCTCAGGGGCTTGAGTTCTCTCGACATGGCGTGTACCTCAAAAAATAGTCTGGAGTCTGGAGTCGAGAGTCTGGAGTCTGCTTCGGCGCTGACCCCTCTCGTCTTCAGGCTTTGCGGCAAATGCGATTGTAACCATCAAGGGGGCGTGGCACAACAATGAAGCGGAGGCTAATAAAAGTGAGTGGTAAACAACTTTCGACTCAAACTATAGTGGTCAAGAAAATGTTTTCCTCGAAAAAGGTGAGGCGAAGTTCGTAGTCCCGCCTTGAGGCGGAAGGATTGGCATCAAACTTTCTGCCTCAAGGCGGGACTACGAACTTCTTTTTCTTGAAGTCTATAACAACCCATTTTGTTTAAGAGCCTGGTAAAGCCGTGTACCTGTTTTCAGACAATGCTTAGGCTCGAAAAACTCAGCTTCAAAGCTTGACGAGAACACGCGCGATAAAACGTGCGCCGCGTCGTTTTCAGATTTGATGCGGGAGATTTGACGGACAACAGATGCGACTTCCGAGTCGAATTCATCCTGCGGAGCGCCGGAAGCGAGCAGACCATAAGGGTCCCATTCGTGTATGACTGCACGAATGACTTCCATGCCTTTTTGATAGTCGTGTTTTGTCTTCACGCCTGTCACCCGGCAATCACGTTTCGGTCGGGCTTTTGCCCTCTGCCGACGAGTTGCTTTGCCACAAGCCACACGAACAAGGTGTTGCCCACCAGATACCGACGCCAGAGTCTTCGCGGCTCGCGCCAGAGGCGATGCATCCATTCGAGTCCGGCGCGCTGCATCCAGGCGGGCGCGCGCGGAATCAGGCCGTTGATGTGATCGAATGAGCCGCCTACGCCGAGGGCGAACTTCGCTCCCGTCTTTTCGAGGTTGGCATAAATCCATTGCTCCTGCCGAGGCGAACCCATCGCAACGAAAAGCATCTCCGCGCCGTTCTCTCTTATCGCTTCGGCGATATGCTCCGATTCATCTTCGTCAAAATACCCGTTGCGATATCCCGCAACCCGCAGTCCGGCGTGACGCGACTTCAATTTTTCAACCAGCGCCGTGACTGAATGCTCCTTTGCGCCGAGGAAGTAAACCGACCAGCCTCTTTCAGACGCGCGCACCAGGAGTCGCTCGAACATATCGATGCCTGTGACTCGCTGCCTGAGACTGCGACCGAGCAGGCGCGCAGCCCATACGACCGACATCCCATCCGCAGTCACGATGTCTGCCTGGCTCAACACTCTTCGCAACTCAGAGTTGCGGCTCGCCGCCACCACCTTAGCCGCGTTGACCACAGCCATGTAATGCGAGCCTCCATCGCCAATCAATCGCTCTATCGCGTCGAGAGCTTCGTCTTCACTCAGATTATCGATTCCAACTCCGCCAACATTCACCTTCACCCCAGCCCCCCGATTGGAAGGCAAAAGTAAAAAGTAAAAATGTAAAAGTGGGGATCTTACTTTTGCCTTTTGCCTTTTTATTTTTGCTTTTGCCTCCCTGCTCCCGTTCACTCCTCACCCTCATCAATATTGATTCGCTCGCGGATGAGGTAAGTGGGTTTATCCTGAGATTCGTGGTAAGTGCGAACCATCATCTCGGCCAGCAGTCCCATAAAGATGAACTGAACGCCCATGGCGAACATAATCATCGCAAGAGTGGCAAGCGGCATGCGGTTGAGGTGAACGTCGTGAACGAAGCGATAATAGAGCGCGCCCGCCAGCGAAAGAAACGAGACAGCGAGGCAGGTCATTCCGGCTGCGCCGAAGAGGTAAAGCGGCTTGGTCAGATAGCTGGCCATGAATTTGATGGTGATGAGGTCGAATACGACTTTGATGGTGCGCGAAAGCCCGTACTTGGATTTGCCCGCCGCGCGCGGATGATGAGTGACCGCTATCTCGGTGACGCGCGCGCCCGCCCATCGCGCGTAAATCGGAATGAAGCGGTGCATCTCGCCGTAGAGTTTCACATCGGCAATCACCTCGCGGCGATAGGCTTTCAGGCTGCATCCATAGTCGTGAAGCGCGACGCCGCTGATGCGCGAGATCAATCTGTTGGCAAAAGACGAAGGGATTTTCCGCGTCAGCCATTTGTCCTGTCTGTCTTTGCGCCAGCCCGACACGACATCGTAGCCCTCGTCGAGTTTTTCGAGCAGTCGGGAGATATCTGCCGGATCGTTTTGAAGATCGGCGTCCATCGGAATGAGTATGTCTCCGCGCGCGTGACTTATCCCGGCGCTCATCGCGGCAGTCTGCCCGTAGTTGCGACGAAACGAGATGACCCGAACGCGGGAATCGGCGGCTGCGACTTCGCGCAATCGCGCAAGGCTGTCGTCGGTCGAGCCATCATCGACATAGATGATTTCATAAGAGCGTCCAAGCTGGTCGAGAGATTGTCGGAGTTTTTCGTTGAGCGGGATGATGTTGTCTTCTTCGTTGTAGACCGGCAGGAAGACCGACAACTCGGGCCTGCCGGGTTCAGGCTTGCTTACGGTTTTGAGTTTGTACTCTTTCATCAGCCAACAAATACTAGACCGGCTGCGTGATCCAGGCAAGCAGGGCTGTTGTAAAGTCGCATTAAGCCTTGAGCAGCGGAACGAGGCTTGGAGCGCGGGCCCGCGGGCCGCCTGATCCAGCATTATGGGTGTTCAGAGATGCGTTGATTGTCAAACATGCAGTCAATGAACCTCGTCTCCAGACGTGCCAAGCTATTTTCCAACGAGTGATAAAATAGAGACGAGATTTTCCGCAGCCGCGCAAAGATTTTTCTTGACATCACCGAAGGGCAT
>CAZPQE010000383.1:0-6949 GCA_964588615.1 uncultured Clostridia bacterium | reverse complement strand
AGCGATCTGAGTGGGCGGACAGGAGATTGTCGGCGGATCGTCATCTACGACTGTCACGGTGAACAAGCAGTTACCCATGTTCGATGATGAGTCTGTAGCCGTGCAACTGACCGTCGTCACTCCTTTCGGGAAAGTCGAGCCTGACGCAGGCGTGCAGGTCGGTGTAAGGGTAGGGCCATTTAATTTTAGGTTTTGATGCCGAGAATGGCCAAATCCGCCCAAGGTTGAGCAGCAAACCTCCTATAGATTGACGAGGATCATCGATATCAGCTAATACTTCTACGAAAGACAGAACTTGTTTTGTCATAGTCTCACCTCCTGGAATTTTGTTACAAGGTGAGACTATATTTTCTTTGTTTGCTTACACAACCCCGAAAATTAAATGGCCCTACAGCTTGCAAGCCCTGACAACTCTGCTATGATGCCGACTGCTATGACCCATCGCGTCGCTCTCTACCTTCAGGACAAGCATCCTCTGCGCGAGGCAATGCAATACGTCCGCTATGCCGAGTCTCGCGGCTTCGAATCGGTCTGGCAGGCCGAATCCCGACTCGTCCGCGATGCCATCGTGCCGATGGCCGCTTTCGCCGCCACAACCGAGCGTATAAAAATCGGCGCGGGGGTAATCAATAACTGGACCCGCAACGCCGCGCTCATCGCCCAGACTTTTTCAACGCTCGACGACCTTGCGCCCGACCGCATACTCTGCGGACTGGGAGTGTGGTGGGAGCCTCTGGCATCGAAAGTCGGCGTCAATCGCCGCAAACCGCTTCAGGCTATGCGCGAAACCGTCGAGGTAATCCGTCGACTTCTTGCGATGGAAAAAGTCACCTTCAAAGGCGAATTCGCGCAGGTCGAAGATATTGAAATCGACATCGTTCATACGGAGCGAAAACCCAAGCAGGTTCCGATCTACATAGGCGCGACCGGGATGAAAATGATGGAACTTGCGGGCGAAGTGGCCGACGGCGTGCTGCTCAACTATCTGGTCTCGCCCGCCTACAACCGCGAAGCGATGGAGCATCTGCGAAAGGGCGCGGAACTCTCAGGCCGAAGGATCGAAGACATAGACCGGCCACAACTGATCGTCTGCTCTCTGGATGAGGATCGCAACCGCGCTCTGGACAACGCCCGCCAGCTTGTCACTCAATACCTCGGCCAGCAGCCTCACATAATGAAAGCCAGCGGCGTGAGTCAGGAACTTCTGGATGAAATAGGTCGAGTGATGACCTGGCCCGCCCAGGAGCATCAGATCAGAGAGGCGATGAAGATGGTCCCTGACGAAACAGTCCAACTCATCACGGCATCAGGCACGCCCGCAGAGTGCCGCGCAAAGGTTCAGGAGTATATCGATGCCGGGTGTACCTGCCCCGTGTTGTATCCTCTGGGCGACGACGTGCGCGCGATGATCGATGCGTTCGCGCAATGAAAAGGCGAGCCGCGTCGTTCAAACTTCTGTGTGACGCGTCGGGTTTCAGGCACGCCCTGACTTATTCTGCTGCATCGTGTTCTCATCGTTTTCAATCAGCCTGCTGCCCGGCGGTCAATCCAGACGATAGCTCCAAAGCGAGCGATGGCGCGTGTAAATGCGAACCGAATGGTCATGCTCGCCGGAGACAAAATGCGACCGAAAGCGCAGGCGCGGTGTGTGTGCCGATGGTGGTGATGAACCGTCGCTTGCTTACATCCCACAGCCGGATTGTATCGTCATCGCCGGCGGAAGCGACCTCGCGGCCATCGGGCGAGAAGGCCACACTCTTGATGCGCGATGTGTGACGGCCAATCAGCGCGACCTGACGCAGCGGATTGATTTCCCGCAGTCGCACCGCTCCTTCGTCATCGCCCGTGACCAGATGTTTGTTATCACGCGAAAAGCTGACGCTGATGAAATGAGCATCGCTCACTTCCTTCTGATCACTTAATTGCCAGTCCTCAGTGTCGAACAGATTCAAAGTAGGGTGCGTTTGGTTCGGCGACGCGCAGGCCAGCCACCGACCATCGGAGGAAAAAGCCGCGCCGTACATTTGCCCTCCACTGGGGAAAACCTTATTGAAGTCAACGATCCGATGACCGTCAGCGGCGTCCTATACTCCGTGAGTGATCGCTATCCGCTGACCATCCGGTGAAATCGCCACACAATAACTGGCTCCCTGCCGTTGATCGAAGGTAAACCGAGGCTGCCTGCTCATCACATCCCAGAGAATGATTTTGGACTCCTGGCCACAGGAGACAACCGACCTGCCATCAAGAGAGAAAGCCACTGCTCTCACCGCCGAGGAGTGCCCTGACAATACGGCTTCTTTCTTCCCGGTCTCCGCGTCCCACAGAATCACTGAGCGGTCTTCGCCCGCAGAAGCGATCAGCTTTGTCCCAGATCAGAATCGACCCGCCTCCATGAGTGGAAACGAGCCATCGCCCATCGGGTGAAAAGGCAACATGCCAGACGATGGATGGGTCCTCCAGGCGTCCGAGAATGGTCATAGTTGCTGTATCCCACAAAACGATGTCATCCGCTCCTGTGGCGGCGAATCGCCCATCGGGTGAGAACGCCGCCGCGCGCCCGCTGTCGTGATGGACGTTGTGTGGAGTGGATTTATTCTGTCTCAAATCCAGGAAGCCGATCTCAGCGCCGCTGCTCGTTGTCAGCATTCGAGTGGCGTCTGGCGAGAGAGCCATCCAGTTCATGGGGTCAACAAAATCGGGCTGCATCTGTAATCCCGTGTTCACGTCCCATTTTTGAGCATAGCTGGAAATCAGCCATCGACTGTTCGGAGAGAAGATAAGCCTGCCGTAGTCGCCCAGGCGGGCGGGCAGTTCACGGACTTTATCCCGTCGCTCCACATTCCAAAGAATCACTCGACCGTTACTCGGTTCGCCAGGCGTTGGCTCATTCGAGGCAGAAGCCAGCAGTTGCCCATCAGGCGAGAAGGCGACGGCGATGACCATCCCCTGATGCTCTCGCAAGACTGCTGCTTTCTCCCGTCGTACAGCATCCCAAACTATAACCGTGTCGTCTTTGCTCCCCGTCGCAAACCACTTCCCATCGGGCGAAAATGAGACTGATGTGACCTCATTCGTGTGCTCCGTCAAAGTGGCCACAGGCATTCGCCGCTCGAAATCCCATACGATCACCTTTGCATCTTCGCCGACTGAAACAAGCAACTTGCCATCAGGTGAAAATGCTGCTTGCAGCGCCGCTCGCATGTGACCGTCTTCCAAAATCGCCTCATCCCACTTCTCATCAATCGACAGCAAGGCTGCTGCTCCGGTCGCCAACACAGCAAGCAACAACACCAGCGCGCTCGCTTTCACCAGTCCCCATCGCAGGCTCTTCCTCATCAACTCGCGCGAATGCTCGCCGCTTCCCGCGTCCGAATATCGGCGGATGAACCACAGCTTCGTGATCGGTATCCGCGTGCGTCTGTCCACCGAGTAGTTGGACAGGTATTGCCTGAGCAATCGATTCGCCCTCTGCGTCGCGTCCATCACCCGGCCTGTGATCCGGTTGATCTTCTCGATCAGGTATTCATGCATCAACTCGTAGTGCCACGGCTCATCTTCCTGTATCTCGCGGATGAGCCTTGATTGCACAAACAAATCCATGACGCGCTCGACCACTTCGCGGCTGCGCTGCGAGCGTCTGACTATCTCATCCATCAGCAAGGTCATTCGCGTGTCCTGATCCGAAATCAGGCTGCGAAGTATCAACTGCGCAGCCTCGCGCGCTCCCGACCCCTCGATGACATCCTCAAGAAAGCTGTGGACGAGTTGCTCTTTCCCTCCCGCGCGACGGTACTCCTCGATTGTGAAGATGCGCCTGGTCTGCAACTGCTCGCCGACTATCTGCAACTCTGAAGGCAGCACTGTGTCATCAACCTCCAAATCGCGCGCCACTTCGCGGCAAAGCGTCGCGGTGAGCGGAAGGCCCGCTCGCTGCGCGGACTTTTCAATGATCTCTTCAGCCTGCTCCTGATCGAAAGCGCACAGGTGATAACGCTTCTCTCCCATCATCGGCTCAGGTATGCGGCCATCGAATTCCTGGCTGATGAGGTAAAGAAAATCCGAGCGAATCGAAAACAGAAACTTCACCGGCAAATCCGCCGCCCCGTAACACGCGGCGACAAACGAGACGAACCCTTCGCGCTCTCGCCTTGTTTTGAAGTTGACGAAGAACTCTTCGAACTGATCACATAAGATTACGAGACACGCATCGAGTTCCTCAGCCGTTCGCCGCAGGCATTCGATTGGCGGCTCCTCATCGAAAGCTTCAATTCCGCTTCGCTTGCGGCATTCGTCGACGATCGCCGCAAGCGGGTCTTTGTAGGAGCGGCAATAAACAGTCGCATAACCCGATGCTTTGAGACGAGGCGCAAGCCCGGCGGTGACGAGCGATGTTTTGCCTGAGCCTGATTCGCCATACAGCACGCCGAATCGAAACTCGCGGCGCGCGATCAGATCGAAGAGAGCCGCTATATCCGACTCTCGCCCCTGCTCCAATCGATGAGCAGTTGAGTGATCTGATGTGGTGAAGAGTCAGTCATAGAGCCTCATTCGAGCGACGGAGAGAATTGATCGCAAAAACAGGTCGGTAGTGATGAAAATGTAATGCTTCGAGTTCAGCTTTGCCGCGTAGCGGCAGTTGATCGTAGCCGCGTACTTTAGTGCGCGGACCCAGGAGCGCAGACCTCCTCGTCGCACGAGCGACGGCTGAATTAGCTCAATCGTCGCTCGCGCGACGGGGACAAACGAACTCAACGGTTCCCGGCGTTTCAACGCCGGGCTAAAGTCACAGCGCCGCTACGCGGCAGTTCCAACACCATTACTTTTTCATGACCACCAACAGGTCTATGCCTGACTGTGCATAGAGCTATTGAAACTCGCGTCCCGTGTTTTCAGGCTCGCAATAAGATCACGAACTGTTTTGCGCCGACCAGAGTCGAAGGTCAATCAATTATGCCAGTGAGATCGAGCGCAAAGCCTTTAAGCAGCGGCTCGCCGGAAATGCTCTGGGGGTGGTCGAGGATTTCGACCTGAGCGTTTGGGCGATAGATATGAACTTTCTTTTCAATCGGGTCGATCAGCCAGCCGAGATGAGCGCCGTTCTCTATGTACTCTTCCAGTTTTTCTTTCAACGCGGCGAGCTTATCTGTTTCCGACCGTAGTTCCACGACAAAATCAGGGCATATAGGCGCGAACTTCTTGCGCTGCTTCTTAGGGATGATGTTCCATCGTTCGAGGCGAATCCATGAGAGGTCAGGCGAGCGTTTAGCGCCGTTGGGGAGCTTGAAGCCTGTCGGTGAACTGAAACCGATACCTGTACCGTCGGCCTCGGCCCATGCCCCAAACCGGATGGAGAGCGTGAACTCACGGTGTCCACCTTCGCTTCCGACTGGCAGCATAATGATCATCTCGCCCTCCTTAGTCATCTCAATTCTGAGGTCGTGATTGACGGCGCAGAACTCGAAGAACTCATCATCGGTTATAAGAGCTTTGAGCGGGCCGAGGCGAATGACCAGGGCATCGAGGTCAGTTGATGTGCCGAGGGGCGGCGTTAAGACTGCGTCCATAGCTTCCTCCTTTCGGCCTGTGGCTGAAAGTGATTTCAATCTATCCGCATGGGCAAAAAAATTCAATGCGAATGGTGGTCTTGTCACCGAAATATCGCCTTATGAAATGCAGGCCGCATTCGACGGTTCTCATTCGATATCTGCGGGCAACCGGCCTGGAAAAGACATAAGACCGAGCGCCAGGATGGCTATTGATTTCTTGCAGCGTAATCTGCATCGAAAACTGTCATTGTCTGAGACGGCGGAGGCAGTCAATCTCTCCGTCTCTCATCTCAGCCATCTGTTCAGAGCCGATACGGGCTGTTCTCCCGGTCAATATCTCATGACATTGAGGATGCAGAAAGCGCGAGAACTTCTGACGTATTCTCTTCTCAGCGTCAAAGAGATCATGGCCGCAGTCGGATTCAACGATAAGAGCGATTTCGCGCGAAGTTTCAAAAAGGCCTACGGCGCGAGTCCTTCAGAGTACCGGGCCAGAAGCTTTGATCCAACTCTCGCCCGCCAGCACAGCAGGATTGACTAACAAATAGTCATATCAACTGCCTTTTTCTGATTGGATGGGAGAGCGTGTTGAAAGATACTTACACACATCCTTAGAAGTCGCCTGACACATAGACCATTTACTTGAAAGGAGAAAAAATGATCGTTAAAAATTCGAAAGCAACGAGGCCGCGTTTGACCATCGCCGTAGTGATGTCGGTTGCGCTGTTTGCCCTCGTCGTATGGCAGATGAACGCTGGCACAGGAACCGCTCAGAATGGCTTTGAGGGCGCGATACTTCAGGTCACGCCCGAAGCCGGGCAGACCTATACTCTGACCAGTCTGCCCGCAGGCCCTTTCTCAGTCGAAGGCAACCTTTCCACACTGAGCGGGAGCGTGGGCACATTTCGTCGAACGGGCGTCAAACTCAGCAGTGGTGTTGCTGTTGTTACCGACGTGTACGAGTTGTCTGCGTTCAATGGAGTGCTGACAGCGCAAGGGACCGTAGGCGGCGCTGTGATGACAAGCGACGGGCTGGAGCTTATGGTGGTCACGGGAGGAGCAGGCACATACCGAGGCATGAGGGGTGAATTTCAGATAAAGACAACGGACTCCGGGTCAGGGGCCTTTTCTGCCCGGCTATTGCAATCCCGCAAAGGCGGCGGATTGTAATCCTTGCGAAAAACAGTGGCCGACCCGCCACAGTTCGATAATCGGTAGTAGACCATTGAGGAGTCCTCGATGTACAACCGTCGGCCACCCTGTTGGCCTGAAAGCATGAAAATTTGAGGAAGCAGCAGGCTGCCAGTCCGCTGTACATTTTTTGAGGAGCCTTCATGTCGCTGCACGACGCCCTGAAAGGACAATGCCATTAAGTTAAGGGGGCGGCTTAAAGGTGTCAG
>CAZPQE010000382.1:0-6981 GCA_964588615.1 uncultured Clostridia bacterium | reverse complement strand
GAAAATTTGAAGAACCAGCAGGCTGGCAGCCTGCTGCACCTTTTCTGAGGAGAATAAAATGAGCCATCATAAGAATGCGCCCGAAAGAGAAGTGTCAGGCGACATGAGCGCAGACGAGTTTCGACGATTTGGACATCAGACAATCGATTGGATATCCGACTATCTTTCAGACCTGGAGCGTTACCCGGTGCTGTCGCAGGTCGAGCCGGGCTATCTGAAGAACGCGCTTCCGACGAGCGCGCCCGCGGAAGGTGAAGATTTCGACAGTATCTTCGCCGATTTCGAAAAGCTGATTCCGCAGGGCGTCACTCACTGGAATCATCCGTCGTGCTTCGCCTACATCGCCATCACCGGGTCTGCGCCTGGCATACTCGGCGAGATGCTGACAGCCGCCTTCAACGCCAACGCGATGCTGTGGCGAACCTCGCCCGCCGCGACCGAGCTCGAAGAAGTCACTCTCAACTGGCTTCGTCAGATGATCGATCTGCCCGCGGGCTTTGGCGGCGTGATTTATGACACCGCTTCGATTTCCACTCTGTGCGCCGTCGCGGCGGCGCGCGAGGCCGTCGCCGAAATAGACGCGCGACGAGACGGGCTTTTTTCAGCCCCTCATCTGGTGCTTTATACTTCCGATCAGGCTCACTCTTCAGTCGAGCGCGCCGCCATCACGCTCGGCCTCGGGCAAAGGAGCGTCAGAAAAATTCCCGCCGATTCGAGCTTCAGAATGAACGTCACGGCTCTCGAACAGGCTGTGGCTGAAGACCGCCGCGAGGGCCTCCGTCCCTTCTGCGTCGTGCCGAGTTGCGGGACAACCTCTACCGGCAGCATCGATCCTGTCTCACCGATAGCCGATATATGCGAGCGCGAAAATATCTGGCTTCACATCGATGCGGCCTACGGAGGCTCGGCGGCTGTGTTGCCTGAGAAGAGGGTCTCGTTCGAAGGGTGGGAGCGGGCAGATTCCATCGTCATCAATCCTCACAAATGGCTGTTTGTGCCAATCGATCTCAGCGCGCTTTTTTGTCGAAGGATGGACGCGCTGCGACAGGCTTTCAGCATCCTTCCTGAATACCTTCGCACGGGGGATTCGGACGAGGTGAAGAATTTCATGGACTATGGCCCGCAGCTTGGCCGACGGTTTCGCGCGCTCAAGTTCTGGTTCATACTTCGCTATTTCGGCGTCGAAGGCATCCGCTCTCGAATTCGACATCATCTTGAGATGGCGGGAGAGTTCGCCCGGTGGGTCGAAGAAAGCGCCCACTTTCAGTTGCTCGCGCCCGTCCCCCTTGCCATAGTTTGTTTCCGCGCCGCTCCTGCCGAGGTGAATGATGAAGAAGAGCTAGACCGGATCAATGAGCGATTGATGGAAGACGTGAATCGAAGAGGGCGGATTTTCATCTCGCACACCAGGCTCGACGGCAAATTCACTCTTCGATTAGTGGTGGGCAATATCCGCACCACCCGCGAGCACGTGCGACAGGCGTGGGAGGAAATCAACTCGTCACTTGCGCGAGTGAGAGGCGAGCGGTGAAAGATGCGCCGCTCTTTTATTTGAAGCTGATCGACTCTATCTGATCCCAGCGCACATCGATCTTGCTGGCTGTGCCGAGCTTGATGGAAACCATGTCTCCGTTGAGTCCGAACTCCTTGCAGCGCAGTTCGCTTCCGCCCAGGAGCCGGATCAGAATGGAATCGGTGTCAGAGGTCGAAGCGCGAATCGAGTCGGCGTCGTCCATAGAGATGACGGCATAGCTTTTCGGAGCGCCCGATGTGGATTCGGTCATCGTCAAACGCAGGCTCCCTGTGGCCTCGTCGCGCGCCAGCGAGCGCCCGCGAATCGAACTGCCATTCTTGAGCGAGATGACGAATCCCGGCGCTGATTCCTGCGCCAGGACGGCTGCGCCGAGGATCAGCAGAGTCAGTATGCTGAGGATTGCTCTTTTCATCTATTTCCTGCGTTTCTTTTCGTAAACGGATTTCAGTTTTTCAAGATAATCGCTGCGGTCGACGGCATAGTACACCGCCTCCGGGCCTGAAGCAACTATGGCCGATACTGCCTGCTCGAAGGCTTCGTAGGCTTCTCGCAAATCGATACCCCGCGCTTCGAGATAGCCTGTCCGTCGCAGCCTGCTGATGAGTTCCTGCAAGGTGAGGCGACCCTCGAATGTGCGCCCGCCGTGATGATGCGAGCGCGAAAGCAGATGTTGAATGATGAGTACATCTCCGTAGACGGTCGTCGAGACGAACAAACGCCCGCCTTCATAACTCCACGCTTCCGCCTGATGACGAGATAGCTGAACCCTGCTTACGCCTGCCTGGAGCACTTCGTCCCATTTCGTCGAAGGGCAGGCGCGCTTGATCTGTTCGATGGCCGTGTCGATCAGCCAGTGATCGCTTTCGAAATCGATACGTCGATTGATGCGGTCGAGCCAGTCGGAAAAAATCTGCATTCCGGTTCTCGCAGAGTTCCAAAGGGTGAAACGGGCGGGCTGTTTCCTGAGCGCAGTCCAGAGTTTCTTTCTTTCCTTTTCGAACTCAGCATAAGCGTCAACGCGGATGGCTTTGAACTGAGCGAACCACTGGCGCGACCCGGTGCAGAACGGGCAATGGGTCAGTCCTTCCTTGTCGAAGAAGTGAGGCCGGGCGGTCGTTGCTCCGCTGAAGTCGGTTTCTTCCGGAACGTGATTCTTGAGTTCCGAGTAAGCGGTTCGGGGAGAGAGATCGAGTTGTCGAGTGAAGAAATCGAAGGCGCACTTGAGGCAGATGTTGAGAGTCGAAATCGATAGCGCCGAGCCGGGAAGGGAATCGAAGCTGATGTCGATTTTCTTCATAAGGCAGTGGTTGACGGTTGGCGGTCAGCAGTCAGAACAGGAAACGACTGACCACTGACCACTGACCACTGACCACTATCGAATGGGGATGGTGGGAATCGAACCCACACAAGGTTACCCTTAAAGGTTTTTGAGACCTTCGCGTCTGCCTGTTCCGCCACATCCCCGAAAAGTTCAGGCAAAAATGTTTGCAAAAAGCGAAACTCATTCTATCGGCTGGAAAACCGGCAGTCAATTGCAAAGGCAAAAGTAAAAAGTAAAAAGGCAAAAGTGGAAATGTTACTTTTGCCTTTCATCCTCGCGTGCGCTCGACGCTTTCTTCAACTATCTCCTCGACGGCTGAAGCGGCGCTATCAGTTTCGACAGGCCCGCGCGCAAGCGACCACTTGAGCACGGGAGGAGTGACCAGCGTGGTGATGATGACCATGATGATTATCGCTCCGAAGGTGGCCGCGCCTATGACCGGCTCCATCCGGCCTTCCGCATTGGGCAGAAGCAGCGTCGAGCCTATGCCCGCGAATATCAAACCGACTTCTCCGCGGGGAATCATTCCAAGCCCTATGGCCAAGCGATTGGTTCCTCGCTCGGTTACGCACAGCGAGCATATCTGCTTGCCGACTATCGCAGCCAGAGTCAGCACCGCTGCAAATCCGAGCGCATCTATTCGAGCAAATGCGCGGAGGTCGACCTTCAATCCCATCAGCACGAAAAATATCGGCACGAGCAGCGCGCTCACAGGGCTTATCAACTGGTGCAGGCTCATCTCTCCGCGTTTGAGGAAAGATTCGAAGTGGGCTTCATCGAGCACTAGCCCGGCTGCGAAGGCTCCGACTATCGGGGCAAGCCCGACGCGGGCGGCAAGCCAGGCCAGCAGAAAACAGAAGGCGATGGAAGTGGCAAGCAACACCCCTCGGCTGCGGAGCCGCCCTGCGCCGCGAAACAGATGAAGCACGATGTAATGCCCCAGCAAAACGGCCCCGATCAGAAAGGCAAGGGCTTTGGCGGTGATGATCCCAATATCGCCCCACGAAAGTGAGCCGCCCGCCCCGACAGCTTTTATCGCTCCGGCGACTACAGCGAGGATCACAAGTCCCTGCACGTCATCGATGACAGCCGCGCCCAGTATTATTCTGGCCTCGCGCGTCTTGATGCGGTTGAGGTCTTTGAGCACGCGGGCCGTTATGCCCACGCTTGTCGCGCACAGAGTCGCGCCTACGAATATGTGAACCAGCAGCGGTTCGTGCGGAAGGAAATAATGAGCCACGCCCCAGCCGAGAAAGAATGGCGCGATCACTCCGGCAGTGGCCACGAGCAGCGAAGACCATCCGACTTCGAGCATCTCGCCGAGATGCGATTCAAGGCCGACCTCGAACAGCAATATGATGACGCCTATCTCGGCAAGCGCCGTAATCACTTCGTTAGCCTTGAGAGCCTCGAAGGCGGTCAGCCCCGCGAGAGCCAGATTGCCCAGGATGATTCCGCCGATGAGTTCGCCGAGCACGGCGGGCTGGTTGATGCGCTCGAACACTTCGCCGCTTATCTTGGCGACAATCAGCATGACGGCGACCCCTATGAGCACGAACGGGTCGAGACCGTGCGACTCATTATCGCCTGTGGCCTGCGCCATTCCGGTCGTAGAAATCAAAGCGCCGACAAGCAGCGTCAGTGCGATCAGTACTCGTTTCATATCAAATCAGCCTAAATCGATGAAGCAGCCTTCTTCGGTCTCCTGCAATCCCGCCTTGCTGCGAGGATTTTTTACGGGATAGCTTCGCGCATCAAGGCGGAATCGTTTCATCAGCGATGCCGCGATGGGAGTTATCTGTCGCTGATATCGGGCCGCCTCCTGATCGAGCAGGCGCGCTCGCTTGCGGTTGTTGTCTCTGTAGCGGATGCCCGAAAGAGTCGTCAGCAGGGCGTAATAGCCTGCGGCTCCCATAATGGCGGCGATTATAAAATCGGCCCCGCCCCGTCCCGCAATCAACGCGATGGCTATCGTCACGAGGCCAAACAACATCACGACCCGCGCCATGAACCATCCGTACTTGCGATTCCAGAGCCGCTCGTTTTTTATGAACCCTTCACGTCGTTGGGCGCGGTCTTTGGCTTTCAGAAAATCACAGGCTTCCTTCACACAGTTGTTCGTCGCAGGAAGCCGCTCAAGCATGTCTTGCATATCGACAGGGGATTGCACTTCGCTGATTATTAACTCGATCAGCTTTCGCGCATCTTCGGGAACGTCATCGGCCTTCCTTCCCATTCTTATGCTCGACCGTCAACTTGAGCGGCCCGTCTCCTACTTGTTCTTGCCGTGGTTGCCCAGCACTTTGCTGAAGGTGAAGATGACCAGGCCGAGTATGAAAATCCATGCCCCGGCAAAAAATGCCCATCCACCTGCGGTCATCTCCGGGTGGCCCAGAGAATCAGTCGCTTGCAAAAGCAAAGCCAGCATCATCATGCGGAAACCTCCTGTCCGCCTTTGTTGCGGTGTTTGGTCCAGGCCGTTTTGACGAGGGCCATAGTAATGATCAGTATGATGAGCATCTCGATGCGCGCGCCCCATATGTACCAGAAATTGGGGAGGGCGGCGGTGTTGTCGACAAGCTGGCGACCGGTGAGCGCGAATTCATAAGCCAGTCGCTCGCCCGCCGATGCCGTCGCTTTGCTCCATCCTGGCAGGTCCGCCCAGGTCTTGAACAAAACAGCAGGGATGAGCTTGTCTATCGTCCCCTTGATGAGGATGACGATTAAAAGCAGCGGCACGACGAACCTCATGATGGGGTAGAAGAAAGCAGGCAGGTTGATCTGCTGGCCCTTGCGCATCTCCTCCCACGCATGCCGCGCCTTGAAAATCCACATGAAGATGATCACCTCGATGAGCGCGAAGACCAGCAGCAGGAATTCGCCAGCCCAGAAATCGAACTCATCCAGGAACCCGTACTTCATAAACAGTATGATGGGAATCGCCGCCGCCAGCATCAGAACGCCTATCCATAGTGCGGCTTTCTTTCGCTCCATCTTCATCTCGTCCTGAAGGAAGGCCATGGCAGGTTGCGCGAGCGCCAGCGAAGAGGTGACGCCCGCAAAAAAGAGCAGCGTGAAGAAGAGTCCCCCGAAAATGAACCCTCCGGGGATGCCTGAAAAGACGGCAGGCATAGTCTGAAATCCCAGGTTGAAAGTTCCGGCAGATGCGATCGCCGTAGCCGCGCCGGGGCCGAAGAAGGCTGCCGCCGCCGGTATCGATATCGAGCCTCCGAGGATGACTTCGCAAAACTCGTTCATCGAAGAGGTGGCAAGACCTGTGAGCACGATGTCTTCATCTTCCTTCACGTAGCTGGCGTAGGTCTCGATGGAGCCGGTTCCCAGAGACAGGGTGAAGAATATCTGCCCGGCTGCCGCAAGCCAGATAGCGCCATCAGTGATTTTTGAAAAGTCCGGGTTCCACACGAACGCCACGCCTCCCATCGCCCCCGGCAGCGTGAGCACTCTTATGCCGACGATGATGGCAAACAGTATCAACAGAGGCATGCCGATCTTGGCCATCTTTTCTATTCCGCCCTGAAGCCCGCGCGAGATAACGAAGATGTTGACGAAAAGAGTGATGACGAAAAAGACCACCGCCATAAGCGTCCCCGAAAGCAGCGCGGAGCCTCCCGTCCCCAGGTAGTTAGTCAAATGGCCTCCCATCGTGTCGAACGCCTGTTGAGGAGTCTGTCCTTCGATGCTCGGAATCTGGTTGGTGAACGACATCACCGCATAGCCCATCGTCCAGGATTCGATGTAGGTGTAGTAGATGACGAAGGCCAGCGGGATGAAAATGCCCAGCCCGCCGAGGTATTTGGCGGCGCGGTGGTTCCACAATTTCTCGAACATGCCGGGCGAGGTGGAATAGCCGTATTTCCCGCCGTAGCGACCCACGCCCCATTCGATCCACATCAGCGGAATGCCCAGAAGCAGAAGGGAGATGAAATAGGGGATCATGAAAGTCCCGCCGCCGTTTTTTGCGGCAAGCGCAGGGAAGCGCAGGAAGTTGCCGAGTCCCACCGCGTTGCCAGCCATTGCCAGCACGAGACCGAGTTGAGAACCCCAACTCTCCCGTTCTTGAGTCGCCGTGTTGGTTTCAGTTTCCATGTACCAGTTTTCCCTCCGA
>CAZPQE010000381.1:0-6986 GCA_964588615.1 uncultured Clostridia bacterium | reverse complement strand
TCTATCATATCGCGACGCCGGAAGAAACTGCCGATGATGTTGAACACTCGCGGGCTGTGTCGTCGCACCAGACTCTCGAAAGCGTCCTGGTCTCCCGCCAGGCTCCTGCGGATTATATCATCTTCGGCTGCCGCCTCCGCCGGATCGCGCAGATCGATTCTGGTCTCGACCTTTTCGCTCGCCAACTCGTCAGCCGTCGCGTGGCCAGTGAGGTCACGTCCTTCCGCCGAGGTGTGTGTGTGTGTTCTGCTTCGCAAGTCCAAAACCGTTCGAGACAGGGCGCTGATCTCAAGCCGTCACAGCTTCGACAACAGACTAACGCATCTACGTTAGCTTTGTTCGCCTTTTTCATCAACCGCCCGGTGCGCAAGCTTTGTTTGCAAAGAGCCTTGAGGGGCTTCGGTTTCAGGCCCCCTAACTGGTTAGACGACCGCCCGGTCGAGCCGGTTACGAAAAAACTGCCGACTGTGAGCGGCCTTCCCCGAAGGTTTGAAACTGCGGCGACCTGCTTTAGAATTGTGCGCGATCATGCCTTTTCCTGATATCGAGCGCGTAGAATTTCCCATACTTCAGGAACTCCTCGCCGCAGGAGGCGCCGATCATCTGCGTTACCTCTATGACCGATTGGCGGGCTACTTCCCTCAACTCACCGATGACGACCTCGGCGAGCGCACCGCAGCCGGACGACTTCGATGGCGCGCGGCGGTTCAGCGCGCCGGTCGCCAGTTGGAAGAAAAAGGCGAAATACGCCGCGACCGCTCGCTGTGGTCTCTGACGGCCAGAGGCCGGGAGCGCATCGATTCGGAAAGCCTTCGCGTGATCGCAAACACGAATCCGGACTGCGAGCCTGCACGTGAGGTATCGCACAAGGAAGCCCAGCAGATGCTCGTCGAGATAGGCCGACTGCTGGGCCGACATGCCGAAGCCGAGTTCGATTATTACGATGTGGTCTGGCGGGAAAGCCCGGCGTCTCCGCGACTGAGCCACGTTTTCGAAGTGCAGATAGCGGGCAGCGTCGATAGCGCGCTGACCCGGCTCAAGCACGCATACGACGCGCAGCGTTCGCGCCCGTTTCTGGTGATTGCTGACGAACGGGCGGCGCGCTTTGCCGATCGCCGCCTGACAGGCTCGTTTCATGAAATAGGCGATGCGATCACCGTCATCGGCACGGGCGAGTTGAAGCGACTTTACGACGCGCTCAAATCGCACCAGGAGTTGCTGACGAGGATCGTTGCGCGGGATTGAACTCTTATGCCCACACCGCTTCGCCGACAGTACACCGAAATCAAACGCCGCTATCCGGGCATGATCCTCCTCTTTCAAATAGGCGACTTCTACGAAACTTTCGACGAAGACGCCGAAGCCGTAGCCCGCGAACTCGGAGTCGCGCTCACCCGCAAGTGGTTCGGCAAGGGAGCCGTCCATCCCCTCGCAGGCATACCCGTCCGCTCGCTTGAAAGCCATCTCTCCAAACTCATCAATCGCGGGTACAAGGTCGCCGTCTGCGATCAGGTCACTCCGCCCGGAAAAGGGCTGGTCGAGCGCGAAGTCACCCGCATCATCACTCCCGGAACGGTCATCGAACCCGGCCTGCTAGAAGGCCGTGCCAACAACTACCTGGCAAGCCTCGTCGTCTCAGACCGCGCAGCCGGGCTTGCTCACGCCGATATCACCACCGGCGAGTTTCGAGTCACCGAGTTTGATCGCTCGGAAGCGATGGCTGAAATCGAGCGCATCTCCCCCGCCGAACTCATCCTTCCAATGAGCCTCGACCTTCCGAATCTCGAAGTGCGCGCCATTACAAAGATCGCCGACCGCTCGGCTGAACTCATCGAAGCCCGACGCGCGCTGATGGATCATTTCCAGACGCTCGCGCTCGACGCCTACGGCATCGAAAAACACAAGCTGGCCGCCCGCGCCGCAGGCGCGCTCATCGCTTACCTGCGCGACACTCAGCCCGACGCCCTGATGAGCCTCGGCAGCCTTCAAAGCTACGGCGTCGATTCTTTCATGCAACTCGATCAGCAATCGCTGCGCAATCTGGAAATCTTTCAGGGCTGGGATTTCAGCGGCGGCATCGCTGCCGGTTCGCTCGTAGCAACAATCGATCTGACGGCGACCGAGATGGGAGGCCGGCTCCTTCGCCGACGTCTTCGTCATCCGCTGCTCGATCTGACAGAACTCAAGAGCCGTCTCGATGCCGTCGAATGGTTCTTCAAACGCAGCGGGGCAAGAGAGCGGGCAAGAGAAGCTCTCGAAGGCGTGATGGATGTCGAGCGATCGTTGGGTCGCATCCGCCGTCGCTTCGCCGTCCCTGCGGAAGTGGTCGCGCTCGGTCAAAGCCTCAAAGCCGTTTCGCGCATTCGAACGGCGCTTGAAAAAGATCGCGCGCCGAAAGATTTCACTTCTCCGCTCGACCCGTGCCAAGACATAGTTGATCACATCGAGCGCGCCATTTCTGATCGCCCGCCTTCGGACTTCGAGCGCGGCGGAATCATCCGCGCCGGATTTTCCAAAGAGCTTGACGAACTGAGAGCGACGCTCACGGGCGGGAGGAAATTTCTCGCCGAGCTTGAAGAGCGCGAGCGCAAACGAACGGGAATTCGCTCTCTGAAGGTCGGCTACAACAAGGTCTTCGGCTACTACATCGAAGTCACCAATCCGAACCTGCGGCTCGTCCCCTCGGATTACATTCGCAAACAGACGCTGACGAATGCCGAGCGGTTTTACACGCTTGAGCTAAAAGAGCATGAATCGCTGATTGCCAACGCCCGCGAGCGAATCCATGAATTGGAGCAGGCTCTTTATCGTCAGGTCTGCGATCACATCTCCAGCCAGCATCAGCGAATCAACAGCGTTGCCGCAGCCCTCGCGCTAATCGATCTCTATGCCGCGCTTGCCGAATGCGCCGACCGCTTCGGCTATGCGCGACCTGAGCTCGGAGAAGGCGACGAGATAATAATCAAGGCGGGCCGTCACCCGACCATCGAGCGGATGATCGAGGAAAGAAAGTTCACTCCCAATCACACGCGCCTGTCGAACCGCGACACGCAGATAATGCTGCTGACTGCGCCCAACATGGCGGGCAAGAGCGTTTACATGCGCCAGGTCGCATTGATATGTCTGATGGCGCAGGCAGGAAGCTTCGTGCCTGCGCAATCGGCCCGCCTCTCTCTGGTTGATCGCATATTCACTCGAATAGGACTCAATGATTTCACTCTGCGGGGGCATTCGAGTTTTATGATCGAAATGATCGAGACCGCTCACATACTCCATCACGCGACGCCGCGCAGCCTCGTGCTGCTGGATGAAATCGGGCGCGGCACTTCGACAGCCGACGGGCTTTCGATTGCCCGCGCGGTGGTCGAATACCTGCACAACCAGCCGAAGGCGGCGGCAAAGACTCTGTTTGCGACTCACTATCACGAGCTCACCGATTGCGTCGAGTACCTGCCTCGCGCGCGGAATTTTCACCTTGCGGTGCGCGAGCGCGGCGGGCGTGTGGAGTATCTTCACAGGGTGGAGCCGGGCCGGGCGGAAAAGAGTTTCGGCATTCACGTGGCCGAGCTTGCCGGAATGCCTCGCCCCGTTTTGCGCCGGGCCAGGGAACTGCTCGCAGAGCTTGAAAAATCTCCGCGCCACGAGCGCCCCGCGAAGCCTTCGGCAAAGAGCTTGGAACTGCTTTCCGTCTTCGAGTCGCTAATCGATCTGGACGTCAACGAACTCAGCCCTGTAGAGGCGTTGACCAAACTGTATGACCTGCAACGACAGGCGAGAGAGTTGATGAGCGATGAAAATTGAGCAGCCTCCGCGATATTGACCCTCCGGGATTTCCTCTCCATCGAGCGGAATAAAAACCCGCCTCTTCCGATTTCAATAAGCGATCTCAGGAGACGCGCTCGGTGAGCGTGGATTCATAGGTAGCAAGCGAGACGCTTGCGTTCCTTGTGCCAGACGCGCTCGGTGAGCGTGGATTCATAAAGAGAGAGAGTCGAAATGAAAAAGATAATTGCGATTGTATTCGTTTTGGGAGTGGCGTTGAGCGGCCTGGCGCTGGCTCAGGACAAGATGATGGATGACAAGATGATGATGAAGGGCGACAAGCCCACAGTCGTAGTCATCCGCGCCGACTGGTGTCCTTACTGCAAAACGCTTGAGCCGACCATGAAAGATTTGATGGCCCAATACGGAGACCGCCTTAACTTCGTCGTCCTCGACATAACCAACGAGCAGACGAGCCGGGAATCAGCGGAGACTGCGGGCAAGCTGGGGCTGGGCAAATTCTTCGAGGAAAACAAGACCAGATCGGCGACCGTCGCCATCTTCGATTCGAAGAAAAGAGTGATCTTCAAGGCGATGAAGAGCCAGGACCGTGAGGCTTACGTGCGCGCATTCGACAGCGCCATCGAGAAATGGAAAATGCAGGGCTGAAGCTCAGGCCCTTGCAGGAGGCGCGTCCAGCTTGTCGCGTTTACCCACCGGCGCCAGCTACGGACGCGCCTCCCGATATCTGAATGATCGGGGAGGGGGAATAAAAAGCCGTTCTGAGGGGTTCTACCTGTTGATAAGATAATCCGACAGCAGGTGGGCTGGATTTGAAAGGTCGCAAACAACAGCAAAGCCTCGACAGGTTCGAGAGCGAGGCGGTAACACAACTGGACGCTCTGGTGAAAGCGGCAAGCCGCATCACCGGCAGCCGTCACGAAGCTGAAGACGTCGTCCAGGAAACTTTTCTTCGGGCGTGGAAGTATTTCGACTCGTTCGACGTGGGGTCTAACTGTCGGGCATGGCTGTTCAGGATAATGTTCAATGTGATAAACAATCGCGCGGGAAAAAGGGCGCGGCTTCAGGAGACTCCGCTTGAAACCCAGGAGGGAGTCGAGCATCAGAGAAGCAATGTGGTGACTTTCGATCCGCTCAAACAGATCGAAGGTCGAGAGGTGCTCGAAGCTACCAAACTTTTGTCCGAAGAATATCGCTCGGTGCTATGGCTGGTGGTGGTCGAGGAATTTTCTTACAAGGAAACGGCTGAGATACTCAGCGTGCCGATAGGGACTGTGATGTCGCGTCTGCACAGAGCGCGGCGCGACCTGCGCCGACTGCTGGCGACCGATCGAGCCAGCGGCGCGTGCAACTGATTTTTATGAATTGCAGCGAAGCCAGAGAAATAATTCAACTCTACATCGACAGCGAGCTCGATTGCCGCGATACGCTCGAAGTCCAGCGCCATATAGAATCGTGCGCGTCGTGCGCAAGCCTGCTCGACTCTTTCATCAAACAGGATCAGTCGCTCAAACAGGCGGCGCGGGCCGAAGAAATGGACTGCGCCGAATTTCGCGCGCAGGTGCTTGCCGATATTCGCAGACGATGTTCTGAATCCTCCGGCAGAAGGGTGAGCGCGCCGATGTGGAGGCGGGCGGCGGCGGTCGCGGCTGTGGTATTCATAGCATCGCTGCTTTTGCTGTGGGGCTGGCCAGGATCAGTGGTCAACGACAAGGTTTATGCCTCGGCGATCAAAGATCACGCGCATCACTGCTCGCTTGATCGATTGATGAAAGCCGCAAGCGATCCCGCCGAGATCGACAAGCTGGTGAGCCAGTACAGCCCTCTGAAAAAACCGCCCGATCTTTCCGCATTCGGATTGTCCGACGTTCGCGCGAAGGTGTGCATGCTCAACGAGGTGAAATCGCTGCACATCGTTTATCAGCGCGAAGGCGGACAGCCCCTCTCGATCTTCCTCCGCCCTCATGCCGACGACCTTGCAAACAGTCGCCTGATAGCTGATGCCAGAGACGGATTCACGGTGGCTTCGGCTACAGACTCAGGTTTCGATGTCGTCGTCGTGTCTTCGATGGATGAGAAGCCAACCCGCCAGATAGTGCAGGCAGTCATCGAGCAAATGAAAGCACGCTCGTAGCCTCATTTTGAGAACGGCCCGCCGAAACCAGGCGCGTCCGCGCTTCTCCTGAGACCGAGGATCGGCGGGCTGTTCTCCTATCCACAGATTTCACAGATTCCCAATCCACAGATTTCGCAGGTTGATTGTCTGAGAGCCAGGCTCGATTGAGCGCGTCAGGTTGGTTTTCATCGGGGCGTCAATCCGCGCCGTGTTCTGGCAGAGATGTTTGTTTACAGTCAGCTACAGGCGCGCTTATAATAGCCTGCCGGAAACGACAGAGCCATAATTGCGTACCCTGTTTACAACGCTGTGGCTCAGGCGGATGCGACCCCCTGGCGCGAAAATGCATTATCAGTTCAACCGTAGTCCTTACGATCAGGAGGCAAGTATGAAAGTCGGTCGTTTGCAACTCGGACCCGGAGCCATCATCCTCGTTCTGCTTGTGATGGGCGGGCTGGTTTATGTCGGTCTCAAGCAACTGGGCATACTCGAAAAACTCAATCCCGATACGGGCAATGCCAACCAGAGCGTCGGCGTCGTTCTTCCGGGGCGAGAGAGGCTCGAAGACATAAGGCCATCATCGCTGCCGCTTTCAGCCGTCAGCGCGCCGACGCCCACGACCGATGATCCACCCGTCACTATAGGCATCTGGACTTGGCAAACCGTCAGCGGTTTGATCGATTCCGTAGGCGGGCCAGGCAAATCGGGCGACCACACTGACAGTTGTCTGTGCCAGGCTGGAATAAAAAACACTCAACTTGTTGTCGAAAACGATACCTCGAAACAGGTGCAGGCGATGGCCGCAGGTCAGATGCAGCTTGTGACGACGACCGGCGATCAGGCAGCAGTCGATATAGCAGGCGCAAATTCGCTGCTTCGCGGCAATAAATCGAAAGTTATATGGTCGAGCGGCTATTCGTTCGGCGAAGACTGTTTGATGGGACCCGAATCGTGGAAGACCAACCCTCAGCTTGCTCGCGGCTCGATAATAGTGACCGCTGTTCCCTACTGCGACTGGAACGTCACCGTAAATTGGGCCGTCGATAATCAGATTCCCGTCAACCCCAACGAGCAGGTCTACGAGCCT
>CAZPQE010000380.1:0-7005 GCA_964588615.1 uncultured Clostridia bacterium | reverse complement strand
GGGGTGGCCGGGGGTGAGCGATTCCCACTGACGGAAGCGTTTAAGTTCTTCGAGCGGGAGGTCGTAACCCGTGAGGTGAAGCATGGAGTAAAGCAGCATCGAGGCGTGTCCTGCCGAGAGGACGAAGCGGTCGCGGTTGGGCCATTGCGGGTTGCGCGGATTATGACGGAGGCGGCGGTCCCAGAGCGCGTAGGCTACGGGGGCAAGGGCCATAGGCGTTCCGGGGTGGCCGGAATTGGCCTGCTGCACGGCGTCCATAGCGAGCGTGCGGATGGTGTTGACGCACAACTCGTCGAGTTTCTTGTCAAAGCTTGAAGCGTCGTCTGCGTGCTTGATAGCCTGGCTCATAATTTTTCTCCTGTGCAGGCTGAGAGCCTGCATCGTTATTGTTTTGGGTCGCGGCGGAAGAGCGCCTGCCGCCGACGCTGAGGTGCAGGTTCGTCCTGCGCTACTTAAACCGCAACGCGACACACTGCAAACGCGAAGTCGGATTTCAGTCTTTGGAAATGCTCTCGCGCAATTCTCTGACCGGCGAGCCTGCGCAATGCCTGCGGATCAGATTTCTTCTTTAAGCTCGCGCTCGGCCTGCAACCAGTCTTCGATGTCGCTGCCTGGAGCGTCGCCGCGCCGGAGGAAAATTTCGTAAGCGCGCAACGCGATGTCTTCCTGCGAAGGAGCGGCATCGGGCGTTTCTGTTTCTATTTGTGGCGAGATGTCTTCGACCAAATCCACCTGCTCCGGGGTCGGTTCCGTCTTTTCCACTTTAGCGGTCTTGGGCATGGCGAACTCCCTTCGTGCTTTATTGCTCATATCCAGCCATTGACTGAATGATTGCCGGATTCTTTATTATTCCCGGTCGCTGAAAAAAGTCATCTGCGCCGGGATATGAATAATCAGGGATTCATGGTTCATATCAACCTCTGTCAATCACCGGACAAAGCAGGGAGGCAACGTCAGAAAACCGCTTTGCGTTCCCGAAACACTATACCTTTTGCCAGGCCAAGTCAATGTGGAGAGTTTCCACCTGGCAAGCTGCTCCGTTTTATGCGAGACGGACGAAGGGATTCGGGTTGCAAAGCGCAGCCCCGGCCCGTCAGTACCGGCGATGGTGAAATCGCGCAGCCCGTAATATCGGTCGGCAATGGGACGAATGATCCGAGCGCCATTCTCTTAGGCCAACGCACAATAGCTGTCTACGTCCTCGACCATTTGTTGCCGACCGGATGAGCAGGTGGCTGGGGCGCATCCTTCACCTCTTCGATCAACAGCAGGGAATTCTCCCAGCCAAGCTCGGCAAAGTCGCCTTCGTCCCGCGCCAATTCGCATCCGAACAAATCGACCGATTCCCGAAATGTCGAAGTGTAAGGTTCGACGACGAGTTGTTCTCCCGCGCTGGGTGCAGTTTTCAAAAGTCGGCTGGTTCCTGCTGCATACCCCTCACGTTGGGGGTACTCGCACTTCCAGCCTACACACAACGAGGCTTCCCTATCTTCTGGATATTGTAGGTTGGATTTGAATGATCCCCCAACTTCCGTTGGGGGGATTGAAGGAAGGCTGGTGCTTTTGTCGTAGGTTGGATTTGAATGATCCCCCAACTTCCGTTGGGGGGATTGAAGGAAGGCTGGTGCTTTTGTCGTAGGTTGGATTTGAATGATCCCCCAACTTCCGTTGGGGGGATTCGACCGACTTTTGAAAACTACACCCTCCCGCGTTGACCTGTTCTTTCATACTCGCATTCCTTTCCCCCCAGGCATTGACAAACAGACCTGGGAAGTCTAATACCATTGAGTCATATCCGACAGATCAGTGGAACAGGCGACCGGCAGGTGGGGCCGGTCAGCGCAAAAAACCTGGAGGTAATAAACGGTGATAAACCGCAAATCGGTTTCAAGAGCCATCCCCGCTCTGCTCGCGCTCATCGCGCTGGCATCGGTATCAACCGCGCAGCAGGCTCCCAAGACTCACCTGAAAGTCGGCGACCCGGCTCCCGACTTCACGTTGATCGATCAGAATCGCACTCAGGTGAAGCTCTCTGATTTCAAAGGCAAGAAAGGCGTCGTGCTCGCTTTCTATGTTCTGGCATTCACCGGCGGCTGAACCAGGGAGTTGAAGGCGTATCAGGCTGATATCGCCAAATTCGAAGCCGCAGACACTCAGATTCTCGGCATAAGCGTCGACAGCTTCGCCGCCAACAAGAGATTCGCCGAAGACATCGGAGTAACTTTTCCGCTCCTGAGCGATTTCAAACGACAGGTGTCGAAATCCTACGGGATACTGAGCGAAGAGATGGGGTTTGCCACCCGCGCCACCTTCGTCATCGACAAGGAAGGCATAATTCGTCACATCGAGCAGGGCGCGACTGCAATCGATCCGTCCGGGGCTTATCAGGTCTGCTCCGCGTTTCCTAAAAAACCATGACAGGTTGTGAGGCTAGACCTCAGGGGTCGAGCCTCACCATCCCACATCACGACCGCGAACTCTGCGCAGAGGGTGACGGCAGGGAAGAATCCAATAAATGATTAGCGCACTGATTCACCTCGCGCTCGCGCTTGCAATGATCTCGGCTGCCGACCTCTCGCCCCTGAGTCGAGACGCTCGTCTCGCAGAGCAGAGCGCCCCTTCTGATCGATCAATCCCATCGACCCGGCCTCGCGTCGCAGTCACAGGATTTCCATCCGAAACGCGAGAGGCCGAGAGCGCGCTTGCTCAGGCTTTCAGCCGCGACGCTCGTTTGCTGGTAATCGACCGCCAGATGATGGTCTCGGCGCTTGCCGGAGCGGGCTACGACAGATCGATCAACATGAAGCGCGATGAAGCGCGTCGCCTCGGAGCGGCTGTCGGATGCGATTTCTTCATAACGGGCAAGGCCGAAACTCTCATCCGTAGGACGACCGCGACCGACTCGCACGTCGAAGCGTTGATAGGCGTGATGATGGTCGATGGTCGAAGCGGAAAGCTGGCCGCATTCGATTTCATAGCGGAGAAAGCGGCGACCCCTGAGCAGGCGATGGCTGCTGCGTTGAGATCGCTTGCGGCCCGAGCTTCTTCCTACGCCGATCAGATGATCGCTTTTCGCGCCGCCCGCGAAAAGATAATCGCGCCGGAAGCGACCGAGCGCATTGAAGACCTGCCCGAAGAAGGCTCGTCGCAATCGGCAGGGTTCAAGCCGCCTGAATTCCTGAATCGAGTCAAACCCGAATACACCGAGCAGGCAGACCGCGCCGACATACGCGCAACGGTTGAAGCGAGTGTGATTTTCCGCGCAAACGGCGAAGTGGGCCAAATCGAAATAATCCGCTGGGCGGGATTCGGACTCGATGAATCGGCGATCAAAGCGATACGCCAGCTTAAATTCAAACCGGCCACCCGCGATGGACAAGCGGTCAGCGTCCGCGCCACAGTCCTCTACAACTTCCGCCGCATCGTCGAAACGGAAAAGAAACCCTGAAGGAACAAAACCAGACGAGCAGAGTCTAATCAGGCAGGAGCGATAAAAGATGAACAGACTCGCCTGCTCGATCTGCTTGCTGCTGGTCAACGCCCTGTGCGTCTGCGGCCAGCAGCAAAACGACAAGTGTGATTTCTCAAAATACAAACCACGAGTAGTAATCTTCGTGAGAGCGTTGACTGTTCTGAAGCAAGAGCAGCCTCAGTATCCGCAAGTGGCAATCGATGCGCATGTTTCAGGCCGGGTGACGGTTATGATTCTCATCGATCAAGAAGGCAACGTCGCGCGAGCCTGCGCAGACAACGGGCATCCTCTGCTCAGACCTGCTGCCGTCAGAGCGGCGATGCGATGGCAGTTCGCTTATAGCTGCAAATCCTGCGCGAAGTATCTGCAACAAACGATCACCTTCAACTTTGTGCGATGAGATGATTGTCCTCTTCTCCGCTTTCAACATCGCTTCGAACCTTTTTCGACTTTGAAGCCACTTATAAGCGAGCGGTCGCTTTGAAAGGAATCGGGAGATACGTTTATGAAAATCAAGCTTCTGATTATTTCAACTATTTTACTTAATGTGATAGCTATCACTGCGCGCGCGCAGTCGGCAGGCACGGTCACGCTCTATGAAGGCGAATCGATTGACAAGAAACTCAACTGCTCCAATCCGCAAAACGGCGCTGCCACTATGACTATAGCCGACGCGGGATCAGTAGCGAGCGCAAACCCGGCAGTCGCAGCCGCGACCATAATCGATCCCAACGGCAAAAACGGCAAGGGCAGCGCAGTCGCCAGCGGCCAGGTCGAATCGCCCACTATTCGCATCAACGGAATCAAGGAAGGGAAGACGACCATCACCGTCAAGCTTTCCTGCCCTCAGCTTTTCGACCCAACCGAAGGCATTGGCCTGGCGAAACATCAGTGGCAGAAAGCGACCATCACCATCATCGTGATAAAACGCCCGCCGGTCGAAACCGGCGGCGACAAGAAACCGCAGAACGACAAACCCATTAACGACGGCCCGAACGATCCCGACATCGAGGGCGGCAGGAAACCATCCGAGGAAATACAGTCCTTGGGCAGCCCCGCTGTCGAGCAGAACCGACAGAAGATGATTCGAAAACTCATTGACGATCTTCAGCAGCTTTCAGGCGAAGGCGGGCCGATGGAAGGCGACAGACAGATCGTGCTTGCCATAGGTCAGTTGCGCGGATTTCTCTCCGACGATCAGATCACTGATGAAGAAATGAAGGCCGCCAGAGAGATGCGCAAAAAATGGCTCAAGTAGTTTTCACCAAAACCGGGGGCGGCGCTCGTCGCCCCGTTTCACTACTTCGACTGGCGGTATTCTCCGAGTTCGGCAAGGCGTTTTTCAGCGAGTTTGCTCAGATATTTTTCCCACTTGTCCCGATACGGCCTGAGTTCGTTGACTATCGCTTCGGCTATCGCCAGGTTGCGGAACCACTTCTTGTCCGAAGGCACGATGTGCCAGGGCGCGTGCTCGGTCGAGCATTTCGACAGCGCGTCCTCATAAGCTTTCTGATACTCGTCCCATCGCTCGCGCTCGCGCCAGTCGCCCGCCGAAAGCTTCCACGCTTTTTCGGTCTCAAGCTCACGCGCTTCAAGTCGCTTCTTCTGCTCGTCGTGGCTGATGTGAAGGAAAAACTTCAACACGATGGTTCCGCTTTCGACCAGCAACTGCTCGAAGTCGTTTATGTGATTGTATCGCTGCTTCCACGCCTCCTCCTCCACAAGGCGGTGAACGCGAACTACGATCACGTCTTCATAATGAGAGCGGTTGAAGATGGTCAACAATCCGCGACGCGGAACCACTCGGTGTACGCGCCACAGAAAATCATGCGCAAGCTCTTCATCGGTCGGAACCTTGAAGGATTCCACTCGACAGCCCTGCGGATTGACCTGCGACATCACTCGCTTGATCGCCCCGTCCTTGCCGCTGGTGTCCATGCCCTGGAGCACAATCAGCACGGCGTTCCGGCCTGCGGAATACAGCATCTCCTGAAGGTCGCCCAACTCCTGACTGAGTTCCACGAAGCGGTTGCCCGCTTCCTCCTGGCTTATCCCCGCCGTGAAATCAGGATCGTAATCTTCGAGCTTCACTTTTTCGCCCTGTTTGATCTTTGCTGCCAGTTTCATCCGTTTTTCTCCATCTCAGCAAATATTTCTTCGACTCGCTGTCTGCTTATTTCCCGCGTGCCCTCCGGCGAACTGACGGCGACGGCGGCTGCCGCAAGCCCGTATCGCGCGGATTGCGCAAAATCCAGTCCTCGGAGCCATCGCGCGAGAGTGAACCCCGCATGCACGGCATCGCCTGCCCCGATGGTCGAATAAAGTTTATCGACCCGCGCGCTTCGAATGCGCATATCGCTTCCCTGACAGCGCAGGCGACAACCTTCAGTGTCTGTGACTATCAGCGCGCTTGAAAAATCCGCCCACAATCGCTCATCGATTGAAGCGTATTCAACAGCGTTGATCTTAACCACGTCGGGCCTGGATGTCGATTCGAGACATCGCGCCAGAGTTGTCTTTTCAGTATCAATGGAAACCACTTCGACGCGCGACCGAACGCGCTCGATCACCTGCGCGTAAAGATCGACGGCCATCTCCGCCTCGACCGACTGACCACTGACGACCGGCGGATTTCCGGCGAGGATGAGCGCATCAGATGATAACGCGGAAGCGGTTTGCAGGGCCGCATCGATTGCGCCCGGCTCCCAGAGGGCGCGAGGGCTGATGTTGAATTCCACTCTGTCGCGGGAATCGGTCGCTGGGTCGGTGAGGTCTATGCAGAAGCGCGCCTGGCCGCCGATCAGGACAGGCCGCACCGTGACGCGGCGGAGCGCAGAGGTTTGAAGATCGTGGATGTAGCGGCCTTCGGGCGAATCGGGACGGAAAACCACAAGCTCAATATCCGCTTCGTCATCGTCGTTGAGGAGGCAGTCGATTATGCGGGCGACGTTGGTGGCTTTTCCGCCCGCGTAGGCGCTCACGAGTTGCGGCCTGAGCTTTGCGCCCGATTTGATGGTGAGCGAGCGGCTGTCTCCGGCGATGTATCCTTCATCCGCATCGCGGCGGAAGTGATAGATCGTGTCGGCGCACGGCGCAAATTCGAGTATGGTGATTTTCATGTCAGCAACTCGCGCGCGTGAAGCATCGTTTGCGAAAGCGCGTCCGCTTCATCTGACGCATCGATAATCCTCGTCTCACGCGGCCCCGTCGGACGCCAGCGGTCGAGTATGCGCGGCGAAGAGTAGCCCGCCATCACATCGATGCAGGGAACGCCGAGCGCGGCGGCGATGTGCTGCCCCGCCGAATCGTAACCGATGTAAAGATCGCTCTGCCCGATGAGAGACGCCAGCACGCCTATCCGCCCGCGCCAGACCGCGAGATCAGCCCCGATGAGAAGACCGGCATCGAGCGACGGCTTCAGATTCCGTTCATCGAGTTCGATCACGCGGCAATGGCTCCGCTCGCTCCTTGCATATTCTATGACCGCATCGGCGCGGCGGCTGGAGTGGAGCAGCAGATAGGCTTCCTCTCCA
>CAZPQE010000379.1:0-7019 GCA_964588615.1 uncultured Clostridia bacterium | reverse complement strand
GGCGCGCAGATAGCTTTTCCCGACCGGCAGGTGATCGCCTTCGTAGGCGACGGCGGATTTCAGATGACCTCGCAGGAACTCGCAACGGCAATTCAGTACAAAGCCAATGTCAAGGTGGTCATCATGAACAACAACTACCTCGGAATGGTGCGCCAGTGGCAGGAGCTTTTCTATGACCGCTCCTACTCTCACGTCAATATGGGATGGCTGCCCGATTTCGTCAAACTGGCCGAAGCCTACGGCGCGGTGGGGCTGAGAGCGACGCGACCTGATCAACTCCGCTCGGTTCTCCAGCGCGGACTTTCGACTCCCGGAGTGGTGGTGATGGACATACTGGTCACGGAGGAAGAGAACGTATACCCGATGGTTCCAGCCGGGGCAGGTCTCAGGGATATGGTGTTGGGATGAGGCACACTCTGGCCATAGAAGTTGAAAACCGCTTCGGGGAACTGTCGCGCGTGATAGGGCTGTTCAGCGCGCGCGGCATAAACATCGAAAGCCTGACGGTCGCCGAAACGCTCGACCCTCGCATCTCGCGCATAACGCTGGTGGCGACAGGAGACCATCAGGCCATAGACCGGGTGACCGGCCAGTTGGACAAACAGGTGCGGGTGCTTAAAGCGGTAAATATCACCGAGATGAAAAAGGTCGAGCGTCACCTCGCGCTCATTCACATAAAGGCGCGTCAGCGCCTTCAGGAAGCTTTGGGCCTTGCGAGCCTCTTTCGCGCCAGAGTGGTCGACGCTTCGAGCGAAGGCGTAGTGATCGAAGCGGTCGGGGATCGCGATGAGGTAAACGCATTGCTCGAACTGCTCAAGCCGCTTGGCCAGTGTGAAGTGGCTCAGTCAGGCGCGGTAGCCCTGGCCCGGCAGGCTGGAGCCTCGGAGCAGGCGGAAAGCGCGGAAGCGTGCAACTGAAATAACGGAGGACTCAATGAAGATTCTTTATGACTCAGACGCCGATCTCGATTTTCTCAAGGGCAAAAAGATCGCCGTCATCGGCTACGGCTCGCAGGGGCACGCGCACGCCAACAACCTGAAAGAATCCGGCTGCGATGTCGTCGTCGGCCTCAGAGCGGGCAGCCCGTCGCGCGCCAAAGCCGAGGAATCGGGACTCACAGTTCAAGACACAGCCGAAGCCGCTTTCAATTCGGATGTGGTGATGATGCTCGTTCCCGACGAGCAGGCTCCGAGGATTTACCGCGAAGAGATAGCTCCCAATCTGCTCGCGGGCAATTATCTCGCCTTCGCGCATGGCTTCTCGATTCACTTCAAAAAGATCGTGCCGCCCAAAGATATCAACGTGTTCATGGTCGCTCCCAAGGGGCCGGGCCATCTCGTGCGCCACGAATACACGCAGGGTCGCGGAGTGCCCTGCCTGCTTGCGATTCATCAGGACCCGTCGGGCACGGCGCGCAGCGTCGGGCTCGCTTACGCCTCGGCCATAGGCGGAGGAAGGGCGGGCGTGCTCGAAACCACTTTCAGAGAAGAGACCGAAACCGACCTTTTCGGCGAGCAGGCCGTGTTGTGCGGCGGACTCACTTCGCTCATCAAGGCCGGTTTCGAAACGCTGGTTGAAGCGGGCTATTCGCCCGAAATGGCTTACTTCGAATGCCTCCACGAAATGAAACTCATAGTCGATCTGATTTACGAAGGCGGATTCTCCAATATGCGATATTCGGTCTCGAACACGGCTGAGTATGGCGATCTGACTCGCGGCCCTGCCGTCATCGGCGAAGCGGTTCGCGGCCAGATGAAGCAGCTTCTCTCAGACATTCAATCCGGCGCGTTTGCCGACGAGTGGATGGCCGAAAACGAAGCGGGCAAGTCGAGATTCAAACAGCTTGAGGCGGAAGCCGAGACTCACCAGATAGAAGAGGTGGGCAAAGAGCTTCGCGCGATGATGCCCTGGCTCAAGAAGAACCGCCTGATCGACAAAGCGAAAAATTAACGGAGGACTTATGGGTTTATATGACTGGGACAAAATGAAGACCGAAGAGATCACCGAGCTTTATCGGCGAAAGGTGATACTGGGCGAAAATGTTATGGTGGCCCGCGTCGAGGCCCAGCAGTATGCCGTCACGCAGCCGCACACGCACGAAAGCGAAGAGTTGATAATCGTGCTCAAGGGAGCGTGGAAATTCATTCTGCCTACGGGCGAGGTCGTCGTGCGCGCCAATCAATCGCTGGCCATACCGCCCGGAGTAGAGCATTCGTCGGAAGTGTTGGAAGACACTGTCGCGCTCGATATCTGCACGCCGTTTCGCATGGACTGGATCACGGGCGAAGACAGGTTTTTGCATCGAGACCCCGACGAGTTTTTGTGGGCCATGTGATGCCACAGATTGCGCAGATTCGGTTGCGGATTTCCACAGATTCTTACTTGAAAGAATCTGCGAAAATCTTTCAAAAATCTGTGAAATCTGCGGATTGGAATCTGCGGATATGAGAAGCGATCAGATCAAACGAGGAGCCGAGCGCGCGCCGCATCGCAGTCTGCTCAAAGCCTGCGGCCTGACGGACTCGGATATGGCAAAGCCGTTCATCGCTGTGTGCAATTCCTACATCGATATAGTCCCCGGCCATATTCACCTTCAGGAGCTTGGCCGGATCGCCAAAGATGCGATACGCGAGGCGGGCGGCGTGCCCTTCGAGTTCAACACCATCGGCGTAGACGACGGCATAGCGATGGGACACATCGGCATGAAGTACAGCCTTCCCTCGCGCGAGATCATCGCCGACTCTGTAGAGACCGTAATCGAGGCGCATCGCTTCGACGGGATGCTGTGCATACCCAACTGCGACAAGATAGTGCCGGGGATGCTGATGGCTGCGATGAGAGTCAACATCCCTGTGGTGTTCGTGAGCGGCGGCCCTATGCGTGCAGGCCGCATGGATGACGGAAAATCCGTAGACCTGATGCATGTTTTCGAAGGCGTGGGCGCGCTCAAGGCCGGACGGCTCACCGTGCTTGAGCTTCAGAAGATCGAAGACCGCGCCTGTCCCACCTGCGGCTCATGCTCAGGAATGTTTACGGCAAATTCGATGAACTGTCTGATGGAAGCTCTCGGACTGGCGCTTCCGGGAAACGGGACTCTGATGGCCGATTCACGCGAGAGGCGCGAGCTTGTACGAAAGGCTGCGCATCAGGTGGTCAGACTCGTCGAGGCTGAACAGAAGCCCCGCGACTTCATCACCCTCAGTTCCTTCGACAACGCTTTCGCGCTTGACATGGCGATGGGCGGCTCCACGAATACCGTTCTGCACACTCTGGCAATAGCCAGCGAAGCGGGCATAGAGTATCCGCTTGAGAGATTGAACGAGTTGTCGGCCCGCGTGCCGACGTTGTGCAAAGTCAGCCCCGCGCGGCCTGACGTTCACATGGAAGATGTCCTTCGAGTCGGCGGCATCAGCGCGATACTCAAAGAGCTTGCGCGCTGGCCGGGCGCGCTCGACCTCGACGCGCGGACGGTGACGACCTCTACGCTTGGCGAAAACATAGCCGATGCGCCGGAGGCCGACGGCGATGTGATTCGCAGCATCGAAGCGCCGTTTTCTCCGACCGGCGCGCTCTCGATTCTGCTGGGAAACCTCGCGCCCCAGGGCGCGGTCATCAAGCGCGCGGCTGCCGACCTGGATCGCTTCACCGGCGCAGCAGTGGTGTTCGACTCGATGGAAGAAGCCTGCGACGCTATTCTCGACGGTCGAGTCAGGAAAGGCGCGGTCGTCGTCATTCGTTATGAAGGGCCGCGCGGCGGCCCCGGCATGCAGGAGATGCTCGCTCCTACGGCAAACATCGTCGGGATGGGGCTGGGGCGCGATGTCGCGCTTGTCACCGATGGGAGGTTTTCAGGCGCGACGCGAGGAATCGCCGTCGGGCACGTCTCGCCCGAAGCCGCTGCGGGCGGGCCTATTGCCGCTGTGCGCGACGGCGACCGGATAACGATCGATCTGGAAAGAAACCTGATCGAAATCGATCTGGAATCGAGCGAGATCGAAGCGCGACTTGCCGCGCTTCCTGAGTTCAAAACTAAGGTGACAAGTTCTTATCTGCGCCGCTACGCCAGTCTGGTGACATCGGCCAGCACTGGCGCAGTTCTGCAAAAAGTGTGAGGAAGGAAACAGGGATGAAACTCGATATAGCGGTCTTGCCGGGCGACGGGGTCGGGCCGGAAGTGACAGCCGAAGCGGTGAAAGCGATTCGCGCGACGGCTGAAAAATTCAATCATCAGGTCGAGATCAAAGAGTACTTGATCGGCGGATGCGCCCTCGACCAGAGTGATTCACCTCTGCCCGAGGAAACAAAGAGAGGCTGCCTGCAAAGCCATGCCGTATTGCTCGGCGCGGTGGGCGGCCCCCGGTACGATCACAATCCGCGAGGGCGAAAGCCTGAAGACGGGCTTCTGGGACTTCGGCGCGAACTTCAGGCTTTCGCTAATCTACGCCCTGTGCTGGTCTACGACCAGTTGATCGATTCTTCTCCAATCAAAGCGGACGTGGTTCGCGGAAGCGATATGCTCATAGTGAGAGAGCTTCTGGGCGGGCTTTACTTCGGCGCTCCGCGCGGATTCGAAAGCGGGTCGAGCGGCCCTTTCCGCGCCTACAACACGATGAGCTACACCGTAGCCGAGATCGAGCGCATCGCTCACGTCGCTTTCAAAGCCGCGCTTGGTCGCCGTCGCAAAGTCACATCGGTCGATAAGGCAAACGTGCTCGAAGTGTGCCAACTCTGGCGCAGCGTCGTCACGCGAGTCGGACATCAATACCCGCAGGTGAAGCTTGAGCACGCGCTTGTAGACAGCTTCGCCATGCAACTGGTCAGCGACCCGCGACGTTTCGATGTGGTGCTGACGGAAAATCTCTTCGGCGACATCCTTTCAGACGAAGCGTCGGTGCTTGCAGGCTCCATGGGCATGCTGCCTTCGGCGAGCATCGGCGGAAAGGTCGGGCTTTACGAGCCTGTGCATGGGTCTGCCCCTGATATTGCAGGTCAGAACAAGGCCAATCCCATCGGCGCGATTGCGTCGGCGGCGATGATGATGCGCCATTCCTTCGGGCTGGAAAGAGAAGCGCGAACCATCGAGCGCGCGATCAAAGAATCGCTCGCAGGCGGACTGCGCACGGCTGATCTGTCGCGCGGCGCGCACGTATCGACGACCGGGATGGGAGAGGCAATCTGTCAGGCCATAAGCGATCAGCAATTGTCGGCAGCGGAAGGAAACTGAACTGATGCGAGTCAAAATATACGATACCACTCTCAGAGACGGCACCCAGGGCGAAGGCGTTTGTTTTTCTGTCGAAGATAAATTGTTGATCGCTGAAAAGCTTGACCATCTGGGAATCGATTACATCGAAGGCGGCTGGCCCGGCTCGAATGAAAAAGACGAAGAGTTCTTCAAAGCAGCGCAGACATTGAATCTCAAACACGCGCGGCTCACAGCGTTCGGCAGCACCTGTCACCCAAAAAACAGAGCCGAAGACGATGCAAACCTTCAGGCATTGCTCGATGCTGCGACTCCTGTTGTCACCATATTCGGCAAAACGTGGAATCTGCATGTGACGAAAGCTCTCGGCATATCGCTTGAAAAGAATCTTGAGCTTATCCAGACTTCGGTCGCCTACCTCAAATCCAAAGGCCGCGAAGTCATCTACGACGCGGAGCATTTCTTCGACGGGTTTGCTGCCGATTCCGACTATGCCATCGAGACGTTGAAAGCAGCCGAGCGCGGCGGGGCCGACTGGATAGTGCTTTGCGACACAAACGGCGGAACGCTCACTTCTCGGCTTTCAGAAATCGTATCGCAGATCAAATCATCCATCAGCGTTCCTCTGGGGATTCACACGCACAACGATTCTGACCTTGCTGCTGCCAACTCCATCGCCGCAGTCGAGCAGGGAGCGCGACAGGTGCAGGGTACGATAAACGGCTACGGCGAGCGATGCGGCAACGCCAACCTCTGCTCGGTCATCCCGTCGCTTGAGTTGAAACTCGGTTATGAAACCATCGGGCGCAGGAATCTGACGCAGCTTGCTCACACATCGCGCCACGTGGCCGAGCTTGCCAACCTGCCTCATCGAAGCGATCTGCCTTATGTCGGGCGCAGCGCCTTTGCGCACAAGGGCGGCGTGCATGTGAGCGCGGTCATGAGAGACCCGGCGACCTATGAGCACATCGATCCCGAACTCACAGGCAACACCCGTCGCGTGCTGGTCTCCGATCTTTCGGGCCGCAGCAACCTGCTCTACAAAGCCGCGGAGATGGGCGTAGACCTCCAAAGCAGCGACGCGCAATCGGTGGTCAGAAGGATAAAAGAGCTTGAGCACGCGGGCTTTCAGTTCGAAGCGGCTGAGGGAACAGTGCGGTTGATGATGGAGCGGGCGGCTGGAAAATATCAGGACTTCTTCATGCTCGAAAGCTACCGCGTTTCGACCGAGCGCGACTGGGAAGGCCAGATGAGATCGGAAGCCACGGTGAGGCTCAATCTCGATGACCATGTGAGAGAAGCGACCGGCGAAGGGTGCGGGCCTGTGCATGCTTTGGACCGCGCTTTGAGAGGCGCGCTCGGCGACGTGTTCAAATGCCTCGAAGAAGTTCAACTGACCGACTACAAAGTCCGCGTCGTTGATTCAGACCGGGCGACTGCGGCAAGAGTTCGAGTGTTGATTCAGACGAGCGACAGTGAAGAGTCGTGGGCGACGGTCGGAGTGTCGGACAATATTCTGGAAGCAAGCTGGCAGGCGCTAGCCGACGCAGTGAGTTACAAGCTGCACAAGAATCATTGCAGCACTGCGATGGAACGCGCGGCGGTTGAAAGCGGAGACTGACCGCATCGCTGACAGCCTGCGCGGGCATCAGCGCAGTCGCATCGAAGTAGTTTTAAGCACAGGCATTGAGAAGGGTCGCTTGCGCTTGTCCGAATTTGCGGGCGCAGGCGACCCTTCCCGGCTGAAGAGTGAGGGGTGAAGGGTGAAGAGTGAAGAGGTGGAGGGGTGAAATAGACTGACCACTGATCACCGACC
>CAZPQE010000378.1:0-7027 GCA_964588615.1 uncultured Clostridia bacterium | reverse complement strand
CTGGCTCATATTACCCTCGTCCGGCCCATTGTGTCGCACTTTGAATCGCACCCGAACCGCATCCCTCTTCATCCCCATCCTTGACCCTCCAACACGCGCGCGCTTATATTGACTGTTCCTGCGAGGAACCGAATGAAGACAATAAGAATAGGAAACGGACAGGGTTTCTGGGGCGATTGGCTCGAAGCCCCGATTGAACTCGTGCGGCGCGGACCTGTAGATTACCTCACGCTCGATTATCTGGCTGAAATCACGATGTCGATCATGCAGAAGCAGCGCGCGAGAGATGCGCGCTCAGGCTATGCCCGCGACTTCGTCTCGATGATCGAACGCATACTGCCTGACATCGTTGAACGAAACATCAAGGTCATAGCCAATGCGGGCGGAGTCAACCCCGAAGCGTGCCGCGATGCCGTGATCGATGCGACCCGCCGCGCAGGGCTTGGCGGAAAACTGCGCGTGGGCGTAGTCGCAGGCGACGATATCATGCATCGCCTCAACGATTTTTTAGCTCGCGGGATCGAGTTGAAAAACCTCGACACCGGAGAGCCGCTCTCGATGGTTCGTCCGCGGGTGCAGAGCGCGAATGTTTACCTCGGCGGGTGGCCGGTGGCCGATTGCCTCGGTCAGGGCGCGCAGATAATCATCGCCGGTCGCGTGACTGACACAGGGCTTGCGCTCGGGCCTATGATCCACGAATTCAAATGGGCGCGTGATGACTGGGACAAACTTGCTGCCGGAACCATCGCAGGCCATACGGTCGAGTGCGGCGCGCAAGCGACGGGCGGCAACTGCCTCGTCGATTGGGAGACCATACCCGATATGGCCGACATCGGCTACCCCGTGATCGAAGCGCGCGAGGACGGCACTTTTACCATCACCAAACACGCGGGCACTGGCGGGCGAGTGACGGTAGCCGGAGTCAAAGAGCAACTCGTCTATGAAATGGGCGACCCGCGCAGTTACATCACGCCCGATTGCATTGCCGATTTCACGACCATTCGACTTGAACAGGAAGGCGAGAACCGGGTGCGATTCTCAGGCATCGAAGGTCGAGCGGCGACTGAATTCTACAAAGTGTCGATCAGCTATTCAGCCGGGTGGAAAGCCGTCGGCTCGCTGGTCTATGCCTGGCCCGATGCTTTGAAGAAGGCTCAGGCTGCGGATCGAATTCTCAGAGAACGGCTCGACCGATTAGGGCTTCGCTTCGATCATATACTCACGGAGTTCGTCGGCGCGGGAGCCTGCAACGGGCCTATGGCCGGAGACCCGTCGCCCGATCTTGCGGAAGTGGCCTTTCGCATCGGAGTCAGATCGGAAGATAAAAAAACGGTCGAGCGATTCACCCGCGAGCTTGCGCCGCTCGTCTTAAACGGGCCGCCCACGGTTACAGGCTTTGCAAGCGGGAGGCCCAAGGCCGAAGAGATAATAGCTTACTGGCCCGCGCTCATTCCAAAGAGCGAAGTCGCGGCGGAAATTTCAGTCGTCGAGGCATAGCATGAAAGTGAAACTGCTCCATCTTGCGCACGCGCGATCAGGCGACAAGGGCGATACGGCCAACGTCGGTTTGATCGCTTACAAACCGGAATACTACCCCCTGCTGGTCGAAAGAGTCACAGCCGAGCGCGTCCGCGAGCATTTTCGCGGTATATGTTTTGGAGAGGTCGAGCGGTATGAACTTCCCAACCTCGGCGCGTTGAATTTCCTTCTGCACAAATCGCTCGACGGCGGAGGAACGATTTCTCTTCGCACCGACGCGCAGGGCAAGACCTACAGCGCGGGTCTGCTGCGGATGGAAATCGATGTGGATGACTCTCTGGCCCGCGAGCTTGGAGTCGGGCGCTGATGGCCGGGAGATCGTTCCATGAAAATCGCCATTCTGTTGTTCGACCGTCTGACCGCTCTCGATGCCATAGGCCCTTATGAGGTGTTGAGCCGGATTCCCGCCTCTGAGGTTCGCTTCGTCTCCGGAGAGCCGGGAACTAAGCGCACAGACACAGGCCATCTCGCGCTTGTGGCTGATTATTCGCTCGATGAAACGCCGTCGCCCGATATCCTGGTCATCCCCGGAGGCCCCGGGCAAACCGCGTTGATGGATGATGAGCCGACGCTTGAATGGGTTCGCCGCGCGCACGAGTCGACGCGATGGACTGCCTCGGTTTGCACAGGGTCATTGATTCTGGCCGCCGCCGGGTTGCTCAAAGGGCTGAGGGCCACAAGTCACTGGCTGGCGCTCGACGCGCTCAGGGAACTCGGAGCCGAGCCTGTGACAGAGCGCGTGGTAGTCGAAGGAAAGATAATCACTGCGGCTGGAGTGTCAGCCGGAATCGATATGGCTCTTACGCTGGCGGCGCGCGAGTGCGGCGAGAGGATGGCTCAATCGATACAACTGGGAATCGAGTACGATCCGCAGCCGCCGTTCGACGCCGGGTCGCCGGCCAAAGCGCCGGTCGAAATTGTGGAGCGACTTCGAAGCCGCTCCCGATTCATAATGCGGGGTGAAGCCTGACCATGCCTGATTATCAAAAGATTCTTTTTTCAATCGATCAGGGCGTCGCCCGCATCACTTTGAACCGGCCTGAGAAGAGGAACGCGCTCGATGGCGAAATAATCAGCGAAGTGAGAGACGCCGTCGACTGCGCGGCGCGAGATGAAAGCGTACGAGTAGTGCTGCTTACTGGCGCGGGAAAAGACTTCTGTTCGGGCGCAGACCTGGCCGCGCTTCAACGCATCAGCGAAGCGACCGTAATCGATAACCTCACCGACGCGCGTCGCTTTGCCGAGTTATTCATTGCGATGCGCCGACATCCTCGACCCATAATCGCCGCCGTCCGGGGTCGCGCTCTCGCGGGAGGGTGCGGGTTGGCGACGGCCTGCGACATCATACTCGCCGCGGAGTCAGCGCAGTTGGGCTACCCGGAGGTCAACATAGGATTCGTACCGGCGATGGTGATGGCGGTGCTGCGAAGGTCGGTATCGGAAAAGCGCGCATTCGAGATGATAACTCGCGGCGAGATTTTCCCGGCCCGCGCGATGATGGAAACGGGGCTGGTCAATCGAGTGTTTGCCGACGATGAATTCGATTCTCAGGTGGAAGCTTATGTTTCGCAGATGGCCGCAAAATCGGCCTCGGCTGTGAGCCTCTGCAAGAGTCTGCTTTATCACATGGACGCCATGAGTTTCGAGGCGGCCATAGAAGCGGGCGTCGGGATGAACGCGATAGCGCGAATGACTGAGGACTGCAAGCGCGGAGTCGAGAAGTTTTTGAAGAAATAGAATCCTTCGACTTCGACAATCTCTCCGCCGCGCTTGACATCATCAAATCGCCGGGAGTATACATCAAGTGGGCACCATCCCAGAGCATCCGTCTTAATTCTCAGGTTTTCAAACGCAGCAACTCCCCATCGTCCGTGTTGTGAGATAAATCAATCATAAGTAATTCGATCATTCCTGTCGGTCGGCTCGACGGCAGGCTTTCATAAAAGTCGTCATCTTACTCCAGCTCGTAGTGACCTGATCGCGCCCTCGGGGCGCGGTCTCAACAACCCAACTATCACTCGTCGCCAGATGGCCTGGAACTTTCCATTCCGCCTGACAGGCCCGGCGACGGGACTTCCGCACTTCAGGAGGACGACTATGAAACGCATAGCCTTTTCCATCGCACAGTTTTTGCTCCTGGCTCTGGCAACGCCCGTCTTTCCCCAGTCGGACGTTTCCAGCGCAACCATTAAAGGCACGGTCACCGATCCAAGCGGGGCCGTAGTGGTCGGAGCGACTGTGACAGCCAAACACTCTTCAACCGGAGTGTCGAGGGCAGACAAGACCAATTCGGAAGGCATCTATCTGATCCCGACCCTCCAGCCCGGCGCGTATGAAATCCGCATCGAAGCCACCGGCTTCGAAACCGCCGTGGCCAGCAGGATCGAACTGACCGTAGGACAGGTGGCGACCTTCAACATCGAAATGAAAGTTGGCGCTGTGACCAACGAAGTTCAGGTGACGACCGACGCGCCGCTCATAGAAGTCGAGCGGTCTCAGCAGGCCAACACCATCGATGTCCGCCAGGTCGAAAACCTTCCCAACATCGGACGGGGATTCACCGCCTACGTCTTCACCCTTCCGGGCGTTTCGAGCTCAGACGCCCCCAGAGTGCAGAATCCGGGATTCACCTTCGGCACTTCGGGCATCTCCATAGGGGGCAGCAACGGGAGAAACAACCTCATCACGATTGACGGAGGAGAAAACGAATACGGATCGGGCCAGTTGAGGACCAATATCAGCGTCGAAGCGGTTCAGGAATTTCAGGTCAACCGAAACGCCTTCGCCGCCGAGTTCGGGTTCACCGCAGGCACGGCCATCAATGTTATCTCCAGAGGAGGCGCGAACGATTTTCACGGCAGCGGCTTTGCCTATTATCGCAATCAGCACACCTCGGCCAGAAACTTCTTCGACACTTTCCCCAAAGAAGCTTTCGATCAGAGATTATTCGTCGGAGGCACATTTGGAGGGCCGATAGTCAAGAACAAAGCTTTCTTCTTCACATCCTATGAGGGACTCAAGCTCGACACCGTGCGCTTCCGCAATTACACAAGCAATCCGGCGCTGTATGCACCCACTGCCGGGCAGTCGGCTTATCTGGCGCTGATGGCTGCCTCGCCAAGCGCCAATATCCAGCGCATAGCCGCTAATCTCCGCCAGTCGCTCATCACCGCCAACTACCCGAACACCATCGGGCTGCTTGCAGCCAATGAAGGGGCGATAAACGCTCCCGACCGGCTCCACAACTGGACGACGAAGATCGATTATCAGATCGGCAACAACGACTCGATTACGGCGCGCTTCTCGCTCACTCACAACGACACGGACAACCTGCTCGAAGGCAACACCGGGTCGCCCAGCGCCAGCACCAACCTGTTTTTCCGCGACTACACGGCGGTCGGGACCTGGACGCATAACTTCGGCACCAACGTCATCAATCAACTGCGACTTCAGTTCGTGCCCAACAATTCAGCCCGCACGGTTCCCAAAGCGCCCGGAACCACCTCTCTGCTCATCGCCGGCATTGGCGATTTCGGGCGAGGCTTTGCCACCCCGTTCAACACCTTCCAGGATCGTTACCAGTACGAGGACACATTGAGTTGGGCCAAAGGGCGGCACAACATAAAATTCGGCGGAAGTTATCGCCCGGTCAATTACCGCGTGATAAACGAACTGTGGTTCGCAGGCGAATGGCAGTTCGCCTCCGGCATCTATCCGCTCATACTGGCCGTGCCTGCGGCTGATCGCGTCGCCTTCGTGCTCTTCAACCGCAGCCTGGGCAACAACCCCGACGGCACTCGAAGGGTTCCCGACAACGGCCCTCCTGCCGGAAACTTCAGTTCGATCCAGTCATTCAACCTCGGACTGCCGTTCCTCTATCGCCAGGGATTCGGCAACGCCGAGTGGCAGGACTGGGCGCATTACTTCGGCGGGTTCGCTCAGGACTCGTGGAAGGTCAATTCGCGCTTCACTCTGGATTTCGGAGTCAGGCTCGATTATGACGCCGAGCCTTCGCCGCTCAAGAAAAAGGCATACCTCTCTCCGCGAATCGGGTTCGCCTGGGATCCGTGGGGCGATCAGAAGACCGTCATCCGGGGAGGAGGCGGATTGTTCGTCTCGCCGGTTTATTATCAGGTGGCTTATGTCACCAACCTGCTCAACGACAGCGGGCGATACATCAACCAGATTTTCAAGACCCCTGCCGACGTGGGGCAGACCCCGGCCATTCTCTGGGGCGCGGGCGTGGCTCTCGGAAAGCTGCCCTCTACGGCGCTCACCGAAGCTGACCTCAACGCGCTCGGTGTTGCTACGGGGCCGCGCAGCGCGGGGCGAGTGGTCTTCGACGCAGACCCCGACTACACCAACAACTACTCGATTCAGGGCAGCCTCGGCATATCGCGCCAGATCGTGCGCAACCTGTCGCTGGATGTCGCCTACCAGGTCTATCGCGGAGTTCACATTCAAACATCGCACGAAGTGAACTACCGCGAGACGGGAGTCGTCAGCCCGGCATTCGGCCCGGCCTTCACCCGCATAGACCCGACCATCGCCCAGCAGAACATCTACAAGTCGATAGGCAACTCGATCTATCACGGGATGACTGCCAGTTTGACCAAACGCTTCAGCCAGAACTTCCAGTTCCAGGCCAACTACACCTGGAGCAAGGCCATTGACGATCAGACTGATTTCAACTCGGCGTTTTCGGCGTTTATCCCCACCCGTCTCGACCTTGAACGCGCCGTCTCGGCCTTCGACATCCGCCACAACTTCGTTGCCAACGCGGTCATCCGAACGCCTTTCCGCGCTGGCAAAGACGGCAACTTCCTCGGACACGCTTTTGCCGATATGACCATAAGCCCGATCGTGTTCATCCGCAGCGGCATCCCCTTCACGCTTCGCATCGGAAGAGACGCCAACGGCGATGCTCACGGCGCTTATGATCGCCCGTTCTTCGCTTCACGAAACACGGGCACGGGCGACAAGTTCTCAAGCGTGAATCTGAGAATAAGCAAGCAGTTCTTCATCAACCGCGATTCGGGACTGAGAGTGGAATTCCTGGTCGAAGGTCAGAACCTTCTCAACGTGACGAATTTCCTTGCGGTCAACGATGTGGTTTGCAGCCCCGGAGTCGATCCGGCCAATGTCGATCCGAGGTTTCCCGGCTGCGACGCCCGGCTGCTCTTCGGCCCCTACAATGTCCGTGGCAGCAAGAACATCCGCAGAACCTCGCCCCTCGGATTCAACGCCGCCGGGGCGGGCCGACAGATTCAGTTCGGCCTGAAAGTGGTCTTCTGATCCGCTGTAAAAATCTCAATCCTTGAATGAGTCCGGAGAGTGAAGTCCCTTTTAACTCTCTGGACTCTTTTTATATGCCTCTCTATTCTGATGACGAGATTTATGAAGCTGGCTTCAGTATTTCGATCACCGCTTTTGATTCGAGTTTAGGCTACACGACTCCTACCTCGGCACTGCCGAGTGAGTCTATCGT
>CAZPQE010000377.1:0-7049 GCA_964588615.1 uncultured Clostridia bacterium | reverse complement strand
TTGGACTCATAGCTTCGGACATAATCGGGGGCGAGGCTCACGCTGTAGCGGTCGATGGTCGTGTCGCGGTCGCGGCTCCAGCGATCCCAGTCGTCGCGCGTAGAATCCAGAGCTATTTCGAGCCGCCCGTCTCTCCCCGTATCGATTATCAGGCGATGCCCCTCACGCACGGTGAAAAGGCCATCGTCGGTGGTCACTTCGACCGAACCGGCGCGGGCTATGACTTCCGAATAATCATCGCCCCGCACATTGACTCTGTAGAACCCGTCGCGTTTGAGCAGCAGAGCCGAGTTTGGCGTATCGACCTCGAACCGGTTGAACGCCGAGCCGAACCTTTCGAGTCGAACCAGCGCCGTGCCTTGGGTGATTTCAAGCTGCGCGATCGTATGTGTGAGGTCGGTGATCGTAAGCGCGGTCTGCTCGCCGAGCCTGACATAATTGCCTCGGCTCAACTGAATCTCCACGCGCCCGCCGCGGGCTGCATAGATTTGATCGCCGGTCAGAAGCGGAATATTTTCGACCGCATCGGCCCACTCCTCGACGCCCGCGCGAAGAAAAGAGACATCTCCCTGCACATGGGTGATTCGAGCGACTCGCTCTACCGGATCGTCGTCATCTTCCTCAGAGTCGGCCTCTTCGCGCGGGTCAGCATAAACCCGACCTTCGACTTCGGGCAGTCTCGGCGTTTGATTCAAAACTGTTGCGGGCAATGCCAGGGGGATGAGAATCAAAAGGGCCAAACACGCGGGGAGATGAACTCTCATAATCGTACCCTCTAGTTAGTCTGTATGCGCTTTGCGACGGCCTTCTTGAGCAAGGCTTATGCCTCAATCGGTCTTCGATCAGGAGGTGAGTTTTACAGGGCCTAAATCGTTGAATTTGATGCGGCAAGCTCACAATGGATCAGAGACGGGAGACGGGAGAAAGAGTACGGTTTGCACGATATGGTGTAGACGGCGCGCGATAAGGTATCGGCTTGAAATCGGAGAAAAAGAAGAGCCGCAGACCGACTGCGGGAAGAAAAAAAGGGAGCGCCAAGTGGCGCCCCCTCAACGGATTTAACCGTCGATCAAAACTACTTGAGTTTCATTGTCGGATCGCCGAACAGTATCCAGGTGCGGCGGACGATGAGGTTATTGACATTTGCTTTCGCTCGCGCAGTCACATCGCCCAGCCTCTGATCGGTTCCGTCAAAAAGCCATCGCAGGACTGTCTGGTTCATCGATACCTGAGGGCCTCCGGGCGCAAGTCCCGCAGACGCCCAGGCGGCTATCGCGCCTCCCTGCTTCGATTTGACCAGAGCCTCGGCCAGGCTGTCGCTGCCTGCATTGTGGAAATATCCGTTGAGGCAGGTCATCATCACGAACACAGCCAGTTTATCCTTGTTGACCATTCCCGCAGCATCAGAGGCAGTCAACAGGTCTCCTCTCCAGGTGGCCGTAGAACCATGTCCGAAGTAGTTGACAACTTTCTGCCCGCGACTTATTCCGGCCAGGAGTTGGTTCCTGGCTTCGGCTGTCCCGAGTTGCCCTCTGAGGATGATGTTGACGGTCATTCCTCCATGCACTTCTCCGGCAAGAAAACTGATTGCGCCTTCAAAGTCGTTTATGTCGTTTGCGTCAGCGACCATACTGACTTCGGCTGACGGGCTGCTGCTTTCATAGCCCGTGATCTTTCCGACGATGCTGGCCGCATCATCGGAAGTGCGAACAGGCAGACGGCCAATTGCTATGTCGGGCGCAAAGTCGGAGTTGAAATCGACGAACCAGTCATCGCTTGCCGTCTCCAGATACCCGGCATCGATGAGCCTGGTAGGCACGAGATCGAAATCTCCGAGGCCCAGGTAATTTTTGGGATCGAACGTGGCGTCGCCTGCCAGCAGGACATAGCGCGCGCCCCAATGGCTTGCTGCCAGAGCCAACAGGTCTTTGATTGCCTGGGGCGTTTTGTGGCCGCCGGCAAACTCGTCATAAGCGTCCTCGACATCGACTATGGCCACCTTGAGACCCTGGCTTTCTCTGAGCGACTTGAGAGGCTCAAGGCTCGCCATCATCTCGTTTGTGGAAATGATGACCAGATCGGCCTGATTTCGAGAATCGCGCCAACTCGAAGGCCGATCCAGTTTCAATCCGAAAGGTTGTCGCGTCGCGCCTGCGCCGACAGCCGCCAGAATGCGCTGGCCGCTTCCGGGCGCTGAAAGCGATGCCTGATAGGTCGCTCCCGTTCTGCTCATCAGCGCCGTCACTTCCTGCGGAGAGTCAGGGTTGGTAACATCCAACACTCGGACTGAACTACTCACAAACCCGCTCAGGCTGACCTGGCTCCCGCCCGCAACAGTAAACCGCAGGCCGTCGCCTTCGGCTTCGTATCGACGCTGATAGGTGAGACTGATGTAATTGATCAGACTCACATCGCTGCCGCCGCCGACGGCGATCAAACCGATCGTGTTGTCGCCTTCTACGAGCAGCGATTGAGGCACGGTGACCTGGAGCGATCCTTTGTCCTGTCCGTTGAAAGAGAGGGTTGCGACTTCCGCGCCGTTTATAGAAACCTTCACCTGATGAGAGACTGTGGTCACGCCCTGCAGAGAAACTTCGAGAGTCGCAGCGCCATCAGACGCAAGCTTCTCCGCTCTGAGAACCTGAGCGAGCGAAGCAGAGTAGACTGCCGGACCGAAGAAGTTTTCCGCATCCCCGTTGAGCAGGGAGGCATAATAGACAGTGCGGTCGCGGCGCTCCACCGTGTAGGGGAAGCTGCCGCCTGCTGTCGTTTTTGCCTGACCTCTGACGGTCTTGATCCTCTGACCAGGCTTGGAGCCTGCAACCAGCCAGTAGACGCGCTTGTCGGTCGTCGGAGTATTCAAACCTATCCCATAAAATTCCACCGCATCCGAGGCGTCGAATCTGCCATCGCTTTCTCCGGTGACGATGAATGGTATCTCACGACCATCGACGAACATCTGCAGTCGTCGCGGGCTGACCGAAGGGCTGAGGCCGGCAGCGATGAGTTCTGGTTGAGTTATGCGATACCATCCCTCGCTCCTGACGGAAATCTTGACAGCGGGCTGGGAGGCAAGGCTCGCCTGCAACTGAAGCGTCTCGGGCGTCGGTTTCAGATCGGCCCTGCGCTCAGACTGCCCCACAGAAGAATACTCCTGGCTGACTGGAGTAGAAGCGAGTTGAGTCAGCAGGATCGAGCCTCTGTCCTTGCCTGAAGGAGGATCGTCACTGGAAACCGTCGGAGCGACCGGCCCATGCCAGGTGGAGTGTCCGCCGAGGTCCAGTTCTTCGATCCAGTACTGAACGTCTTTTTTGTTTTTCTTTATGTTATCGATCCAGGCATAGGATTTCCCGGAATCCAGTCTGACCCCCTCGCCTGTCATGAAGGCCGTGCCTGCCACAGGCTGAGGGGTGATCAGAGAGCGGTTGCCGTTTTGCTCGCGATAGATATTGAACCCGAGGTTGTCTACGTCGTTGGCGGTTTTCCACTCGATTACTACCTGACCGCCTTTGTAACGTGTGGCGCCAAAGGAAATCATATCGACGGCCTGGGGAGGAAGCACCTCATCGCAGGTTTCAGGCGAGGCGGCGGTCTGCGGCCCCGGCCCGCATATCGTGCTCACATTTTGATTGCCTCCCGCTTTGGCGGCAAACAACACCGGAGCCACATCGATGGGGCGGTTGAGAGTGAAGGTGAAAGTGACGCAGCGATTATAAGCGGGCAGCCCTGATGGAGGCGTGCAGGAAGTGAAGCTGGGCAGATTGCTGCCCTCCCACTTTATGACGTTCTGTATCTGCGTGGCTCCGTCAGGCCCGACCGAAGAAAAGGATGGCGTTGAAGAAATAACATTGCTTGCAGTGATGTCATCGCACACGCCAAGTGAAAAATGGCTCAATGCCGGAGGGCTCCCATTCCAATAAAGCGTGTAAGTCCAGGTCGAGGTTTTTGGCGTGGAAGTGAAATTGTAAGTTACACCATTGAACACGAGCGCGAAGTCATCGACTACCACAGGGCCGTTCGAGCATATCTGCGCCTGCGCCGTTTGCTGATAGGCTCCAAGAAACAGGATTGCAATCAGAATCAGTGAGGCTGATTTTATCAGGCGGCCTGCGCCGCGCAGCCTGAAAGTTGGTCGAGCGGTGAGTCCGGGGCTTTTCATTTCTCTTTCTCCTTAAAAACCGGGGGATGGTTTTTCTGTTCGTTTCCTGGGGGATCGGGATATTCAAACTTTTTTATCCACTGTGATTAAAGGCTAAAACTCAGGGATTTTCCAGAAAAAAAACGATGAATGATGCCCTGTAAAGGGTATAAAAAGGCGCGGATTACAAACGAACCAAACATAGAGTCAAAACTCCGCGCTAATGTGGCGGCAAGGTACAAAATCCTTACCTCTTTGGGTTATGGTTGAATCTTTTTGGCAGATCGGATGAAGAAAAAAGTCAGGCGCGCTGCGCCCTTCGACTGCCATCTGACATCTTTAGAAACGAGGGCATAACCTCGACGGGTAATGGCGGAAATATAGTGTAGACTTTATAAACAGGCTCATGCGCATTTTTCGCGCTGTTCTTCCACATTTTGTCACAGCCTGCGCTGACTCGCGCCTGCCTCTCTTTCCCTCCTGCGCCCGGATCAATCCCCCGCGCGGGGAATGCATTTCCAGGATTTGCATTTTTCAGAAAGATGCCACTCGAATCGAGCCCCTTCTTCGCGCTTTGGCATGGCCGTTGCTCAACTGAAGATCGCTTGGCTCTCATTCCCCCGAAATGATGCGCTGGCTTCGACTGATCGCTTCCTGCGGCCCTCCCGAAGTTTGCCCCTTTGCTCGATGAGTGATCGAGGAAAGCAAGTTTCAAGAGAAGAGGGTTGTAATGAAAACTATCAGCAGGAAATATAGAAAAGCGGTTCTCACCGCATGGGCATTGGCCATATTATCCGTGTTGGCGACAAGAATTGAAATCGGCGCGGCTCAAACTCAAGTTCAGAGACACCAGGCGACGGACAGAGACTCGGTCGAAGCCAGAGAGCGATTCGTTCCCAACCGCGTTTTGGTCAGATATAACAGAAGAGTCGGCAAGACTCAGGCTCTGAGATATCTCAGAGCCATAGGCGCCAGCGCCATAAACGAAATATCAGGGACGGGCATTTATATCGTCGATCTGCCGGAAGGCGTCAGCGAAGAAGCTTATTTGAATGGATTCAGATCGCAGTCCGACGTTGAATTCGCCGAACTCGACTGGCTCTTCTCCCCTGACGCGATGACTCCCGATGATCCGAGTTATCCCAGTCAGTGGCATCTTCCCAAAATAGCCGCCCCATCGGCCTGGGAGACGACCACCGGCAGCAGCAGCGTCATCATCGCGGTTCTCGATTCGGGCGTGGACTCGTCTCATCCAGACCTCGGCTCAAAACTGGTTCCCGGATGGAACATAATCGATAATAACCCCGACACGACCGATGTCTACGGGCATGGGACGGCGGTAGCGGGGACTGCGGCGGCCTCCAGCAATAACACGACAGGAGTGGCTTCGGTAGCCTGGGATTGCAAGATCATGCCGGTTCGCGTCAGCTATACTACCGGGCAGGCTCCATCTTCGGCCATCGCCAACGGACTTATATGGGCCGCCGATCACGGCGCCCGCGTGGCTAATATAAGCTACAAAGCGACGACCAGTTCTACTGTCACCAGCGGCGCGCAGTACTTCTATAACAGCGGAGGGGTGGTCGCCATCTCTGCGGGCAACTATGCCACATTCGATTCGACCCCGGACAATCCCTATGTTCTGACTGTCAGCGGAACGACAGCCGACGACTCTCTGGCTTCGTTCTCCGACACCGGAAACAATGTCGATCTGTGCGCGCCTGCGTCCGGGATTCTGACCACCAACCGGGGAGGCGGCTACGGCAACTGGTCAGGCACGTCTTTCTCAGCGCCGATAGTGGCGGGGGCAGCAGCTATGGTGCTTTCAGCCAATCCGGGTCTGACCGCTTCAGAGGCGCAGTACATACTGCGCCAGTCGGCTGATGATCTTGGATCGGCAGGCTGGGATACGAGTTTCGGAGCGGGGCGTGTGAACGTTTCGGCAGCCGTGAGCCTTGCCACCAGTTCTACTCCGCCTCCTGACACGACCGCGCCGACCGTGAGCATAAGCTCTCCGTCAGACGGCGCGACGGTCTCCGGGGTTGTGACGGTCAACGTAACCGCCGGAGATGACACCGGCGTGACTTCAGTGACGTTGAGCGTAGACAGTGCAGTCATCGGTTCTGACACCACTGCTCCGTACACTTTCAACTGGGATTCGACTACTTCTTCGAACGGCTTACACACAGTGAGCGCCACGGCCAGCGATTCGGCAGGCAATTCTTCAACCTCGTCGATCACAATCACTGTCAATAATGTCGCTGACGCTCCACCGTCAGTCTCGATCACCTCGCCTGCGCAGGGAGCGACCGTCTCTGGAAGGGTTTCAGTCTATGTCACCGCGACAGACGATAAGGCGGTAGTCAAAGTCGAGCTCTACGTTGACGGCAAGCTGACTTCCACTTCTACGGCCTCGCCATTCATAACTAAATGGGACACTCGCAAAGTCAAGAGCGGCGCTCACAAACTCCAGTGCAAGGCTTATGACACAGCAGGCAACACCGCCTGGTCACAGGAGGTGACAGTTTACAAATAGCTCAGAGGCATACGAGGGAGCGAACTTTCTACAGGGGGTCGGCGGTCAGGGTTAATGAACCTGATCGCGGCCCCTTTTCAATTCTCGCCTGCCTTCATCGCTCTGTACCCGGCGCGAGCGCGAACCTCAAGCCCTTTGCGCGAGACTTCGACCTTGATGCGGTGAAACTTTCCATCTCTTCGGTCGGTCGCCGGGTAATAACCGATCAGGTATTGATTGCGCAACTCATCGGCGATAGAGGCGAAGGCCGAGCGCGTCGTTTCATAAGTCTCGGCGATGAAGACTCGTCCTCCAGTGCGAGAGGCCAGCGTTTGCATCTGATTGTTGGCATCGCCGTAGAGTTTGTCGAGGTTCCGCGTTATCTCGTCGCGCGGT
>CAZPQE010000376.1:3561-7083 GCA_964588615.1 uncultured Clostridia bacterium | reverse complement strand
GGCTCATATTACCCTCGTCCGGCCCATTGTGTCGCACTTTGAATCGCACCCGCGATCACTCCTTCTTAATTTTACCTTTTGCCTTTTTACTTTTGCCTTGTCTATACTGACCGTTAATTCGAAGGGAGTCCCACAATAATTGAAAACCGGAAGACCTCTTGAGTCGTCTTCCTGAGAGCCGAGCCTTATGAGAGACAAATACGAGCCAGTCATAGGACTTGAGATACACGCTCAACTGAAAACCGAATCGAAGATATTCTGCGGGTGCGCGACGCGCTTTGGCGACGATCCCAACTCGAACACCTGCCCGGTGTGTCTGGGATTGCCCGGCGCGCTGCCCGTTCTCAATCGCAGCGTGGTCGAGATGGCCGCTCGCGCCGCGCTGGCGCTCAACCTGACTATCAATCACGAATCGATTTTTTCTCGAAAGAATTACTTCTATCCTGACCTTCCTAAGGGATATCAAATCTCTCAATACGACCGGCCTTTTTCAGAACACGGCTGGATCGAGATACCGACCGCAGAGCGCAACGAGGCGGGCCAGCCCGTCGAATGGAAGATGAAACGGTTTCGAATCACCCGCCTGCACCTCGAAGAAGACGCAGGCAAATCGCTCCACGAAGGGCAGCGCCAGTCCGCATCGAAGTCTTATGTCGATTTGAATCGAAGCGGCACGCCGCTGGCCGAGATCGTGTCCGAACCCGATCTGCGCTCGTCGTGGGAAGCCTACGACTATGTTCAATACCTTCGCCGCACTCTTCAATACACCTCCGTCTGCGACGGCAACATGGAAGAGGGCAACCTCAGATGCGACGCCAACGTCTCGATCCGGCTTCGCGGCGCTGAACGATTCGGAACCAGGGTCGAACTCAAGAACCTCAACTCGTTCCGCTTCCTCCAACGCGCGCTCGAATACGAAATCGACCGCCAGATTGCCGCCATCGAAGCGGGCGAAATAATAGTGCAGGAGACGAGGCTCTGGAACGAGCGAGATTCGAAGACCTACTCGATGCGCTCAAAGGAAGAGGCTCACGATTATCGCTATTTTCCTGAGCCTGATCTTCCGCCGCTCATCGTCAAAGAAGAATTGATCGAACGCCTTCGTCGCCAGATGCCCGAACTCCCTGAAGCCAGGCGCAGGAGATTCATCGAGCAATACAATCTGAGCGTGGATGACGCCGCGCAGCTTACAGACACGCGCCCACTGGCCGATTACTACGAAGCAGCAGCCCAAGCGAGCGGAAATGCGAAAGCGGCGGCCAACTGGATTCTCAACGAACTCGTCCGCGAACTCAAAAACTCGGCGACCGACATAAACGCAAGCCCGGTTTCGGCTGCTTCACTCGGCGCGATGATCCGACGAGTGGAAGACCAAACCATCAGCGGAAAGATGGCCAAAGACGCGCTCGTCGAAATGTACAAGACGGGCAGGTCAATCGATGATGTCATAGAGACGATGGGCGGCAGTCAGCTATCGGACGAGAACGAGATACGCCTGATCGCCCGGCAGGTAGTTACTGCCAATCCGAAACAGCTTGAGCAGTATCGAAGCGGCAAGACCTCTCTGCTGGGATTCTTCGTCGGCCAGACGATGAAAGCCTCCGGCGGGCGCGCAAATCCGCAGATGGTCAATAAAGTGTTGAAGGAAATTCTGGACAACTGAGAGCAGAGTCGATGAAAAAAAGATCGCTGTTTATTTTGACCGCCATTGTGATTTTTACTCTGAATTCCATTTCCTGTGTCAAGGTCGATCCGGGGAGTCCTGACGAGGTGGCGGTGCTTGAAACGAGCTACGGGCGGATAGTGATCGAGTTCTTTCCAGACGAAGCGCCCAGGCATGTGGCCAACTTCAAGAACCTCGCGCGCGAGGGTTTTTTCGATGGAACGAAGATTCACCGGGTGGTCAAAGAGAAAGGTGTGCCGGTGGCGATTCAGGGCGGCGATCCCAACACCATCAACGGAGACCCCGCGACCTGGGGGCAGGGGCAGCCTAACCAGCCCAAGGTTCCGGCTGAGTTCTCCAACACCCGACGCCACGTTCGCGGGATAGTTTCAGCCGCCCGTCGCGGGGACGATATCGACAGCCATACCAGCCAGTTCTTCATCTGCGATTCGAGCTATCCGCCCTGGGACAGGCAGTATTCCATTTTCGGCCAGGTCATCGAAGGATTGAACGTCGTCGATTCCATCTCCCGCGCCCCGGTGTGGAAAGATACAGACCGCCCGATGGACCCGGTCGTGGTCAGCAAAGTGTACATAACCAGAAAAGGTGACTTGAAGTGAAAGTTTCGATAAAACGAGTCTCCGCTGGAGCGTTCGATGCGCGCAGGGAGTGGAAGATTCTTGACAATGATAATTTTCGGGCGCAAGCTTGGGTCGCTCGGTGACTGAGCGGGGGGGAACGTGCAACTGGCCCGCGTAATCGGAAATGTAGTTTCGACAATCAAGAACGATCTGCTCGAAGGCCGGAAGTTGCTGGTCATACAGCCGATGGACGCCAGGCTCAGGGACGCGGGCAAGCCGATGATCGCAATCGATTCTGTTGGCGCGGGAGCGGGGGAAATAGTTTTCTGGTGCAGAGGAAAGGAAGCATCTTTCCCGTTCGATCCGCTTGAGGTTCCGACCGATTGCACGATAGTCGGCATAGTCGATACGGTGAATAGAGAGTAAGGGAATGATTCTTGCGCGAGTTGTCGGCAACGTGGTTGCGACTCAAAAAGACCGTCGCTATGAAGGGGGGCGGCTGCTCATCCTTCAACCTGTCGACCCGGACGGATCGGACGCCGGAGTGGAGTTGCTGGCCCTCGACTCTCTGGATGCCGGAGTGGGAGACACTGTGGTAGTCGTGCGCGAAGGCTGGTCTGCTTCGACCGCTTCGACCGGAGAGCCGGGCGCGGCGATAGATTCGGCTGTCGTCGGCATAGTCGATGAGATAGAGCGCAAGTGAAAACATGAATTCAACGGATCAGGATATAGCCTGCCGCCTGCTTCGAGCCGCTCTAGACCGGCTCGAAAACCGCGATGCGACCCTACCCGCGTCAGACGCGCCGCAGGTTATGATAGTGGTTTTCGGCGAAAGGAAGACTGCTGAACAGAATAATAACGCTTCATCAAATGAAGCGATAGAAGACTCACGCCCGCTTTCTCTTGCTTGCTCGACGCATCCGAGCCTGGCGAGGTTTCCGCTCGCCGAAGGTTCGGACACTGCCCCTGGAATGTGTTTTATGGAGCCTGACCGTCATTGCGTCAATTCGGGCGCCTGCGAGATGCTCGGACACTGAACCGATCGCGCGCGTTTCAATCTGATGCTCCTGCCGGTCGAGCGAGGGGCAGTCCATGAACAAGACAGCGAACCTGGTTTATTCCACTGAAGGACAACAACAGTCTTTCGATGTTGGCCGCAAGGTTTTCCGCATAGGTCGGCTGAAGGAAAACGACCTCTCGATAGATAACCCTTATGTCTCGCGCTGTCACGCCGAGATTGTGTTTTCCGATGGCATTCATCACATACTCGACCTCGGA
>CAZPQE010000376.1:0-3551 GCA_964588615.1 uncultured Clostridia bacterium | reverse complement strand
TACGTCAACGGCGAGCGGATAAAACAGAAATTCATAAAGACCGGCGACCGGATAAGACTCGGACGAGGGCGGGGAGTCGAACTCGTCTTCGAAGCCAAAGTGTTCACCGCGCCGCTCGGCGGTCAGATGGACGCGAAAGAAGACTCGCTGCTGGCCATCCGGGTGATGTCGCCGGACGAAGCCCGTTTCCTCAACACCGACAAGCTCCCTGCAACCAGCCAACTGGCCGATGCCACACTGGAGTTGCTGCGCGCTCTCTACGAATTCACGAGCGGCGCTCTTGCTTCTCAGACTCCGCGAGAGTTGAGCGACCGCCTGGCGACCTTCCTCCGCCGCGCGCTTGGCGCCGACCGTTCAGCCGTGCTGCTCTATGACCGCGACCGCGATATTCTGGCTCTTTCGGCCAAGCGCCCCGCTTCGCCTCAAACCGACACCGGATTGAGCCGCACAATCGCTGAGAGAGTTTTCAAGGATAATGTCGCCGTGTTGAGCCTCGACGCGGGAAAAGACGAACGGTTCTCGGATCACGACTCTGTCCGATTTCAATCCATACACTCGGTGATGGGAGCGCCCATAGGGACGAAGACTCGCGTGTGGGGAGTCTGTTACGTCGATAACCTGACGACAGACCGCGCGTTCGACGAAGAACAACTTGAGTTTCTCACCGCCGTCGCCCGCCAGGCCGGGCTTATGCTCGAAAACCTTTACCTGCTCGAAGAGCGTCGCCGCTCGATGGAGAGTTTCATCCGCACGCTGGCCGCGTCAATCGATGCCCGCGACGACAGCACCGCCGGGCATTCGGCAAGAGTTGCCGCGCATGCTTCGGCCATAGCCCGCGAGATGGGACTCGACCCCGATGAGTGCCGCATGATTTATTACGCGGGACTGCTGCACGACTACGGAAAGATAGGGACGCGCGACGACGTTTTGCTCAAACCCACCAACCTTACCCCCGAAGAGTATGAACACGTCAAGCAGCACCCCATGCACACATTCAGGATTCTTTCGAAAATCCGCCTGCCCGAAGAGATGGCCGATATCCCTATAGTCGCCGCCGCTCACCACGAGCGATGGGATGGCTCCGGGTACCCTTATGGAATGAGCGGCGAAGAGATTCCTCTCGGAAGCCGCATTGTGGCGGTGGCCGATGCCTACGACGCGCTGGTCGAAGACCGGGTTTATTCGGTCGCCGTCGAGCCCGAAAGAGCGATTGAAGAAATCAGCATGCGGTCTGGAACTTATTTCGATCCGAAAGTGGTCGAAGCCTTCGTCGCCTATTTCGAGCGCAAACTCAAGCTGAGAAAGCGACGGAAGGCGAAGAAGAGAAGCCGAGAGATGGCGAGCATCGATTATGCCGTCGATCAGGTCGCGCTCAACGCGGCAGGAGATTAGCCTGCGGTTGTCAGAGCAGATATCTTTCGCGCGATCTCGCTCAGGCGCGAACTTGCGGCGTCTTCCTCGCGGTGAAAAACCGCGCTGAAGGTTTCTCCTCCGATCCTGTATTTGATCGTGAGAACGCACTGGCGTTTGATCGCCTGTTTTCTCACTTCGATTCCGGGGAAACTCATCCGCCACCTTCGCGAGGGCTTTTTGCCGACCGACAGCAATGAGGCTGAGACTTTCGCCTCCACGATCTGATCGGCGCTGATTCGAATCGAGCGGGTTCCGGGCATGACTTCAACTATCTGAACTCCATTCGAATTCACCATAACCCTGACCGGAGTCGGGTCGGTCAGACGCGCGATGCCACTCTGGTATTCCATCTCGATGAAGATCGCCGATTCGCCATCGGTCGCCTTTTCACCCAGAGATTCGCCGCACCACAGGCAGCGGCCGGCGTCAGGACTGACTGTTCGATGGCATTTGTGACAGTGGACTGGTTCCATTCAATTCCTGGTCGAAGGCGAGATTCAGTTTAGCCTGCGACCGCGCCAGTCGGCCAGAATTTCCCGCGCGGCGTTCAGACCCGGCGCTCCCATCACTCCGCCCCCCGGATGCGTGCCCGACCCGCAGAGGTAAAGTCCTTCGACCGGAGTCCGGTACTTCGCCCACCCGGCGACGGGCCGCATGAAGAATAACTGGTCGAGAGTCATATCTCCGTGAAAGATATTGCCTCCGGTCAGCGAGTACTCTCTCTCCATATCGAGCGGCGAGATGACCTGGCGATGAAGTATCGATTGTTTGATGTTCGGCGCGTACTCGGAAAGAAGATCGATGCAGCGGTCAGCGAACTCTTCTTTGATAGCGTCCCAGTTCGACTCGCTCAGTCGGTAGGGGGCATACTGCACGAACATGCACATAATGTGTTTGCCGGGCGGAGCTATCGAATCGTCATAAGCCGTCGGAATGGTTATCTCAAGCATGGGATTTGCTGAAGGGCGGCCTCCTGCGGCGTCTTCCCACGCGCGGTCGATGTAAGCGACCGACGGGCAGATGTGAATCGTGGTCTTGTGCTGAGGCGAAAGCGTCGAGCCGGGCAGCGCCTTGAAATCGGGCAAAGCGTCCAGCGCCAGGTTTATCTTCATCGAGCAGCCCTCTATGCGAATGCGCTGCACGTCCCGTCGAAAATCATCATCAATCGCGTCAGGCTCAAGGAGTCGAAGGAAAGTGATTTTCGGATCGGCATTCGAAATCACCGCCCGCGCGTGAACCTCTTCTCCGTCTTCGAGAGCCACGCCATAAGCGCGACCATTTCGCGTGAGTATGCGGCTCACTGTTGCGCTGGTTCTTATCTTCGCGCCGCTTGCCGTGGCGCTCTGAGCGATGGAGAGGCTGATTTGGCCCATGCCCCCGCGCGCAAATCCCCACAATCCGCGCACGCCCGTAGCTCCTCCCATCACGTGATGGAGCATGATGTAAGCGGTTCCGGGAGTCGAAGGGCCGCCGTTGGTGCCGATGACTCCGTCGGTGGCAAGCGTGGCTTTGATCTGATCGGATTCGAAACGCTCATCGAGATAATCCCTCACGCTCTGGCTCATGATCTTGACCAGATGAACGAGATCGGGATCGCGGAAGCGGATCGCATCAAGCCCGAATCGAGCAAGCCCTATCATATCCGAAAGCTTTCTGCGCACGATGTTGGGCGGAGTTGTAAGCAGGAGTTTTTCTACCCACTCGCTGAGGCGGACGAGGTTATGCTCGAATTCGGGATAGATTTCGGCGTCGCGCTTCGAGAATTTTTCCATCTCGCGCTGCGTGGCCGACATATCCTGATGAAAAAACATGTGGCGACCGTCTGGGAAAGCGGTGAAGAAGGCCGGGTCTTTGGGATAGAGGTGAAAGCCGAATCGCTCAAGCTCAAGCTCGCCTATGACCTTTGGTTGAAGCAGGCTGCACAGGTAAGAAAGGGTCGAAACCTTGTATCCGGGCCATGGTTCTTCGGTCACGCACGCGCCGCCCACCACGTCGCGCCGCTCAAGCACGACCACGCTCAGGCCAGCGCGAGCCAGATAGGCGGCGGTGATCAGTCCGTTGTGCCCTCCGCCGATTATGATTGCGTCGTAATTAGTCATCGATTCTCCGGTTCAGGATTTGTGAGACTTGATCCATAT
>CAZPQE010000375.1:227-7120 GCA_964588615.1 uncultured Clostridia bacterium | reverse complement strand
AAGGCTGCGGCTCGCTTCACACCGAAAAACTGCAGCACCTCGTCCTCGAACGAGGACTCGACCTCGGAATCGCCTTCGATGGAGACGCCGACCGCGCCCTCCTCATCGATGATCGAGGTTCGCTCGTCGATGGCGATCACGAGATGCTCATCCTCGCTCGGTTCATGAAAGAGCAGGGACGATTGCCCCACGATGCAGTGGTCTCAACGGTGATGAGCAACATAGGGCTTGAAATGGCTCTCAGCGAGCGAGGCATCCGGATGACGCGGGCGCAGGTGGGCGACCGTTTCGTGCTCGAAGAACTGATTGCGCGGGGAGCCGGGCTTGGCGGCGAGCAGTCAGGCCACATCATTTTTCCAGACATATCGCTGGCAGGCGACGGCATAGTCACCGCCATCGAGATGCTGCGGGCTTTGATTCATTCAGGTCGCAGGCTTTCAGACCTCGCTTCGAGCCTGAAAAAATTCCCTCAGATTCTAGTCAATGTCCAGGTTGGCAGCAAACCGCCGCTCGAAACTATTGCTCCGGTCAAAGCCGAAATCGAACGAATCGAGCGCGAAATGCATGGGCGGGGGCGTCTTCTCGTCCGCTATTCCGGGACTGAAAACCTCGCCCGCGTGATGATCGAAGGCGAAGACCAGGCGAGAATCGAACAGCAGGCCAACAGCCTGGCTGCGAGGATCAAACAGGCATTGTCCTGAATTCTTTGTCTGCTTCTTGACCCTGCGCTCAAGCCTACACTAAGATCGAGTGGAGCTAATCCAGCCAGCCCGCGCGGAGGTAAACAGAATGAAGAAAATTTTATGTGCGTTGGTCCTGAGCGCAGCCCTGATGGTCGCATCTTCGCCCGCTCTGTCACAGGCAGCCCGCGAGGCCACAATCGAACCGGATACCAAAGTTCGCGCCGTCCTTCAAACCCCGCTCAATTCCAAACTCAACGAAGTTGGAGACACCATCATCGCAGTCCTCTATGAGCCAGTTTATGTCAACGGCCAGCTTGTCCTTCCGCGAGGGACTGAGTTTCAGGGGCGAGTCACTATGGTGACATCCGCTCGTCGCGCGATGAAAAGCGGACGGATGGCGATCCTCTTCGACCGCATCAACATGCCCTGGGGGCAGGAGTCGGCTGCTATTTCCATCACCTCGGTCGATGACTGGAATCAGGACAAAAAATATAAGGCCGACGAGGAAGGTCAGGTCAACGGCGGCAAGGACGGAAAGAAAACCGCTGAAAACGTCAGAACCGGAGCCGAGATCGGATTGGCGGGCGGGACTGCCACCATACTGCTCGCAAACGGGAGCAAGGGGGGCGCGATCGCTGGCGGCGCAGGAATAGCAGGCGCGCTCGTGGCCAGCCTCTTTCTGACCAAAGGCGGCGAGGTGAAACTGGCTCCTGGAGCCATTTTCAGGATTCGATTCGACAGACCCATCACCCTTCCCGTCATTCGACAATCGAGCGCCGCGCCTCAGCCCATTCAACAGGAAGACAAGGAAACTCAGCCCAAGAAACCCTGAGCGCGTTTTTCGGAGACAGACATGTGGAATCGAATCAAGAGAGTCATCACTTCTCACATCGATGATCTGACAAACCGAATGAGCAGCCCGGACAAGGATGTCCGCGCGATCACTCGCGCCGAGATCGCTCGCCTCAACGAGATGGAAGTTCAGGCGCGGGCGTCGGCAAAGATGGCCGAAAAAGAACTCGCCCAGCTTGAGTTGAAAATGATCGGAGCGGCCCAGCGCGAAAAGCTGGCCCGCGAACGCGGCGATCAGGCCGCGCTCTCTCAGGCCGCCAACGATCTGGTGTTCGTCTCCCAGCAGATGGACATTCTCAAAAAGCAGATAATCGAAGCCAACGCCTCGGCTGATCGCGCCCGCTCTCTGCGCGAAGTGAGAGCGGGCGAGGGCAATGAGCTTGCCAACGAGACTTATCTCACCGCGATGAAGGAATCGCTGGCCGGGATTCAATCCCCGTTCGATGCCACCGATCCTTCGGGAACTATCGAGGAGATGCGCTCGCGCATTCGCGGAGCGACAGTTGATGACACCGCGCTGAGGGTTGCCGAGGCCGACCGCGAGATGGAAGCCGCGCGGGCGCGAGAGCGCGCCGACGATCTGCTCGCAAAATACAAATCGGGTTTGAAAGGTGAGACTGAGACACCCGCGCCTGACCCTCCCTCTCAGAGCGCGTCGCCCTCAAACCAGGTCGATCCTCACGACGAGCCTCAACAGCCCAAGACCCTCGGCCCTGGCGACGGGCCTGTGCGCCCGATTGATTGAGGTCTATTTCGGTTCGATTATCTCGACTCGCTCTATCACATCGCCGCGCGCGATGCGTTTGACCACATCCATGCCTTCGATCACCTGGCCGAAAACCGTGTAGCCTCCATCGAGGTGCGGCTGAGGCGAATGGGTTATGAAGAACTGACTGCCGCCAGTGTCTTTGCCCGAAAGCGCCATACCGACCGCACCCGCCTGGTAGGGCCGCTGGTTTATCTCGCATCGAATCTGATAGCCCGGCCCGCCGTTCATATCTCCCCTCGGATCGCCGCCCTGAATGACGAAGTTGGGAACGACTCGCATAAACGTCAGCCCGTTGTAGAAGCCTTTCCGCGAAAGCTGCATGAAATTATCGACCGTCATCGGCGCATCTGAAGCCAGCAGTTCGATTCGTATCGCGCCCTTTTTGGTGTGAATGATGGCGTAAGGGTTTTTGAGCATCGAGGCTATCTGAGCGACCCTCTTCCAGTATGCTCTGTCGTGGTTGGTCTCGACTTTTCCTATGGCCACCCTCGCGGTCGGCTGCTCGGTCTTCGACTGGCGAAGCAGTTCCGCTGCCTTCAACCGCACCACGAAATCGGGATCGCGCGTCTGATCGGTGAGCGCCTGAATGTTGATCGGGCGCTGGAGTTTTTCCAGGGCTTCGAGGATCGCTATGCGACAGTCATTCATCGTGTCGAGCCGCGCCGATTCATAAGCGTCCTTGAGACCCTTGATTACCGGATCGCTGGAATCGTTTGCTTCTCCGAGAAGGGTGGCGGCGGTCGCCCGCACAATCACGTCTGAATGTTTTAGTTGCCCGACAAGTATATCGACAAGGCCCGCGACTTTGGCGGCAGACATTGCATTGAGTATGTCTGAGAGCGCAAGCGCATCAGGCTTGCCCCAGGTTTTTCCTGATTGAAGGTCGAGCAGCAGCGCGCGCGCCCGCTCCGTGCGCAGTTGCCCGAGGCCCTGAGCGAAGGCAGACATAGCCCGCCAGTTTCCTTTGATCTGGTCAGCCGCCGGAGGGTAATCGAAGAAAGCATCCTCTCCGAATTTCGCCACCGCGATTTCGACTTCAGGGCTCGACCCTGTGCGGCCATCAGCGAGGCGAAAGCTCTTGAGGAATGGCAAAGCGCGCTTGTCGCCGATGTTACCGAGCGCGGTCGCAATCAGCAGGAGCAGATTCTGCTCGGTCGGAGCGCCGTCCTTTGCTCTGTTCGTCGCGCGGTAGCCTGCGAGGAGTTTGTCGCCCATTGCAAGAAGAGGCTCGACGGCGCGAGGGTTGCCGACATCTCCGAGCGCGCCGATGGCGTTTGCCGCGACCCGCTCATCCGGGTCGGCAAGCAGCCGGACGAGCCGTTCAGTTGCGCCCTTCTCTTTTGCCGCTCCGAGCGCGCGCGCCGCGTGAGCGCGAACCAGCGGGTTCTGGTCTTCGAGCAATGGGAGCAGCGAGGGAACCGCCGTCTCAATGCCTTCACGAATCCTCGTTACCGCGTTTGCTGCCTGCCATCGCAACTCGGCGTCAGGCGAATTCAACTGAGCGGCGATTGCCTCGACCGAAGACGGCTGTTTGATCCTCATCAATGCGGTTAGAGCGAGCGAAGCTATCATTCTCGCGTCGTCCGTTACCGGCGCTGGCAGTGGAGGAAGCTGTTGTTTGAGGAGTTCGGCGATCGCGTTGATGGGGTACTGGCCGAGGATTTCGATTGTAAGTTTATTGGAAGCGATTTTTCCCAACGCTTCGGCGGCGCGCGCTCGCACCAGAGGAGACGATTCGAGTTCAGGTTGCAGTCGAGAGAGCAGAGCCGAGACTGCATAGTGGCTTTCAGTTTCGCCGAGAGAGAAGGCGGCCAGCGCGCGCACTTCAGGGTTGCGGTCGTTGTTGAGAACATCGATGAGCGCGGTCACGGAACTCGGATAGCTGATGCGACCGAGCGCGAGTATCGCGCGGCGGCGCACCCCCCCATGAGAAAAAGCCAGCATGTCGAAAAGTTCGTTCGTTACAGTGCGCTCATCTTCCAACTGAATTATTTTCGGGTAAAGGACTCTCTGCGTCCGGTCGCGGCGGAGCGCGGGCCTGCTCGCAGGAGGCGTCGTCGGAGGAGCCTGCGCGCTCAAATCAGCAGGCCACACGAGAGCGATCAGTAGAAGGAACAAAAGGGACTTTTTCATCCGTCAACCACCAGAGTTCAGTTTTCAGTTGTAACTACTCAGCCGCTTTCGTCCCGCAGGGACGGTTGACTGTAGGCAGGTTCTTTAGAGCCTGCCGGGATGCGGATTATTCATCGCGGCGCGCGAGCGAGGATTGAATGATGTTGACGAAGTTCAACCGTCGCTCGCGCGACGCGGAGAATCAATCTGGCTGACAACCCGGCCTTGAAAGACCGGGCTACATTCAAGTCGCCGCTACGCGGCTGAGTAGTTACTCTCAGTTTTCAGTTATCGGGAAAAAATCTTAGCACCTAAGTCTGGAGCCTCGCTATCTGCACCAGATTGTCATAGAACGTGGCTCCTGCTCCCATGTCGGTCAGCTCCTGAGAGACTGTCTGATTGACGTTGCTCCTGCCGGGACTGAGCTTGTTCCACCAGATAGAAGCCGCTACCGCCACGCCCGGCTTGACTCTTTCCGAGAGCCTCGCAAACAACAGGCACTCGCCTCTATCGTTCCACACTCGAACCATAGAGCCATCGTTTATTTCGCGTGAGCGCGCGTCGGAAGGGTTGATTTCAACCTCAGGGCGACGCTCGCTTTTGACGAAACTTTCGAGATGAGAAAACGACGTGTTGAGAAACGTGTTTGCCGGAGGGCTGAGAAGCTGCAAAGGAAATCGCGCAGCCAGCAGAGGGTCGCTCTCAGCGGATTCTCTCGGCGGCGTGTAGGATGGAACAGGGTCGAGGCCGATTTGCGCAAGAGACTCGCTGTAGAATTCGCATTTTCCGGAAGGCGTCCTGAATCCTCCGTCGGCAAACGGCGCGAAAACCTCTGGCAGATTGAGCCTCACCCACCCGTCGCGCTTCAATCGTTCGAGCGTTATCCCCTCAAGCGCCGGGTGGCCGGACGATAGAGCCTGCCTAATGATGTCTTCATCCGTGTCGCTGAAGCACTCTTCGGTGAATCCCATTCTTTCGGCCAGCAGACGAAAGACCTCCGAGTTGGGTTTGGCTTCGCCAAGAGGAGCAATCGAAGGCTCGTTATAAACCAGGTAGTAATGGCCGTAGGGTTTGACCAAATCAAGGTGTTCGAGTTGCGTGGTCGCGGGAAGAAGAATGTCGGCATAGTCAGCCGTGTCGGTCTGGAATTGTTCGTGAACGACAGTAAACAGGTCTTCGCGCATCAGCCCCTCGATGACCTTCGATTGATCGGGAGCTATGGCTGCCGGGTTGGAGTTGTAAACGTAGAGCGCGCGGACGGGAGGACGGGACTGGGTGAGTGCCTCGCCTAGACGCGACATATTGATGGTGCGGGGATTTCCGCCAATCAGGTCGGGCCGCATCAAGGCTTTGTCATTGAATGAAAACATTCCGCTCGTCGAAAGCAGCACGCCTCCGCCCGCGTGCCTCCACGCGCCGGTTATCGCGGGCAGGCAGGAAATCACTCGCACGGCCATTCCTCCTCCGGCGTGACGCTGCAATCCGTAGTTGACGCGAATAGCCGACGGATGAGTTGCGGCGTACTCGCGCGCGAAGGAGACGATTTCTTCTTCGTTGATGCCGCAGATCGAAGCGGCGCGAGAGGGAGGGAACTGAGAGATGCGGTCGCGGAGTTGATCGAAGCCTGTTGTGTGACGCTCGATGTAGTCTCGGTCGTGGAGTCCTTCGTTTACGATGACCTGCATCACGGAGAGAGCAAGCGCGGCGTCAGTGCCGGGGCGAAGCTGAATATGCTGATGGCAGCGGTCTATTGTGCGATTGCGATAAGGGTCTATGCCGATGAGCCGCGCGCCGTTTGCCACGGCTTCTTTTATCTCGGGCCAAAGGTGGATGTTTGATGAAAGAGTATTAGTGCCCCAGAGGACGATCAGGCGGGCGCGGTGAAAGTTTTCGATATCGGTCCCGGCTTTCACTCCCAGGGTGTATTGCAATCCTTCGCCGCCCGCCGAAGAGCATACGGTTCGCGCAAGCAGGCTGGCTCCCAGACGGTGAAAGAACCTTCGATCCATGCTCGACCCGTTGACGACGCCCATCGTGCCGCCGTAGCTGTAGGGAAGAATCGATTCTGCGCCGTCCTCGGACTTTGCGATCTGATCGAAGCGAGAGGCGACGAGATCGAGGGCTTCATCCCACGAAATGCGCTCGAATATCCCTTCGCCTTTTGGCCCGACGCGACGCATAGGATAAAGCACGCGGCCAGGGTTGTAGACCCTTTCGAGATAGCGCGAGACCTTTGAGCAGAGGAATCCTCTGGTAGTGGGATGAAGCGGGTCGCCTGAGACTTTGACTGCGCGACCGTCTTCGACTTCGATTATCATCGCGCAGGTATCAGGGCAGTCGTGCGGGCAGGCGCCGTGAACGATTTGTCTTTCAGCCATAGAATATTTTCTCCCCAGGCATTGAGTATAGACGATACATTAGACGAGCGGAGATAGTCCAGAAACGAGATTGAAAGCGCGAGCGGTGTCATTTCAGGC
>CAZPQE010000375.1:0-217 GCA_964588615.1 uncultured Clostridia bacterium | reverse complement strand
ATTCCCCTGCTTCACACTTCGTCATCTGTGTCATTTTTGTTTGCCGGTTTCCTGGTGAAATCCGTCGAGCGAGAAAAATGTAATGTAGTTCAACACCGGTTGTAAAAAAACAGCGTAACAAGAAATTGTTTTACACTCCCCGTTCGTTTCCGTAGAATCGGCCCGTTCATTTTTGTGAAGTAACAACCGAGCGCAAGCCGGAGAAGGTTCCCGACAT
>CAZPQE010000374.1:0-7133 GCA_964588615.1 uncultured Clostridia bacterium | reverse complement strand
AGATTGAGCGCCAGTCGGTCGGCGATGAGCGGGCGAAACTCTTCCATCAGATCGAGGGCAAGAGAGCAGCGCCCGTAATGAATCGAGTGAAAGAAGCCGATGTAGCAATCGAACCCTGCGGCGGCGGCAGCAGCGATGGCTTCGTTGTAGAGCAGGGTGTAAGCGAAACTGAGCAGCGAATTGACGGGGTCGGCGGGCGGCCTGCGAGTGCGTTTGTGAAAATCGAAGTTGCGGCGCAGGCAGCGCGCGAACCCCTGAAAATAAATTGCTGCTGCTGTCCCCTCGATTCCGCGCAGGCTTTCGACAGGGCGAGCGCGCCGGGCTTTTTGACCGGCGGCGGCGAGTTGATCGATATGGTTTTGCAGACTGCTCGCCGGGTGATTACGACAGTGGCGGGCAAGGACTTCGGAGCAGTTGGCGATCTTGCCTGCCACCATCGCGCGGGCCACATTGAGCGCGAATGAAGGATCGAGCGAGCGAGCGTACTGGGCTATGCGCAGCGGCGAGTTCTTCGATTCAATCGGCGCAAGGCGGCCTTTCAATCGCCCGTGCGCGCTGAGGAATGCCGTATCGATGCCGCGTTCGAGCAGAAACGCCATCGCTTGCGTAGAAAGCTGCGCGTGGCCGAACACGACCACGCGCTCGACTTTGAAGTCATGCGCTTCGGCGAGTATTTTTCCGTCGTGCTCGACGACGAAGCGGTTTTGCTCCTTGCGAAGCGTCGCGCCCTGCTGTGACAGGTAAAGTGTGGCCATAAGTTTATCCTAAGCCGCCTGAGCCTGGCCGCCGCGTCCGGCAACATTGCCGGGGTCGAGAAAGATTATCTTTTCAGGCGAGACCGGCAGCCAGTAACCTGCCTGGCCATGCTCCCGGTGGAGCGCGATAGCATAGCTGCGCGCAAGCCCGGCGCTCGCGAACCTGCCGCGAATCCTTGAAACGGCGACGCGAAATTTCTGCCTGAAGTCTTCGCGGTCGCGGTCGCTCTTCGCCGAACGGGAAGTCAACTGCTTGATCATCTCTTCGAGGAAAGCGAAGCCGCTGATCGAAGCGCATTCTTCGAGACCGGTTTCATCTCCGCGCGCCCGCGTAAGGCGTCTGAGAGCGCAATCGAAATCTTCGACCTTGAGGTCATCGAGCCTGACTGCTGTTTTGCCGCCTGCGCGAAAGCAGGCGAACATCGAGTAAAAGAGCATCTCTCGCGGCGTGAGTCTGACACTGCGATTGCCGACCGAGACCAGGTTGCGCGACGGATCGATAATCACTTCGCTTTCGGACGGCGATGGAGCTTCTTCGAAGCGGATGAGGCGGATGCCCCGCGTGTCGCACATCTCGGCGAGCCTGCGCCTGTCGCGGTCGGCAAGCGAGGCGATGACGCGGATTTCATCTATTGGCTCGTCGGTCATCGAACAGATCGTTTCGATAATCATCTGCGGCCCGGCCACGCACAGCAGCGTGTATCTTCGACTTTGTAGTTTCGCGCTCATAATCCTTCGTCAGTCTGCTCTCCCGTCATCTTTGCTGCTGCGGGCGCGCTTGAGAAACGAACTGAGATGGCCCGACCCGTCGGTTGCCGCGCTGATGCTTGCGCCCTGACACGAGAGGTATTCTTCCCAGAATCGTTGAACCGCCTGTCTTCTCATTTGCGGCAGCGTCTTCAAATCCTCGCTGCGAAGAAGGCCGAGGTAAACGGCGGCGCCTTTGAAAGAGTTGGGGCGCGCTTTGGCCACTTCTCCAGCAAGCTCGTTTGCTGATCGCTCGTTTGCCAGTCTGGCGTCGCGCTTGAAGTTGTATTGCAAATCATCCTGAAGAAAATCGCTCAATACGACGACGACCGATCCTCGCTTCTCCTGCGAGAGCGACTCTGCGGCGATTGCAAGAGAGCCGAGTATGTCGCTGCGGCCAAAGGGCGCCGAGCGGGCCGCCGTTCTCATCTTTTCGATCTCGGCTTTGATCTGCTCTGCAAATCGCTTGAGATCGGCGTCATAAGCCTCTCTCGGACGGTCGAGGTCGAATCGGAGAATGCGGCCCTGAGACTCGGTGGCAGCGTCTCCTGTAACGGGGATGATGGTTATCGAATCGCCGCGCCTGAAATCTCCAATGATCGATTGAATCGCGTCGAATGCTTCATCAACGGCCTCGGCTTCGATGCTGGCCGACAGATCGATGATGACGATGAGGTTGAGACCATCGGCGCGGCGACAGGAAGCCGCGAGCACGACGCAGAAGATCAACAGAAGGGCGAGCAGATTGCTGAATATTTTTTTCATAACACATCTCTCCTCCGAACGGTGGTCAGTGGTCAGTGGTCAGTAGTCGGTTTCTTAAGCCGTGTGTCAGTAGCCGTCAGGGAGGGCTTGCGACACTCAAGCCCTTGCTTACGCGCGGGCTACTGACACTCCTCTCAGTTTGCAGGCCCGCTCTTTTGCGCGATACCGCCGTTAGGCTTCACCGCCGTCTCGGTCACAGGCAGCGCAGTCTCATCGACCGGGGGCTGCTCATCTTTCATCTCATTGCGCCATACGGTCTTCATTTGCTTGTAGAGTTGAAGGGTCGAGGGGCGATCCCAGCGTTTGATGGCATAGAAGGCATATAGCCCGCCCGCTCCCAGAGTCGCAAAAGTGCAGAGCAGTCCGCGGGCGACGCTCGACGAAGAATCGGGCGCGGGATCGAGCAGCAGCAACGCAACGAATATAAGGAGCATCACTGCGATGATTTTCACCACGATCTGCCACAGAGGAAGCCGCCACGCGCCGATGCGCCGACCGAGCGCGTAGCTTTGCAGGTATGCGCTCGTCCATTCGTCTTTCTGCTTTTCGATCTCGGCCACTCTCGCAATGAGCTTTTCGTTTTCGGCTTCGAGATTCTTTCGAGTCTCGGCCAGTCGCTGCGGGGCTTCGATCATTATGCGGCGGGCCTTTCTCCACTCCCGCGCGAGGCGGAGATAGTCGAGTCCCCATTCGAAGGCGAGGGCGACTGCTATGGGAAGAGCGAGACTGAGCAAAGTGATGACTACTCGCGTGAGCGTCGGGTTTGCAGAGATGAAAGACTCAAGCGCGCCGCCGGTTGACTGACTGGCCGAGATCATCTCTTCAGCCCTCCACCAGCCAAAAGACGTGATCAGCGCGAACGCGAGCGCAGTGAAGAAGACCGCAAGAGCCGTCTTCAACGCTCCTGGCTTAGAGCGTGTCAGTAGCCCGCGCGTGAGCAAGGGCTTTACTTGCGCGAGCAAGTCCTCGCTCACGGTCGGACTACTGACACTGCCGCCGTTTCCAGAGTTTGCAGGCATACTCTGAGGGCCGTCGAGGAAGGCTTGAATCTGTTTTTTGGCGATTTCGAAGAGCGCGCTTGCGGCCATCACGATCACTGCGGCGACGATGATCTGAAGATCAGGGTCGGCCACATTGAGCCCGTCCATCACTGGCGCAAGGAGAGCGGCTTCTCCGACGACCATGAGAATCGAGACCAGGACGGCGCAAAGCGGCAGCGCGAAGCCGGGCGGCAGCCCGTCAGTGAGGGCGTCAAGCGCGGCCCAACGGGGCTCGGTATCGGCGATGAGTCTGGTGAGAGAGTCGACTCTGGCTTCGAGACTCTTGATGATGTCTGCGGCTGCGAGTTTCACTCTTTCCTGGGCCTGAGCGAAACGGGCGCGGATTTCATCGAGGGCCGATGTGTTATCGATTGCCTGAGTCCCGTCGCGGAAAGCCTCGGCTTCGACATAGCGAATTTGATTTTTGCTGTTCATTGCGTCGCTCCTTTCTGCGCGTTCATCTGCACGCAAGGACGATTCTAGTCATTCGCGCCGCGATGTCATTTACTGAAAGATTTCACAAAGGTTGGAGAAACGTTATGGAAAGGTTAAAAGCTGCGGCTGTGTCAGTAGCCCGATTGTGAGGGAGGGCTGGCTAAAGCCCTTGCTGACGCGCGGGCTACTGACAGACTTCAATCGGAGATTTCAATCAGCGTTTTGTCGAGAGCCAGGCCGTAGCGCGCGTCGCCGCGCTTTCCTTCCCTGATAATCTGTAGAGCAGGAGAAAGATCAGCCAGAGCTTTGTTGATGGTATTGCGATAAGTATAGAAATTGTCGGAAGGGACGCCATCCCTTTTCAGATTCGTTGTTTCAGTTTCGAACTGGCTGGGGCTTTGTGTGAAGACTTGCTTGTATATGCCGAGGAAACGATCCATATCGATTTTATAGACGCCCTGAAAACAGGACGTGCAGCCATCGCAATCGCTACGCTCTTTCTCGACGCAATGGTTGAGCTTCGTGTCGGCGAAGTAAACAAGCAGGGCCAGGCGTATGCCGGACAAATCGATGGGATGATCGCCAAATGCAGCTTCTCGCTTCCGCAATCTGACGGCCAGTTTCTTGGGCTGTTTACTGCTCAAATCGAGATTGATCTTCTGTTGCGCGATACGGATCAGTTCTTCCCATCCGTGCTCGACTTTTTCAACCTGGTCTCCAAGTAACGGGCGCAGTCGCGCGAAGGGGATGTCCGCCAGTTCGATGTGCGCATCCCTGGTATGAACGATCGCAAGCTTTCCTCCTTTTGAGACCGGAAGCGGCTCGTCTTTTTTAGGCGGGAAGAAAAAGTCACGGTTGCTTTCGAACTCTTCGGGTACAAGCACGTGAGATAATCGATCCTGCTCGCGCCCATAGATGGTCATCGCTATCATCATATAAGCCGACATGGTTCTGCGCCCGCCGCCCATCGAGCAGTGAAGCGTTGTGCGCGGGTCTGAGGTAAGGCTTCGGATCAGTCCGAGCAGTTGAGAAGCAAGCGAACTGTTGTCACCTGTCGTGCGAATGTCGTCAAGATACTCTTCCTCCTCTTTGCCTTCTCTTTTGGAGTCTTGTTGAGTGCACCTGATCCTTATGATTTGGTCTTCAGTGAATGCGATGCTCGAAGGGGCGATTCCATACTCGCGGCAAAACCGGGCGATGGCTCCATCCTGCCCGCCGAGGCTTTCCCAGGCGATCTTAGCTCCTTTGGCAGTGGTGATGATATAGACGGCGGAGATCGGCGCAGCAGGTTTGTTTTTGATCATAAGCGCATAGAGAGTTTCGGTGACTATCTGCGGCGTATTGCCGGAGACGGCGACGAGTATGTGTTTTTCTGACTTATGCTTCATCGGTCCCTCTTGTGTGTCAGTAGCCCAAGCACAAGCGCAGGCTGGTCTATTAAGCACTCCCTCACGGTCGTGCTACTGACACCACCCGCGACATGTGTCAGTAGCCCAGGCGTGAGCGCGGGCTTGACTGCCTTTCACGCTACTTAAAGCTCCAGGGAGCATCGCCCTGACCATTGATTACATAGTCAATCGCTCTATCAACCTGCTCTGGTGTCCACAGGTATGGATTGCTGCCATGCCGCGACCATGGCTTGACCTCCGGCGGCAGCAGACCTGCTTCACGCAAATGCCTTGTCGCGTAAGCCTTGAAGGTGTTCATCACAATCTCAGGCTCGCAAGCGGCTGCGACCACCGAGTGGACATGATTGGTGCGGGCATTGACCGCCAGAAGTTGATAGCCGCGATGTGCCGAGACCTCGCGAATCGCCTGTTCGACGACAACTCGCTGCGCTTCGTTTAGCGTGACGGGAGAACGTTTGAGTTGCGACTGTTCTGCTTTCACCAGCCGCCTGTTGGGAGCTATCTTAGGCGCGCCGTATCTGTTGTGCTCGCGCCGATCCATCGAGCCGCGCTCATCGCCGTGCAACCAGGTTCCATAAGTGCGGATCGTGATCAAATACGCCAGCGGCTCATCTCTCTCCTGGAAATCAATGTAATCGTCTCGACTCATAACCACCTGATCGTTGCGTGTCAGTAGCCCAAGCGTGAGTGCGGACTGGTCTGCCAAGCACTCCCTCACGGTCGTGCTACTGACACCAGCCGCAGTCGTGCTACTGACACATCTCGCAGCGGCGTGTCAGTAGCCCAAGCGTGAGCGCGGGCTTGGGCCTCCGCGGTCAGGCCGTCCGCACCAGCAGCCCGAACTCATAACCCATAGCTTCAATCTCTTCGAGGCTCAAAATCTTCCCTTCCGTCGTGCGCTCTCTGAGCTTGAATATCAACGCCGCGTCATCGCTCGTCTGTTTGAACTCCATCCGGTTCACCTCGACGGGAAACTCCAATAGCCGGGAGAGCAACTCCGCCGTCGATTGATGCCCGATAGCCGATTGAATCTGTTTTCCTTCCTGCTGAAACTCGCGCACCAGGCGACGCGCTTCTTCGAGCGAGAGCCGCCGGTAGCTGAACGTTCCATAGCCGGTCAGTATGCTGGTGTTCAACAGTGTGAGTCTGGTTTCGTCCATAGCGATATTTGATAGCACCAAAGCGCCGGGTTTTGCGCTTCGGCAAGCTTGCTGAAACCCGCGCTCACGCTTGGGCTACTGACACTCGATCTTGCCGCTCAGTTCGGCTTCGATCTCTTCGATGGTCGGCAGGCTGCCCTTGAGTTCTTCGGGCAGGGCGCGCGTCAGTTCATAAGCCGAAACGCCGATGGGCTTGTTCATGTCGCGCAGAGCGTATTCGGCAACGAGCCGGTTATGTTTCAGACAAAGTAAAAGCCCGACCGTCGGCGCGTCCGTTTCGTGTCGCAGAATCGCGTCAACCGCCGACAGATAAAAATTGAGTTTGCCGAGATATTCGGGACGAAATCCAGTGGCTTTGAGTTCGAGCACGACGAAACAACGAAGCTTCACGTGATAAAACAACTGATCGATAAAGAAATCTTCGCCGCCGACTTCGAGATGATATTGATTGCCGACAAAAGCGAAGCCCGCGCCGAGTTCCAACAAGAAGGCGCGCAGGTGTTCCATCATAGCGCGTTCGATGTCGCGCTCGTGCGCTTCTTTGCCGAGTCCGAGAAAGTCAAAGTTGTATGGGTCTTTCAAAAGGTTCTGCGCCAGATCCGACTGCGGCTTAGGCAAGGTCAACTCAAAATTCGTCAACGCTTTGCCTTGTCTTTGATACAAACCGCTTTGAATCTGCAGCGCCAATACATTGCGACTCCAGCCGTTGGCTATGGTTTCCCGAATATAAAACTCGCGCTCCGACAGGTCTTTCACCTTATCCCAAAGCGTGATGTTGTGATACCAGGTAATTTGTCCAAGCACCTCTTGGACAAATCGCTC
>CAZPQE010000373.1:6378-7143 GCA_964588615.1 uncultured Clostridia bacterium | reverse complement strand
GAGCGAGTTCGTCAAGCAGCGGCCTAATTTTGTGTCGCACTTTAAATCGCACCCCGCTGAGGGGTCGATGCGCGCGCGCTGAGATAAACTTCGATCACCTGCATCAGGGTTTTCGCAGAGGAAATCTTCTGCCGGGCCTGATGGGTCTCGCCGATTCGCCTCCGACCTCCGAGCCCGGCTCCGCCTGCATTTCCCTTCGCGGAAGCATGGCCAGTTGAATCGGAACGAAGTTGCTGCCCGGAGAAACAGTCACCGAGCGCGCTTCGAGCGGCCTGCGCCCTCCCAGGACTACTACCTTTACGGAACTTCCCGGCGCGAGTCCGCATCCGCTCCACCGGCCTCCGGGATTGGTCAGCCCGCTCTGAGATCCGGGCGAAGAGATGTTCCCACCTTCGGCGCAGACTATCCTCACCCCCGGCACGGGCTGGCCGTCTGGCCCTGTGACATAAACCGCAATGCAGGTGTTAGGATCAGCGCCCGATGTCGAAGGAGCTTCCTTCGCAGGAGTTTCTTTTGCCTTAGTCGGCGGAGGCTGTGTCAGGGGAGTTTCGGTCGAGGTCGCTTTCGCGGGTTCTTCAGGTCTGGTCTGTTCAGCTTTCTGCTCTGATTCCAGTTTCTTCTTTTCAGCTTCGAGCCGTTTCTTCTCCGCTTCGATCCGCTCCTTCTCGGCCTCGCTCATCTCCTGCTCCTTGTGTTGAAGATCGGCGAGTTGCTTTTGAATATCTGCCAGTTGTTTTTGCGCGTCGGCCAGTTCCCTGTCAGGCT
>CAZPQE010000373.1:0-6368 GCA_964588615.1 uncultured Clostridia bacterium | reverse complement strand
TCGTCGGGCGAGGCCCGCGAAGGACGAAATAAGCTGTTACCGCGAGCGCGGCCAGAAGTATCACTGCGACGGAGGCCGCTATCATCCTGCCCGCGCTCGATGGGCGGGCCTCGGCGACTATCCGGGGCGCGGTCGTCGCTTTCGAGTCTGTGGTCATCCTCGGTTTGGGCGTGGTCATCTGCGAAAACGGGAAGGTCATCGTCCTCAGCGACCCGCTCTCTTTTGCATCGACGTTGACCGTCTGTTTTATCTCCGTGCCGGTCGGCGTGCTGGCCTGAACTTCGTGCATGCCCGATTCCAGAATCAGCGTAGCCCTGCCGTCATCGCCCGCAAGCGCGACCGCTCTGGAATCGACGAATATCTTAGTGCCAGCCGGAAGACCCTCGACCTGAAGCAGCGCGGTCTCGGCTTCAGAGCCGCTGCCCATTCGGTTCGTTCCCATATCAATAGCGGAAGTGTCTTCCGACGGCGGCATGGCCACCGTCTGTCGGGCGGCCAGAGCGACCTGCAAATCCGTCCGGTGTCCGTCTTCGAGCGACACGCTTATTTTGTACTGGTTGTATCCGCCCTTCGACACTCGCACTTCGTGCAGTCCCGCAGCCAGGCCCTCGATTAGTATTCTTCCCGTAGATTGATCGGTGCTGCCGCGCGAAATCTGATCGAGATAAACCTCGGCGGGCGAGGGAGCCACGCTCACGAGCAGGCTCGCGGTGTTTGCGGCGGGCGCGCTGCTCACATCCATCCCGCTCGCTCTGGCGATGTCGGACATCATGTCGTCCGCCGTCGCGTAGCGGTCTTCGGGCTTCTTGGCTGTGGCACGATGGATTATTCGCTCAAGCTCCTGAGAGATTCCTCTCGACGCAAGCGAAGGGAGAGGCTGGCTTTCGTGAAAGGCGCGCATCTCAGACCAGTAGACCATCGGGTCGGTCGATTTGGATTCGAAGGGCAGATGTCCGGCCAGCATTTCATAGAGAAGGATTCCGGCAGAATAGATATCCGTGCGTTGATCGATATTGGTTTCGCCCTTGATGCGTTCGGGAGACATGTAAGCCGGAGTGCCGAATCCTTCTCCGGCCATCGTGAGGTTTTCGCCGCCGACCATTCGGGCGATTCCGAAATCGAGCACCTTGACCTGAAGCGATCCTCCGTCTTCGATCAGTATTATGTTGTCGGGCTTGAGGTCGCGGTGGATGACGCCGTTGCGGTGCGCATAGCTCAAAGCGCAGAGCGATTGAGCGAGTATGGAAGCGGCGCGCGCGGCTTCCATCGGCCCCTTTTCATGAATCTCGTCGCTGAGAAGTTTGCCTGAAAGGAACTCCATAACCAGTTAGTACGAGCCCTGGTCTTCGCCGAAGGTGTGAAGGCGAGGCAGATTGGGGTGATCGAGTTTGGCCATCGCCAGAGCTTCCTGAAAGAAACGCTGTTTGATGGTCGCGCTTCGGGTGTGCTTGCGGTGAAGTTCCTTGATGGCGACGACGCGACCCGGAGTGTTTATGTCTTCGGCTTTGAAGACCGAGCCGAACCCGCCGCCGCCCAGATAACCGATGACGCGGTAATTTCCTATCTGTCTGCCAGCCATCGCGCGCTCCTGTACAGAAAAATGAGTGCGGGGGTAAATCTGTGACTGATCCGAAAGGCCCAGCGCAATTGTCACACACTCACCCACCTCCGTCAACACACCCATTTAGACGCCCTGCGCGCATCAGGAGACGAGTTTTATCCGTTTGGCAATTGAAATCTACTGCGGGCTTGTCAAGACAGGATGGATTGTGTAAATGTTAATGCACCATCTGGTTCAACGACGTTGCAGGCCAGTCCCCATGGAAGAAATTAAGCGAGTCGAGCAATTTTGTTGTCCCCGATTTTATGGCTGGTCAGGTAAGGAACATAATGAAAACTTCCGCGCAACTTGAACGACGCCGGTTCGAGCGCGCCCCGCTAACGGCGACGGTTGAATACGAGCTAACCAACAGCAGCAGCGGCCCGTCACGCGTGCGTCGCAGCCTCGCCAACATTAGCCTCGGCGGACTGTTCATCAACACCGAAGAGCAGATTCGCGCCGGAACGCGAATGGTCGTCCGCTTCGAACTTCCCAATCGCCACCGGGTCATAGCCGTATCCCGCGTCTGCTATCTCAAAAAAGGCATGGGGCTGGGCGTCGAGTTCCTCACCCTCGACGACGAAGACCGCGAGGAAATTCAAACCTACATCGCCTCGCTCAAATCCAGAGACGTTCCTCGACCGTCGGGAAGATTGAATCGCACTCCGTAATTCACAATGAGCCGCGAACTCATAGTTTTCGCCACCACCTCCGATGGCGCAGAGGCCGCTCGAATAGCCGAGACGCTGGTCAACGAGAGGCTTGCCGCCTGCGTCAACATCGTCGCAGAAGTTCAATCGGTTTATCGCTGGGAAGGCAAGGTCGCCCGCGACGCTGAAGCGTTGATGATTATCAAAAGCACTCAAGACCGATACGATGAGCTTGAGCGCCGCATCCGCCAGCTTCACACCTACACTACGCCCGAAGTGATCGCCATCCAAATAGAGCGCGGGTCGGAAGATTATCTCCGGTGGCTGAGAGAATCGACGCATCAGCCCGATGAAGAAGACGTTTCATAAAACGACGCGAGCGTCAGTGCTTGAAGTGCCTCATCCCGGTCAGCACCATAGCCAGGTCGCGCTCGTTTGCAGCCGCGATCACTTCTTCATCCCGAACCGATCCGCCCGGTTGAATCACCGCCGTGATCCCTGCGCGGGCCGCTTCATCTATCCCGTCGCGGAACGGGAAGAATGCGTCAGAGGCGAGAACACAACCTTCGAGCCGCAGGACTGCTTTCATCGCTCCGAGCCTGACCGAATCGACGCGGCTCATCTGCCCCGCGCCCACGCCCACAAGCTGCCCGTCGCGCGCGTAAACTATGGCGTTGGATTTGACGTGCTTGGCGATGATCCATGCGAAACGCAACGCCCGCGCTTCTTCATCGGTCGGCTGTCTGACAGTCGCCACTTTCAGAGTCGCATCGCCGAGCGATCCCCGATCCCGATCCTGAACCAGAAGGCCGCCGCTTATCGTCCTCAAATCCATCGATGCGCTGGCTTCCTGTCCGATCTTCATCACGCGAAGGTTCTTTTTCGCGGCGAAAACTTCCAGAGCCTCCGGTTCATAATCGGGCGCGACTATGACCTCGAAGAAAGTCTCGGCTATCGCGCGGGCCGCTTCCGCCGTCACCCTTCGGTTGAAGCCCGCGATGCCGCCGAAGGCCGAGACCGGATCGGTGGCTTTGGCACGCTCGAACGCCTCGCGCGCGGTTTCTGCCGTTGCCGCGCCGCAGGGATTGGTGTGCTTGATGATGACCGAAGCCGTTTGCTGGAATTCAGAAACAAGCGCCCACGCCGCTTCCGTATCGATGAGGTTGTTGAAGGATAGCTCCTTGCCCTGAAGCTTCTCTGCCTGAGCGATGCCACCCTCCCAGCCTGCCACGCGATAGAGCGCCGCTCTCTGATGCGGGTTTTCGCCGTAGCGCAAAGACTGTTCTTTTCGCGCAAGGACGGTCAGCCTCACGGGAAGGTCAGACGTTTTTTCAACGCGGAGGGACTGATCTTCATCGATTGCGATCGAATCGACGAGGAAATCGGCTATCGCGGCGTCGTAAGCCGAAGTGGTCTCGAATGCTTTGCGCGCCAGCGCAAATCGAGTGCGGCGCGAAACCTGCCCGCCATTTGCGTCCATCTCGTCGGCGATGGTCGAGTAGTCGGCTGGGCCTACGACCACCGTCACGTCTTCGAAATTCTTGGCCGCCGAGCGAATCATCGAAGGCCCGCCGATATCGATATTCTCGATGGCTTCTTCGACGCTCACCGTTTCGCGGGCTACGGTCTTACGGAAAGGGTAGAGATTGACGACTACCATATCGATATACTCTATGCGGTTTTGTTCTGCCTGTCGCTGATGGTCTGAGTTGTTGCGAATGGCAAGTAAACCGCCGTGAACTTTCGGGTGGAGGGTCTTCACCCGTCCGCCGAGGATTTCGGGAAAGCCCGTGAGGTCGGATATGTCTCGAACAGTGAGTCCGGCATCGCGGAGGGTTTGAGCAGTTCCGCCCGTCGAGATTATTTCTATCGAGTGAGCGGCGAGTCTGCGGGCGAACGGAATGAGTCCGGTTTTGTCTGAAACGCTTATGAGCGCGCGAGCTATTTTCTTCAAAGTTCCTGCTCCTTTTATGAATCGAGCTTTAAGCTTTTGCCGAGGGTTGAATCTATCACCGGCCTGCCGGTTCGATCAATCTTCCTTCCTCTCTCTAAATCAGGTGACAGAGGATTGGCATAGATGCGATGTTCCGCAGTTGAAGCTTCAGCCTGCCTGATTCAAACATCATCTGCTCTCCGGCAGGCAGTCTGTTTGCCGGCGCTATCGACGGCAGGGAATTTCTCCTCCGGCTATTTTCATCAGCATTCCCCATTTTGTGAACCTCATCAAAAACAATTCAAACTTTTTCCGACCAGCCCATATCTAAAACGGTGTGAAAGGCAGCAGATGGTTGATAAAGTGGCCGAAGTTTATGAGGTTTTGAATATCGAGAGCGATAAACGAGGTTTAAGATGAGCGTATTCAAGAAGTTTATGTCAGCAGTCAGTTCGATAATCCTGGTGATTGGGCTTGTAGTGGCCCTGTCGACCCAGGCCGAAGCCAAGAAATTTGATAAATCGTGCCTCCCGCCAGGGAAGGCTGCAAAAGCCCGCCGACACTTTTCATTCCTTGAGGGCAACCCCGACCAACCTGTAATCGTCGGCGCGATACGCTCGCGACGATCTTACGTCCGCGTCGCCGCCGGAGACATAAATGGCGACGGCAAGCCGGACGCGGTCAGGAAGCGGGTTTATGGAAAACTTCACATCCTGCCCTACATCGAGCAGGACAACCTCTACAAATAACTAAACAGATCGAAACCATCGTGCGTGGTGATAGCTGACCTCCGGCGTTTTTATATCCGGTCATCACCCCGCGAAGATACATGTAACGAGAAAGCCGCAGGGGCTTTCAACAAGGATAACTATATCTGACGAGCCGCCAATGCGGCGCACAAAGAAGGAGAATTGACATGAAGACTTATGACGACAATATAGCGACGACGAAAAACGAAAAAGGATTTACGCTTATCGAACTGCTCGTAGTTTGCGGGATAATAGCCATCCTCATCGGGCTTCTACTGCCGGCAATTCAAAAACAGCGCGAGGAGTTTGCGCACGATGAAGCGACGGCCAATGTGAATGCGTTGATAGTCGCCTCTCAGGAATACTTCAATCGAGTAGGCTCTTACCCTTCGCGCATCGATGACCTCGTAGGATGGAACCTCAGGAATTCGCAGACTCCTCTCGATCCGGCTCTGGCGCAGGGAAAGAAAAACGGATACCTCTACCAGATCGTCGAAGCCGATCAGGATCATTGCACTATAGAAGCCGAGCCTGAATTTCCCGGCATCACCGGCTCGCTGACCGTTACGGGAATAATGGTCGCTCTGGGCGATGGCTCGGTCAGGTTCAGCCAGACTCCGGGCGCGGACGAAGCCAGAGAGCAAATGTTCAATCGCATCCGCGCAAAGGCAGCCGAGACTGTCGTCAAACTGCTCGGTCTCGACCCTGCGGCCACTTCCGAGGTTCGCGAGTACACAGAGATGCAGGGAGGGACGGGCATCGACTACTTCGACTTCGATCGGGACGGCAACGTAAGCATCTCGGAGATGCGAAACTACGATGACCCGAACATGGACAGCGCCTTGAGCGATCCGCTCAAAGAGTTCATCGCTTTCGTCGCCCAGGAGATGAAGTGGGACACTCTCAGCGACGAGGCGAGCGACACCATCGCCGTCGGAGAGAGCGAGATAGAAGCCTCAAGAGGTGATCAGCCTCCGCTGTTTTCTTATGACGGGCTTTGCATACTGACTACAACTATGTTCGCCAGTGACGGCTTAGGCGTTTCCTTCGGCCTTTGCGAAAAACTCGAAGCCGCAGAAGCCGCAGAAGCGCGCGGAGACCTGCAAGGCAGAAACAAAGCTCTCAAGAGTTATAAGAAAGGAGTGAAGGCGCAGATGGGCAAGACCATAACGAGAAGCAACGCGAAGGCTCTTATCACATTTGCCGATCTTCTGGTCAGCAGTTAGCCGGAGCGTGTCGCGGGCGGCGTCGCGCGACGCCGCCCGATGCTTCACATCATATCCAGAAACCGGCTTCTGACCTGTGGCGAAGGGATGGGGCAGGAATCGTATTTGCCGAACAATCGATAGCGATAGCGAGCAAACAGGCGATAGAAAAAATCTCTCACAGGTCGAGGAAGGATGTAAGCGATCAAAAAAATTTTCCACCATCCGCCC
>CAZPQE010000372.1:0-7157 GCA_964588615.1 uncultured Clostridia bacterium | reverse complement strand
CGCTTGCGCGGGCGGCGCGCATCGCCGGATTTTCATTCATCAGTTCTCGCAGAGATCGATTGCGGAAAGGCTCCGGCGATTCGTAGTTGACTTTCACATTGAATCGTATTATTGTGCGACTCGCCAATGATTTTGGCGTCTGGATTGTTTTGACCAGTGGCTCCTCAAGAGTGAGGTCGACTGAGGCCGAGAGTTCAACTCTCAGATCGCGGAATTGAAAAACGAATGGGCTGAAATTCAATTCCCTTCATCGAAATCAGAGCTACCCCCGACTCGAAAACTATGTGAAAAAGGGAAACTGACCATAGCTAAACCAGGCTGTCCGAACTTTGAAGGAGGAGAGAAGTGAGACTTACAAAATTAGCGATAAATGTGTTGATGGTATTTAGCGTCTGTCTGCTGTGCGCGTCACTTGCTCAGGCGCAGGCCACCAGAACATGGGTATCAGGCGTCGGCGACGACGCCAACCCCTGCAGCCGCACTGCTCCGTGCAAAACCTTCGCAGGCGCTATCTCGAAGACCGCTGCGGGCGGCGAGATAGACTGCCTCGATCCGGGCGGATTCGGAGCAGTGACTATCACCAAGTCCATTACAATCGATGGCAACGGGACATTCGGCTCCATACTTGCCTCCGGAACCAACGCGATCGTCATCAATGCCGGCGTCAACGATGTCATCAACATCCGCAACCTTTCGATCAACGGCATCGGCACCGGACTTAACGGCATAAGGTTTCTCGCAGGGAAAAGCCTGACCGTGACCAATTGCGAAATATTCGGCTTCACTCAAAACGGAATCGATGTCAACAAGACCGCCGCTACCGAGCTATATGTCAAGGACTCCCGCATAGCCACCTGCACTCTGAACGGCATCAAGGCGACGACTACCGTCGCTCCCATCCTCGGAACCATTGACAATACTCACATAGACAGATGCGGCAGCGCCGGTCTGCGTTCAGAGCGCGGCACCCGCCTTACGGTCAGCCGCTCGGTCTTTACCAATAACCCGACAGGGATACTCGTCGATGGCACGGGCGCGAACGCGGAAGTCAATATCGAGCATACCACGGTGGTCTATTCATCGAGCATCGGCATACACTCTTCCACCCTCGCCACCGTGCGCATCGACAACTGCATGATCGCTAACAACATAACAGGCACATCAGGTTCCCCCGGTTCGATCATTTCGGGCGGAACCAATTTCATTCAGGGCAACACCACGAACACTACGGGCAACTTCACCAGTGTGGGAACACAATGAAGTCTTCCCTTCTCTGAAGCCTGTCTTGTCCGATCGGACAAGACAGGCTGTAAGTTAGATGTCCCCGGCTCTGGTTGATGAGGAGGAGCGAGTTTTACCTCGATCGTGTAAGAACTGTGAGGCGATCATTCCGTCTGCTCACTATCCCTGGCGCGCTATTACTCCTGGCGCTCGTAACTGAACCTTCGTCGATAGCCACATCCAGCGATGAGGCTGTGCTTACATTCGCATCTGATTGCGCGCAGTCGCGCGACTCTTTTATTTTGGGCGATACGGTCTGCGCTGTGGCGACTGGATATCCGTTGCCGATGTCGGGGTTCCGTCAGCGGAGAATTCAGTGGCTCGCTCCTGATGGCTTGATCGCCAGACAGACGGATCTCGTTACTGATCCTCAAAGCGATCAGTTTACTATTCCCGCGTCAGGACCATCCGCTCAGGCGGGAACGTGGTCAGTCAGGTTGATCAACAACAAGAGCGCCCCGGTCGTCGTCTCCACATTCACCGTTAGAGACTCCGCCAATGACTCCTGTGATCTTTCAGTCATCAAAGTCGGCCCCGATCAGGTGGCGGCTGGCTCGACGATGACATACACAGTCATAGTTTCAAACCGCGGGCCGGACTCTGCGCAAAACGTCCGGCTGACGGACAACGCGCTAGCAAATGCGGCTTTCGTTTCCATGTCTCAGGACTCAGGCCCGGCTTTCACCTGCAACACGACATCAGAACTTACCGCCTGCTCGACAGAATCTCTGCCTGCAGGTCAAACATCTGTTTTCAGGTTCGTTTATGCCGTCGGAGGCCCGGAAGTCGGCTCCGTTTCCAGCGCCGCGACCGTATCGAGCTCAACGATGGAATCTAACAAACTCGACAACACCTCTACAGCAGCGACTACGGTCAGAAGAGGCGCGCACGATTGCTCGATCATTTGTCCGGGCGATATCACAGTCGAGAGCGCGGGATGCGGCGCGGTGGCCGCCTACTCTGAACCTTCGGAGACGGGTGATTGCGGCAAAGTGGTTTGCTCTCCACCTTCAGGCTCGGCCTTTCCCAATGGCGCGACAACTGTCACCTGCGGCGGCGACCGGGACCATCCGTGCAGCTTCGTGGTGACGGTGACAGGCGGCGACACGGCTCCGCCCTCTTTCTCGTGTCCGTCCGATATCACTGCGGTTGAAATGCCTGCAGGTTCAGGCGTGGCGACGGTCGAATTCGATATGCCTCGGGCGACCGACGATTGCTCGAATGCTTCGGCCGCCTGCGAGCCGCCCTCCGGGTCTCAATTCGAGATCGGGGCTACTGTAGTCACCTGTAGGGCTACGGATGAATCCTTCAACGCGGCCAATTGCACTTTCACGGTGACTGTGACCGGCAATGGGTGCGCGATGGAATGCCCCGACGACATTTCCGTCACTGCTGATTCAGGTCAGCGCAACACGGTTATCAACTACACGGCTCCTTCCTCTGGTGAAGGTTGCGGCCAGGTAATCTGCAATCCGCCATCAGGGTCCGCTTTCCCTCTCGGCGTCACGACCGTTGAATGTGCGGCGGCTGATCGATCAGGCAACAACGCGAGTTGCGAATTCAAGGTGGCCGTCTCCGGCGTGTTGATAGCCACAGCCGACAGTTTCGTCAGAGATGAATCTGAAAATACAAATGAAGGCGCAAGTGAAGTATTGGGAATTCAAAGCTCGTGCCGAGTACTGATTCGCTTTGATTTATCAGCCATACCATCAGGCGGGCTGCAATCGGCCACGCTCGCACTCAACCTGGCCGAAGGCTCTGAGGGCTGGGGATCGAACAATGGATTGATAGATGCCCATCGATTGCTTGAGGACTGGACAGAGGGGAAGGGCAACGATAGAGGCGGGTCGGGATCGCGCGCGACAGGCGGAGGAGTGACATGGCGGTGCGCAAAGGACGCAGACATAAGCAATCAGAAAGATGATTGCCGGGCCGCGTGGAACGGAGGCGCGTTTGCCGAAGCGACGGCTACAGCCGTTCTTCATATCAACGGACAGACAGGCGAAGTCAGTTGGAATGTGACGGCAGATGTGATGGCCGGAGCCGGTGATGGATGGCTGATAAAAAAGAGCGCGGAGAGGAGCGCGGGACAGGCACGATATTATTCGCGTGAGGGAGCCGCTTCAGCAGGGAATCTGAATCTTGCTCCGCGTCTCATCCTTGTATATTCGCCGTGACACGTTTCGCAAGCGATCATAAGGCCGCTTGCGAGGGCGTTCCTGCCTTTCCGTTGCATCTGGCTTCGTAACAGGCGACGACTTCAGAAGCAGCGCCGACCATCTGCGCGCGTCCTTTGTCGAGAAGAATCACTCTATCGCACAGTTGAGAGATCATGCCGAGGTTGTGACTGACGAACAGCACTGTCCTTCCTCCTCGCGTCACATCGCTAATTTTGCCGAGGCACTTCTTTTGAAAGCTGGCGTCGCCTACGGCAAGCACTTCATCCACGATCAGTATCTCAGGGTCGAGATGGGCCGCGACCGCGAAGGCTAGGCGCACATACATTCCGCTCGAATATCGCTTGACGGCCGTATCGATGAACCGCTCGACTTCGGCGAAAGCGACTATCTCGTCGAAGCGAGCCTCTATTTCGCGCCGCCGCATGCCCAGAATCGCGCCGTTGAGATAGATGTTTTCTCTGCCGCTCAGATCGGGATGAAACCCTGTTCCGACTTCCAGCAGGCTGCAAACCCGACCATAGAGATCGGCCCGCCCGCTGGTCGGTTCGATGATGCGCGAGAGTATGCTCAGAAGCGTCGATTTGCCCGCCCCGTTCGGGCCGATGATGCCCATCACTTCTCCCGGCATCACCTCGAAGCTCACATCCTCAAGCGCCCAGAAGGTCTCTTCCGCAGGTCGGCCATTGCGACGGAAAGGCGCCAAGGGGGAGAGAAGGATTCTGGTTATGCTCTCGCGCAAAGTGTCATAGCGCACGCCGGGTTGATCGCCACGGGTTATGCGAAACTGCTTGCTGAGGTTTTGAACTTTTATGACAGGTCTCATCATCAAATGAATTCGGCGAAACGTCGCTCCATTCGCCTGAAATTGTATGACGCATATACGAGTAGCGACAGAGTGAAGGCCGTCGAATAACCGAGCGCCAGCCAGTGAAACTCTCTCCCCAGCAGCGAAGCGCGAATGTTTTCTATTATGCCCGCCACAGGATTGAGGTTCATCAGCCATCGCCATTCCTGCGGCACGAGCGTCGAAGGGTAAATTATGGGCGAGACGAACATCCACACCTGAATGAGAAAAGGCAAAGCGTATCGCACATCGCGATAGCGCACGTTGAGAGCCGAAAGCCATACGGAAAGGCCGAGCGCCAGAAGGGTCGTCAGCGAGACGAGCGGAAGCAACATCAAATATCCCACAGTCACCGGAAATCTGTAGTAGATGAGCAAACCCACGAGAAGCGCGGAAGCTATTGCGAAATCGATCAAACCCGCTCCGACAGCCGATGCCGGGACTATCAGGCGCGGGAAATAGACCTTTCTGATGAGGTTGGTGTTGCTAATGAGGCTGTTGGCGCCGTTCATCACCGCGTTGGAGAAATAAGTCCAGATCAAAAGTCCCGTATAAAAAAATATGGGATAAGGAGTGTCGTCGGTAGGCACGCGCGCAAGCTTGCCGAAGAAGTAGGTGAAGATGAGCATGGTCACCAGAGGTTGCAGCACGGCCCAGGCGGCTCCGAGAAGAGTCTGCTTGTAACGCACTTTGACATCGCGCCAGATGAGAAAGTAAAGCAGTTCGCGGCAGGCCCAGAGGCCCGACAGGTTCAAAGGAACCCACGAGCGATGGGCTTCGATTGACACGACGGGCTTGTCGGGGAGGTCGTAAAAACTCTGTCGAGAGCGGGCATCCGTCACCGCAGCCGATGAGTTGGGAGATTCGATTTCGCTCGCTCGTTCGCTTTTTGCCGAATTCATTCTTGCCTTGAGATGCCTCCATTTGCAGAACTCAGATCGACCGAGTAGGCAGGCGCGGGGCAAAACGCTGAGAGCCGCCTTTCGAGCGGCCCCGACTAATTATAATATGCGCGGAGAGGTTCGAACTCCCAGCCTTGAAGTTAATAGCCGCTCGCTCTATCCAACCGAGCTACGGGCGCGATTTTCTTCTATCACGACGGAGTGCGATTATCGCAAAGGCTTCGAAACCTTGTCAAACTTCTCTACTTTCGACCAGCGCCCATGCCCGAGCATGGCCAATGCCGGGAAGGTTCGACCTGCAACGGGAAATCTGAGCAAGGGAAAATTGCATGGTCAACTTCTCAGAAAAAAGTCCGGAGTCCAGAGTCTGGAGGCTGGAGTCCGTTGTTTGAAATCATCACCTGTTTTCATCCTTGTCAGGGCGTAAAGCGTCTGGCCGACGGTTGTGCATGTGAGGCTCCTCGTAGACATCTCCCAAAAATCCGATGATACTGTAGACTTCAAGAAAAAGAAGTTCGTAGTACCGCCTTGAGGCGGAAGCTGCATCTCGCGTCGCCTGATCCTGCTTATGAGTTTCAAGCCAGGGCGGCAAAGCGTCGTAAAAAGGAAAACCACTATGAGAAAAGAAATTGCTCTTTTGATTGCCGCAACGCTACTGCCGTCGGTTTCCTGCGGAGATGGCAAAGCGAAACTGCCGGTCAGGACCTCGCTGGGCGATCTGGTCAGGGTCGAGAAAAGGGACGAGGTGACGACGGATGAAAGAAATTTCCCGTCCGGGAATGAAGAGATATATTACCTGCTCAGTTTCGAGGGAAAAGGTCAGTTCGAATACCTTGGGTCGGAACTCAAAAACGCGCTTATTTTTCTCTCGCTCGTAGATTCAGGCGGAAGAGAATTCCGCCCTGTTTTCATGGGAAACCCGAACAAGGACGGGGCGCTGTCGAACAGGGATTGGAGGTACGATGGATCGCTCACTGCGCAGGATGGGAAACTTGTCTTCGTCGGAAAACTGTCTCTCCCTGAACCCAGGCTGACCCTGCTTTATTCGGTTCCCAGAGGCGCTGCGGGGCTGGCTCTCAAAGACGGCGAGCAAAAATACAGGATCGATTGATTACTGACCGAGGCCCTGGCAGGCGAAAATCCTGATCGCAGTCGATACTGATGGCGCACGGGGCAAGTCCTGCTTGACCGTCCCTGACCCCTCGTGTAGACTCTTGCTTGCGAACATAGGAAAAGGGGTTGAAGACAGGCTCTGAGTTTCAAAAATCGGACTTGTCTGCTCATTCAGGCTGATCCCCCACGGGTTCGGTTCGCGCCTCGTTTTCAAATAAGAGAAACACTTATGGCATCGTGTAATTCACCCTCACGTCCCGAAGTCTGGGGCCGTAGTCCGCTTAACTGACAACAAGGAGGTGTCTGTGAGCTTTAGAGTAGGCGAGAAGGTTGTCTATCCAAATCACGGGATAGGCGTAATCGAAAAGATCACCACCACTGAGATTGCAGGATCTCAAAACAGTTTCTACCTGCTGAGATTGAAGCAAACAGACTCGACCGTGATGGTTCCCATCGCAAATGCCTCGGAAATCGGCTTGCGATCTCCCATAACTTCCAACCAATGCGACAAACTGCTGAAGACTCTCTCGGCAGACTTTTCAAGCCCCCCGCTGGACTGGAAAGACCGCTATAAGGAATTCCTCGATAAAATGAAGACCGGGGATATCTTCCATGTCGCTGAAGTGCTGAAAATCCTCACATACCTTTCGTTGAGCAAACCTCTCTCGTTCCGCGAGAAGCGTATGCTCGAACGCGCGCGCTATCTTGTGATAAGCGAGCTATCGACCGTTTGCCGCAAGAATGAATGTCTGGTGGAGCCTCTCGTCGATGAAGCGTTGCAGAAATCGTGCGAGAAGCACCTCAAGACGGTGACTTTTTCCAAGTTGCTCACCAGGC
>CAZPQE010000371.1:0-7164 GCA_964588615.1 uncultured Clostridia bacterium | reverse complement strand
GAGTTCGATTCGGAAGCTCTGGCGATCACTCCCATGTTCTTCGACCACTCTTTTTACTGCCGGAAGTGCGGAGGGATGGCATCCAACAAGACCTGCCCGCATGATTCAAGCGAGCACGTAACGCTGTCGGGAACGAAGGTGCGCGAGCTTCTGGCGCGCGGAGAGATGCCTCCGGCAGAGTTCTCGCGCGCCGAAGTAGCAAATATACTGATCGAGAGCCTCAAGGCGCAGGCCGAGGCGTAAGGGGAGAGGCGGGACTTCAGACAGCAATAGGGTTGAAAATCGAATCGGGTGATTTTATCATCCAAGCGATGGGGCCGAAGCGAGACTCAGGCCGTTGGGTTCGGTCAATCCAGTATGCGGCTGCTTGCGCTCAACACTCTGCATTCGAACGAAAGAATTGCGACTGCCCGAAAGTGTAGAGTATAATCCGGTTGCCGCTGGACTTTTTGCCCCTGGGCGACGATTGCTGTTCGGAGGCCCTGCCCTATGATCAGGTGTAATAGCTGTGGCACTAACAATATCGATGGGAGCGAATACTGCGACGAATGCGGTATGAAGCTGGACATCCATGTTCAGCCGCTTTCGCACAGGCCGGCCTATCAACCGCCCAGCGCCGTGCCCAGCGAGCCTGTGCCTATGAACAGCGCCGGAGACGGGAAGCCCTTGATGCCGCCTTCGTTCACCACCTCTACGAGCATACCCAAGCCCGCTCTGCCGGCTCGTCGTCAGGGAGAAGCCGCGCCCAGACCGGGCAACGCTCCGGGCGCGTGGAATGACGCTGGCGTGCCCAATCATAATGTGGTTGAGCGAAGGGCCGTCGAGCCTGCGCGACGAGAAGTGATTCAGCCCGAACCGCCTCAGTCTTATGTCGCGGCCAGTCGCCAGGACCAGTTGGCCGCAAGGGCAGCGGCCAGACTGGTCATCGAGCGCGGCGGGCGCATAGGAAAAGAATTCTCCATCACCGGAATCGAGACCAACATCGGGCGATGGGACGCCGACAGCGGCATCTTCCCCGATATAGACCTGGATGAGGATGACCCGGAAGCCAAGATTTCGCGCCGCCACGCGCGCATACTCAACCATAACGGTCAGTTTTACATCGAAGACCTGGGGTCGACGAACGGGACTTTCATAAATCGCGGGCGGAGGCTGTTGCCAGGCAAGCGCCATACATTGCAAAACGGGGATGAGGTCATCGTGGGCAAAACCTTTTTGAAGTTTCATATCCTCATGTGATGTGTTTCGAAAGTGTTTTTCACGTTCTTTCAAAAGAGTACGTCGTCTTCAATCGCCCGCGCGGCGGGCGAAAGCAGTCAGCCGGAAACTGATGGCATAAGGGGCTAGAGCAGATGTTCGGCGGCTTAATGCTCCTGTTGCAGCGCCGTTGGGGAGCCTCGGTTTTCGTATCTTATGTTCTGCCAGGTATGCGGCAGCCCGGTCAATCCGGGACAGAAGGTTTGCGGGGGATGCGGTTCTCAGCAGGAAGCCGCGTCCGTTGAGTCTCCCCCTGTCGTTTTAGAATTGCGCATGGGATGCGACGAGGAGCAAATGCCTGAGTCGAAGAAACCGCGAAAGGCAACCACTCATCAACTTGAGCCGGGCACGCTCCTGCTTGATCGTTACTCGATAGTCAAGCGGGTGGGCGGCGGCGGCATGGGGTCGGTTTATCAGGCCAGAGACAAACGGCTGGCCGACCGGTTGTGCGCCGTCAAGGAAATGATCGAACTGTTTGCCGATCAGAACCAGCGGGCAAAAGCGGTCGAGGATTTCAAGCGCGAAGCCGAGGTGCTGGCTCAACTCGAACATCCTTCCATACCCACTGTCTTCGACTACTTCATCGAAAGCGGGCGATACTACCTGGTGATGCGCTGGATAGGAGGAGGCGACCTGGCCGAACAGATGCGACTTCGCGGCGGCAAGGTCGATGAACCGACGGTGGTCAAATGGGCCATGCAGATTTGCGACGTTATGCACTACATTCACTCGCAGACGCCGCCCATCATTTACCGCGACCTCAAGCCCGCAAACCTCATGCTCGACGACAAGACGGGACGGGTGATGCTCGTAGATTTCGGCATAGCCCGCATCGTGCGCCCTACGGAAAAGGGAGTGACCGCCATCGGCACGATGGGATATGCTCCGCCTGAGCTTTTCGCCGGCAAGGTCGAGCCGCGCTCGGATATCTACTCGCTCGGCGCCACTATGTTCCACATGCTCACCGGATCGGACCCGCAGGACAACCCTCTTCTCATATTCGATTTCAGCAAGAACCCGCGCCCGCGCCAGATCAATCCCACGATCACCTCCGAAATGGAGCAAATCCTCATAAAGTCGGTCGCCCACAAGCCCGAAGACCGACACACCTCGGCCCTCGACTTCGGTCGCACCCTCGAAGACCACGCCGCGCGGCTTGCGGGCCGCAAGGTCCCCGGCAGGGTCAGAGCGCCGTCGGGCGAGGTTCCGCGAGTGCAGGAACCCAGAAAATCGGGCGATGCCAAAGTATCCTCTGCGCCCATACAGCAGAAGAGCGACGCTGCGGCTCTGCAACAACCCGAGTTCGTTTTCTGCGGTCATTGCGGCGAAAAAATAGGCCAGGACGACATCTACTGCGCTCACTGCGGCTCCCGGCAGGTCACTGATCCAGGCGCTGCGCCCGCGCTGGCCACCAGCGGGCGCATAACCGCGCAGCTTATAGTTCTCGGCACGACCGACATGGTGAAACCTTTCACCATAGACAAGGAGAGCGTGCTGATAGGTCGAACCGATCCGCACACCAGCATCTTCCCGGAGATCGATCTCACCATGTATGACCCTGAAACGAAGGTGTCGCGCAAGCACGCCAGGATATATCGACAGGGCGAGCAGTTCGTCATCGAAGACCTCGGCTCGGTCAACGGCACCATCATCAATTCGATCAGCGGCGGCTCGGTGAGACTCAACTCCAGAGCGCCGCGAGTGCTGGCGGGCGGCGACGAGGTGAAAGTCGGCAGCACGGTTTTGAAATTCATGGTTGTGTAAGGTAATCTATTCGGGCGTCAGTGGGCAGCTATTTTCTTCGGCGCTCGTTTCCAAGCCATTCAATAATGACGCGCTTGAGCCGACCTGACGAGTCGGCCCGTTTTTATGGCGAGATTTTGTCCATACTGCGGCAGACAGATAAACCAGAGGGCGAAATTCTGTCCGCTGTGCGGCAAATCGATCCCCATCCGCCAGCGCACCGGCGCGCTGGTCATCGAGGAAGCCGCCGCGCCTGTCGTCACTGCCAACCTCGAATCGGCAGTCCCGCGCGCAGCCGAACGCAAGAGAGTAGAACGCCCCGTTGGAGTCGAAGACCAGCCGTCGAACGGATCGCACTCAAGGGCCGCGTCTCCGGCGGTGAGATTCGCTCCCCCGACGCACTTCCACACGGGAGAAAGCGAGCAGGCCGGATTCGGACTCCGCTACGGCGCGTGGATGTTCGATTTCCTCATCACGCTCATGGCCATGATGGCCTTCACCTTCGCGGTCTCTTTCGTCAGCCATCGCTCGGTGGTGGGGTCGAATCGCGATCTGGTGATAGTCGGGGCCCTGACGCTGCTTTCTTTTCTGCTCAACTTCATAGTGCTTGCGGGCCGCAGCGGGCAGACGATGGGAATGCGAATACTCGGCATCCGCATAGAGCGACTCGACGGCGCGAGGTTCACCATCCGAGGGGCTGTGATTCGCCATCTGGTGGGCTACCCGCTTTCGCTGGCAAGCTTCTTTCTGGGTTTTCTGTGGATGCTCTGGGACCCCAGACAGCAGGGCTGGCACGACAAACTGGCGCGCACTATAGTGGTGATGACCAGACAGTAAGCGTAACCGGCGAGCTTTTCATCCCGGTGTATTTTTTACCACTCAGGATTTCGGTTTCAAGATGCAGACCTTCATCGTCAGACCAAAAGATTATGAGCAATCAGTCGTGAAGATGGACAAGCTGAGGCTGACCATCGGGCGCTCCTCGCGCAACGACATCTGTCTGGGCGATCCGTTCGCCTCGCGCCTCCATGCCGAACTGCGCAAGGAGGGCGATCACATTCTGCTCATCGATAACGGCAGCGCCAACGGCACATACCTCAATGGTCAGCGGGCGACAGGGGCGCTGCGCCTGCAGGTCGGCGATCGCATCCGCATAGGCGAGACCGAGATAGAATACGCCAGCGGAGACCAGACCGTGATATCGGGCGCAACCGTCCTGCTCTCAGGCTCGGATGCCGCGCAACTCCCCGCCGACACCATAACTGCGCCCATCTCTTCGCGCTACACGACTGACCTGATTACTTCGATCCAGTCGGGGAAAATATCCAGAGACACGCTGGTATCTTCCGCAGCCCAGCCGCAGCCCTCGCCTTCGACCTCAGGGCGCAATCTGCTGGGAATAGTTTCACAGGTGGGCATCGCTCTTCTGCCGCGCACCTCTTTAGAAGACACTCTGACCCTGACCATCGATCTGGTCTTTCAGGCCATACCCGCCGAGCGCGGTTTTCTGTTTCTCAAGGAAGGCGACGAACTGACCTGCAAGATCGCTCGCGGGCCGGGCATCGAAGCCTCGCCCGAATCGTCGCAGATACAGATCAGCCGCTCGATAACCAGCCGAGTGATAAACGAAGGCGCTTCGATACTGACTTCCGATGCTCAACAGGACCCGCGCTTTCAATCCCAGCATTCGGTCGTCTTGAGCCAGATTCGATCCGTGATGGCCGTCCCGCTGGCATCGGGCGAAGAGACCTTCGGCCTTATCTATGTCGATAATCCTTTCCACAACCGCTTTCAGGAAGAAGACCTTCAGGTGATTACGACTATCGCTTCCGTAGCCTCGATAAAGATCGAACATGAACGATTGCTCGAAGAGCGGCTGGAAAAGCGAAGGATGGAAGAAGAACTCAAGGTCGCTTCTGAAATCCAGATGCGGCTTCAGCCCGTAGCTCCTCCGCAGATCGAAGGCTGGGATATGACGGGCGTGTCTTTTCCCTGCCGCGAAATCGGAGGCGATTATTACGATTTCATACAGTCGAAGCGCGACAACCGAATAGTCATCGCCGTCGGCGACGTGTCGGGCAAAGGGACGGGCGCGGCATTGCTGATGTCCTCGCTGCATGCGGCCGTTCGCGCCCAGTCGCAGGCCCGCGTGGCCCTCTGCGAGGTGATGAGCGAGATCAATCAGTACATCTACGAAAACTCGCCTTCGAATAAATTCCTCACCCTGTTTTACGGCTCGCTCGACCCTCAGACGGGCCGCCTCACTTACTCCAACGCCGGACACAACACTCCACTCCTGATGCGACAGTCGGGCGAAATCGTCCGACTCGACAAGGGAGGTCTACCCATAGGGATGATGCCCGGCATGTCCTTCATGGAGGACTCCGTTGCATTCGAAGCGGGCGACGTGCTCGTGATCTACAGCGACGGCATAACCGAGTCGGTCAACGAAGGCGACGATGAGTTCGGAGAAGCGCGCCTGATCGAAGTCATACGCAACAACCTCAACCGCTCGGCTTCAGGCATACGAGACCGAATAGATGAGGCGTTGTCGCGCTTCGTAGGCGCTGCCCCTCCCGTCGATGACATGACGCTGATGATAATCAAGCGCACTGCCTGAGAGCGGAATCAATCCATGCAGCAGCCTTCCTACCTGCGTCTTCTCGAATCGGGCGAGTTGAAAGACCGCGCCGAGCAGTTGATCGATATGCTCTCGCGCTGCCGCATCTGCCCGCGCGATTGCGATGTCAATCGTCTTGAAAACGAAGTCGCCGCCTGCTATTCGGGACTCCTGCCGATAGTCTCATCTTCGACTCCGCATTTCGGCGAAGAGCCTGCGCTGACCGGAACGCGCGGGGCGGGCAATGTTTTTATGGGCCTCTGCAACCTGCGCTGCGTTTACTGCCAGAATTATCAGATCAGCCAGACTTTCAAAGAACAACATCGCAACGAAATCTCATTCGAACATCTGGCTGAAATCTTCCTCGACCTTCAACGCCAGGGCTGCCACAACATCAACTGGGTCTCGCCCACTCACTTCGCTCCTCAACAGGTCAAAGCCCTGCTGACAGCCGCAGAGCGCGGATTGAGACTGCCGATAGTTTACAACACCAACGCTTATGATTCGGTCGAAGTCCTTCGCCTGCTCGACGGCATAGTCGATATATATCTGCCCGATCTCAAGTATTCGGATTCGGAAGCCGGGCGCGAGTACTCGAAAGTCGTCGATTATGTTCCTTACGCCCGCGCCGCCATACAAGAGATGCACCGGCAGACGGGCGATGAGCTTGTCTATGACGAAAGCGGACTGCTCCGCCGCGGGCTGGTCATACGCCTGCTGGTCTTGCCCAACGATATTGCGGGCATAGATGATTCACTTCGCTGGATTCGAAACTCACTTTCGCCCCGCGTGGCCGTAAGCCTGATGGCGCAATACTACCCGACCAACAAGGTCGCATCAGACCGCTACCCGCTCCTGTCGCGTCGCATTCGCTGGGGCGAGTGGATCGAGGCGCTTGAACAGATGGAATCGCTCGGAATGGAAGAAGGATGGCAGCAGGAATTTGATTCCGCCGCGCAGTATTATCGCCCCGATTTCAGCAATGCGGAGATGCCGTTTCGCGACATAGCGGATTTTCAGACCGGAGAGCAGAGGTGAAGAACTGCGCTTGAAACGCCCTGCTCGACGCAGACTGATCGGCCAAAGAAAAATCCCCACAACAGGTTTGTTTTATGGTAAAATCGGGCCTATGAAATGCCCAAAATGCTTTAACCCCCTACGGCGGGTGGCGACCACCGAAGATTCGGTATGGTTTACCTGCCCGTTGGGTCACAGGTTTCATTCAGAGTCGGGCAGCGGCATCAGTGATTCGGAAGGTCATCGATACGCTGTCGCCAGTTCGGAGTGATTCTGACGCGGTTGCCTCCCATCCTTCCGGGGTCGGAGGCAGCCGCAGGGTGGTATTCCCGCGATTTCTATTTTGTGATTGCGGGATGATGTTTGTTAATCGGTCGCGCCCATCGCCCGGTTTTTTCCTCTATCTGTCCGCCGTCAGCAGGTTATTTTCTTGAGCGATCAGCTATTTTCAGATTGCGATCCAGACACGATGGGGGGTGCGATTTAAAGTGCGACACAAAATTAGGCCGCTGCTTGACGAACTCGCT
>CAZPQE010000370.1:0-7166 GCA_964588615.1 uncultured Clostridia bacterium | reverse complement strand
TGTTGACTACGTTTATCGCAAGCTTGATCGGCACGTCCGAAGAGCCGTCGCTGCTGATGAGCGTAAGAGGCAAGTCGAAATATCCGGCGCTGTCAATCGGTCCGATGTCGACATCGAGCCAGTAAAGAGTGTCCTGCGCTTTCAATTCGCATTTGACCTTATCCGACTTGTTCATCACCACCATCAGTTTCGGAGCGGTGTTCTTCTGCGGGGCTATTCTGAGCGACAGCGCCACTCGCTCGCCGCGCTCGATCATCAGCGCAGGCTGAGAGGTGGGCCAGACCTTGAAATCAGCCACCTGCTCGCCATGCTCGATTGAAGCGTTGATTATTCTTTTCACGTAATCGGGGACGGGGCGTATGTTGCCGGTCACAGTCAGTTTTATGATCGGCAGTTTGGGGTCGTTGGTGTAGAGATCGTAGTTCTTTTCGAACTTCCCGGTCTCTTCAGTCTTCCTCAGCGTGACGCGAATGACTCCGGCCTGACCAGGCTGGATGACTTTTTCGTAATAAAAGTCAACGACAGGGCATCAGCTTGGGGCCGCGCCCAGGCGTGCTGGTGTTGGAGAGAGCTTTCCCATCGAAGCGGCCGGGAGAAGAAATTCCCTGCTGCGGGATGAGATCAATCGTCGGGTTTCGGAAAGCTCAAGCGGCGCATTCCCCGTGTTGGAGATGGCGAAGGCATGCGAGACCTCTTCGCCTGAAAAGATGTCGCCGAAGTTATAGCCGGTCTCTTCGATGACCGCCTGTGGCTGACCCGCTTGGGATTGAGCAGGAGAATCAACTGGGTTTGTCAGGCAGAAAAATATCGCCAGAGACCAAAGACAGGCTGTGCGAATTGTTAGTGAATTCATCATCGGGTTGATTTACGGTCGAGAGAATACTAAATCTGCGCATCCATGATTTCAAGGCTGGGGCTTGAGCCTGCTTTCATCTATCCCAGCCTGCCGCTTCAAAAAGAACTCGAACACGCGCTCAGGCAGCCACTTTTTGGCCGCAAGATAAAGGCGGGCATGGCCAGGAGCGGCATATCGAGGGCGCGGGCGATTGCTTGCCACAGCTTTCACTATCACCTCTGCGATATCTTCGGGGCGACCGGCCACCCGGCGCAGTTTCTCATAACGCAGGTTGAACCCCTCAAACAACGGCGCGTAAGGACTGTCCTGCTCGACTATCGGGCGCGCGCGGTCTCTGGCCACTTCGAGGAACTCGGTGATGATGAAGCCCGGCTCTATGACCGCCACCTGGATGCCGAACGGAGCAAGCTCTCCGCGAAGTCCGTCAGAAACGGCTTCCAGAGCGTGTTTCGTGGCGTCATACACGGACGACAAGGGCCGCGCGATCCTGCCCGCCACCGAACTGATGTTGACGATCCTTCCTCTGCGCTGCTCTCGCATGACCGGTATGACGAGTTGAGTGAGCGCGATGAGCGAAAACAGGTTGGTCTCGAAATTCTCCCGGATGGTCTCGATCGGAACTATTTCTATAGGGCCGCGCTGGCCGTAGCCCGCGTTGTTGATGAGCGCATCGATCCTTCCCTTCACTGCGAGCGATACGCTCACAAGACGCTCGCGGTCTTCTCCCCGAGTCACGTCGCAGGCCACCGATATCGCCTTTCCGCCTCCTGATTCGATTTCGCGCTTAACTTCTTCGAGCCTTTCGATCCTGCGTGCCGCAAGCACTACGGTCGAGCCCTCGCGGGCAAGCAGGCGGGCGGCGCTTCCGCCTATCCCCGCCGAAGATCCGGTGACTATCGCTACCTGGCCGTCGAGTTTTCCCATTCTTTCCTTGAAAAACGCACAGCGGGCTGCCAGCCTGCTGTGCGTTCTGATTTTCATGCCATCAGGGCGTCAACAATTCAGAACCTCGTCCCGATAAAGTGGGGCAGCATAGCTCGCCAGGTGGGCCAGTCATGCGGCTGGTCTGCGCCCCAGAGATCGAGTTCGTGCGGTATGCCTTTCTGCGAGAGGATTCCTGAGAGGCGGCGCGATGCTTCGGGGTTTTCATATTCGCCCTGTCCGGTGACTATATGAATGTGCTTTTTCTGCCTGAGCAGGTGATGATAATGGCCCTCGATGTTGGGGAGATAATCGACAGGGTTGTTGAAATAAACATTGTCATCGTAGTAATCGCCCTCGAAGTAGTCTCGAATATCGTAGGCTCCGCTCATAGCGATCACCCCGTCGAAGAGGTCGGGGCGGCGGAAGAGTTGATTTGCCGAGTGAAAAGCTCCGAGGCTGGCTCCGGTCGTGATTATTCCGATTTTGCCCTGACAGCTATGCCAGATGTAAGGCACGACTTCGTTCTCGATGTACTCGTTATACTGAGCCTGACGCAGCGCCTTGTACTTGGGGTGGAGGTCCTTGTTGAGCCAGCTTGAGCGATTGATGCTGTTTATCGAAAAGACCTTGATCCTGCCTCCTTCGATGAAGTCCTTCAGCGCGTCCACCACATAAAATCTTTCATATTCGAGATAGTCAGCCGCCGCAGTCGGAAACATCAGCAGCGGAAATCCGAAATGCCCCCACGTGGCTATCTCCATCCTTCGATCAAGACTCGGACTGTGCCACGAGTCGATGAACCTTTGCATAGATATCTCCCCGGAGAATAGTTTTCAGTTTTCAGCCTTCAGAACCTTCTGAATAAGCAGCGTGTAAGCTATCCATAATGGCCGTTATTTTCAAGTGTACAGGCGAGGGTTGCTGAGGAGCAGGGGAGCAGGGGAGCGGGGGAGCGAGGGTGCAGGGGGGATGAGGTGGGAAGTCGCCTGGGTGAGAGATGAAGGGACGAAGAGGCAAAGAGGCGAAGAGGCATAGGAGAGATGTATTACACGAGGGCCAATCTCCCCCGCACCCCTGCGCCTCTTCACCTCTTCACCCCCGCTCTCCTGCTCCTCAGCGTCCCTGCACTGCGGCGATCTATTTTTTGTTGACGCGGTTGAAATGGAGAAGGGCTGATTTTCTACCTGCTGATTCGAGTTCGAAGCTGGCGTCGCTTGCTGATTGATTTTCGCTCAGGCGGTACACTCCCGCCTTGCCGGTCGTCGAGCCTCCGCCGCTGGCGCGAGAGAGAAAAGCCTGGGCTTCTCTGGCGGTCACAACGCCTCTCGACTTTTCTTTCACACTGATGGCTTCGAGGGCGAAGGACTTGAGCATCTTGGGCCAGTAGGCCTGAAACAAGCGCGCATTGGCGAATACATCGGCAGACATGATCTCCCCGTTGACGGCGACGACCACCCCGACGATGTTGTCGCCGATGAGTTTTCCTTTGAGCGCGTCTTGATATGCGTCGAGTTTCTGACTGACCTTCCTGTCTTCATACACGCTGTTGAGCGTGCCTGTGGAAGTCGAGACCCCGTTAGCCGCAACTTTGTCCGAGACTTCGTTCCAGACCGATTGCTGGTCTTTGGATGCCTGCGCCTTCTCGCGCACCTTCGGCGCTGCCATCACGCCTTCTGCGGCTTGAAAATTAGGAGGATGCCCGGCTGACGCCGATCGCTCACTGGTAGAACGCGGCGACCAGCGTCCGTGCTCGACGCAGAACACATCAATCGGGACAGGGGTGTTGGTCGAAGAGATAGCGCAATCGTGGCCCACTATTCGATCCTGCTTGCCTCCGATGACTATCTCACCCGCGATGAGTATGAGCACTTTTCCAGAATTATTGGTCACCGCCAAGCGATTTACTTCCGCTCCTCCCCGCTGTCGAATCTGAGACGACGACGACTCAGGCTCGCCGCTCAGTTCGCTGACTTTCACCGTCCCCGATTTCAATCCCTCATCGAGGGTGATGAAATCTTCTGTAGCCGACTGTTGATCGGAGAGGACGGGAAACAGGGTGAGGTTTTCAAAGCCGACAGGCCCTCCGAGTCTCCAGGCGGAAGACGGAGAGTCGGAGGGGGCGATATTCAAAGGCTGGCGATCAGAGTTCTCCGCAGTGGCATAAAGGCCGGTGAAGGCCGAAAGGCCCAACAGACAGACTCCAGCCACAAGCGCGCTCATCAGCATACCCGTAAGAATCTTCATAACTTTCTCCTCGGGACAGACGCAGCAGGCAGCAAGCCTTCTGCGCCTGCAATTTTCTATAGACTTCAAGAAAAAGAAGTTCGCCGTCGAGCCTTCTCAAGCCGTGACTACGAACAAAACCTTTTCTTGACTACTATACCTATACCTGTGTCAACAGGCTGGCAGCCTGTTGTACATTCACGGCTCCACATTTTATTGTGTTGAGGCAGGGCTGGAAGAATCCGTCCGATTTTAGAACGCCCACGTGTCAACGGACTTGCGCATCCTCGAAATGCGTTCCGGTAAGGTTAGACGCCTGCGCGCGAGGGTTGTTCCAGCAATCATCTAACAGGCCGACACTTCCAGTAGTAATTGTGGAAGCCCTCGGCTTCGTAGACGCGGCGGAAAGTCAATTCGACCCTCTGGCCTATTCGCACATCCGCCGGGTTTCGGTCGGTCATCATCAGGAAGGCCCGGCCTCCGCCTTCGAAATCGATCACGCTTGAGACAGTGGGAGGGTCGAGGTCGGCGTTTAGGTAATCGATGGTGAAAGTGAACAGTTCGGCCTTGCTGTTGGCCAGCCTAACGCTCTGGAAGTTGTCCTTCGACGGGCAATTGATGCACACGCGCTGGCGCGGGTACTGAAGCTTGCCGCAGGCCAGGCAGCGATAGCCATAGAACCTGTAGATGTCATCGCGGCGGCGAAGTATGAGCGGGGCTGAAGCAGAAGGCGACTGGCGGCGGGCGGCCTCTGTCTCTATCAACTCGCGGAACTTTGCGTATCGCTCATAATCGAGACCGGCCTTCGACAACAGATGCCCGCTCACTGCGCGGCGAGGCGCTTTTTTCTCGCGCTCGATTTCATCAGTCACCTCCAGAAGCAGCGCGTCGCACCCGGAGCCGTACCCGACGAGAAGAAGTTTCTCGCCTGCGCTGGCCTGTTCGAGCACCGACGAGAGCACCAACAGCGGCATCGCCGCTCCCGCATTGCCTACAGAAGAGAAAAGATGATCGGGCAGTTGCTCCGCCTTCAATCCCAGGCTCCGGGCAATCGATTGGAGAGAGCCGGGGTCAGGGGCGTAGAAGATCGCTTTCGAAATTTCCGAAGGCCCTATGCCCGACCTCTCGAACAGTTCCCCCGCCGCCTGGCCGACGACGCGGCTGTAACCCTGTGTGATGGAGAACCGCTCTTCCCATCCGTTGACGAACGGCTCGTCGCTCTTTCGCCACACATCGGTCATCTCATCGATGATCGAATGGCTGGCCAGCAGTTTTGCAATTACGCCGTTTGATCCGACTTCGACAGCCGATGCCGCGTCGCCGAACAATCGCTCGTTCGATGAGCGAGGTTGAGCGAGCCGGGTGTCGGCGGCGGCGATGATTATTTTCGACGAAGAACCGGCGGCTACTGAATCGAGCGCCGCAGAAATGGCTGTGGTGGCCGATCTCAGGGAGTTGGTGTAGTCGGCGGCGCGGACATCCGAGCGCAGATCGGCTACGGTTGCCACAAGCGTCGAAGCCTGCTTTTCGCAGTATGGCGAAGTGGTAGAGGCGAACAAAAGCCCATCGACTTCCCGCGCCTCGTCGCCTGCGAGCAGGTCGCGCACGGCCTCGACAGCCATAGTAACAGAGTCCTCATCGACTCCTGCGACTGCGCGCTCGCCTTCTCCGGCGCGCGAGCCCCAGGCGCGGGCGATTTCCTTATGACTCAGGCGATAGAAAGGGATGTAAGCGCCGAACCGGGTTATGCCGATCATTTCAAGGTCTCCGCGCGCGATCATTTTATCGTCGGCTCGATGAGCGCGATTCGAAATCCGGTGAGGTAGTTTTTGCCCGTAGCGGGGAATTTATACCTGTTGGCTGAACGACACCCGGCGGCGCTGAACCCCCAGGCGCCCCCACGCAGCACATTCCTGCCCTCAAGTCCCCCTTCGCTCCACGCGCTGCCGTCTGACGGAGCACCCTCGTAGTTTTCATGCCAGACATCGGCGCACCACTCCCACACGTTCCCATGCATCTCCGAAAGCCCGAATGCGTTGGCCAGGCCATAGTGATCGACTGCCGACGTGCTTTTGTGGGATTCCGACTGCAGGGCTGCGCCATAGGGGTTCCTGCCGTGGTAGTTGACCGTTTCAGGAGTGACTGTAGGCCCGAAATGAAACGGAGTGGTCGTGCCTGCGCGACAGGCATATTCCCATTCCGATTCGCTCGGCAGGCGATATTTCCTTTTGGTGGCCAGGGCCAGACGGTCGCAGAACTCTTTGGCGTCTTCCCACGAGACCTGTTCTACGGGCAGGTTGTCGCCCTTGTAAAAAAAGGGCGAAGTGTCCAGATCGCGCGCGACTTCGGGTAATCGGGAAACCATCTTCCACTGAGCCTGGGTGATCGGATACCGGCTCATGAAAAATGAAGGGAGAGCGACCCGATGCTGCGGGCCTTCTGCCGAGGTGCGCCCTGTTTCGGTTTCATCTGACCCCATCAGGAAAGAGCCTGCCGGGATGAGAACCATTTCGAGTTTGACGCCTTTGGTGAGGTCTTCCTCAAAGAGCCTGGCTCGTTCTTTTCGCCTCTTGCCGATCGCGCCTGTTTCATCCGTCGCTGCCACATCGAATTCGAAGTCGTGCAGTTCGGGCCCTCGCGGCGCGAGAATGGTCGGCGCGGCGTCTGATTCCTGGGTCTTGTCAACGGCGGCTCGATGCGCTCGAATACCATCCCGCAAAGCCTTGAGCATCTCGGCTGCGCTCTCGTAGCGGTCTTCGCGTTGAAGGGCCATGGCGCGATAAAGGACGGCAGAGATGGAAGCCGGGGCCTGCTCGTTGATATCGTTTGCGCAAGGGAGCGGGTCGGGTTGGCCGCTGGTAAGCGCGAGGCATCGCTTCAGAGCGTCGGGCGGGAGGACTCCGGTGATGAGGTGGTAGAGCGTTGCGGCAAGAGAATATAGATCGGAGCGCGCGTCTGTCCCTGAGCCCTGAATCTGTTCGAGCGGCGCATAGTTGGGAGTGTATGCCTGAATGCTCTTGTTGCCGCTGAGTTGAGACCACCCGGTAGACCCTTTGGCAAGTCCGAAGTCCAGAAGCACTATTCGGCCTCTGCCGGTTGGCTTCATATTCTGAGGCTTGATGTCGCGATGAATGACCGGCGATTGTTGAGTGTGTAGATAATC
>CAZPQE010000369.1:0-7176 GCA_964588615.1 uncultured Clostridia bacterium | reverse complement strand
CTCACAGACTGCGCAAGGCGCTGATGCTTGCGCGCAGCGCGGAGATGTGTACCAGCAACAAAGAGCAACCCCGGCAGAAAGTATCGCGCAGATGCGTTGCATAAAAGCAAAGACGGTGATCAGTCTGGCTCTCTGGGCGCTTGGCCTGCTCGCCGTGTCGAGCGTCGTAAACGCCGAACGGCTGCCTATCAAAACCTACACGACCGGCGACGGGCTGGCGAACAATACGGTCTATCGCACGGTGTGCGACTCGCGCGGATTCTTATGGTTCTGCACCTTCGAGGGACTGTCGCGATTTGATGGCTATGGCTTCCGAACTTTCGGCGTCGAGCAGGGCTTGCCAACCGCTGTCGTCAACGATCTGATGGAGACGCGCGAAGGCGTTTACTGGGTTGCGACCGCCGCGGGGCTTTGCCGCTTCAGTCCGCAGGAAATCGCGCGCCCCTTTGTTCAAAGGGGCGGACAGGAATCCACAATCAATGCGATGTTCACGGTTTACTTCCCCGATGAGGATGCAGGATCGCGGAACGTGACAACGCTGCTGGAAGACTCGGCGGGAGTCGTCTGGTGCGGGACAGGGAGAGGGCTTTACCGGCTCGAACAGCAGGGCTCAGAAGTAAGGTTTCACAAGGTTGATCTTGGATTGACGACCGCCATATCGGCGCTGATCGAAGACAGGCGCGGCAGTCTGTGGGTCGGAACAGGGGACGGACTCTTTCGGCTCCTCCGAGATGGGCGCGTCGAGCGTTTTCATAAATCACATGGCTTGCTCGACAACATCATCTACTCCCTGCTTGAAGACCGCGAAGGCAGAATATGGGTCGGCACACAGAGAGGATTATGCCGCCTCGTTCCTCACCCTGACACGTCGCGCAAGGCAGTCGCTCGCGCCTATACGGAAAAAGACGGACTGCCGACCCTGTGGGTCTTCCGGCTGTTTCAAGCTTCCGACGGCAGCTTATGGGCGGGAGGCACAGGCGGGTTGGTTCAGTTCATTCCGACTGCTGATGGTCAGGATTATCGCTTTCGCGCTTATGCAAAACCTCACGGCTTGAGCTATCAGGAAGTAACATCGCTCGCCGAAGACCGCAACGGCAACCTGTGGCTGGGAATGTCGAACGGCGGGGCTGCCAGGATCGCGCGCAGCGGCATCACGGCATTCGGCGAGATGGATGGATTCCCTTTTTTTCCACACTCGATCTTCAGGAATCAGTCGGGAGATATTCTTGTGCTGGTGGCTGGCGGTCACCTTCCTTCAAAGCATTACATCAACCGGTTTGACGGAGAGCGGTTCACTCAGATTCAACTCAGACTTCCCCGCGGCGTCCGTGAGAGCTGGGGATGGAATCAACTCGCGCTCGAAGACCGCGCGGGCGAGTGGTGGGTTGGGACGAACCGAGGGGCATATCGTTTTCCAAAAGTAGATCGCTTTGAGCAACTCGCGCGAACGCCGCCCAAAGCCGTCTACACGCTGAAAGACGGACTTGGCGGTCAGGTGGTTCTCCGCTTGTTCGAAGACTCGCGCGGCGATATATGGATTGCGGCTCCTGGCGGCACAGGCGGGCTGTCGCGCTGGGAGCGAGCCAGCGAAACTTTTCATCACTACACGGCAAAAGACGGCTTGCCCTTCTTTGACGACTCTTATCCCATATCCTTTGCGGAAGACCGGGCGGGCAACGTGTGGATCGGCTTCAGCTTCGCCGGAGGCAGCAACCTCGTGCGTTACCGAGGCAAGCGATTCACTAACTTCACCTCAGCCGACGGCATCCCCGAAGGCGGGATCTACAATCTGTTCGTTGATTCCGCAGGCAGGCTGTGGGTTCCGACCACGCGCGGCGGCGTCTGCCGCATTGATAACCCTCAAGCCGAACGCCCTGCTTTTTCCATCTACACAACCGCTGACGGGCTGGCAAGTAACAGCGCCAGATGCGTGGCGGAAGATCGCCGGGGTCGTATCTATGTAGGAACCTCACGCGGCATTGACCGGCTCAATCCGGCTACAGGCCATATCCGACACTACACGACATCTGAGGGTCTGCTGCTCGGCGACCCGATTGCCGCTTTGCAGGACAGCGAGGGTGCGCTGTGGTTCACCTCTCCGACAGGTGTTGTGCGTTTGATTCCTGAACCTCTCTCGCCGCCGCTTGCGCCGCCGATACTCATCACTGGATTGACCGTCGCCGGAAACGCGCGCCCGCTTTCGGCGCTTGGCGAAACCGTGATCGCGCCACTTGAACTGAGTCCGGGTGAGAACCAGTTGCAGATTGATTTCGTGGCTCTCGGCTACAGCCCCGGCGAGGGCTTGCGCTACCAGTACAGGCTTGAAGGCGCAACTGAAGAATGGAGTCCGATGAGCGAACAGCGCATGGTGAATTTCAATCTCGCGCCGGGGTGCTATCGCTTCCTGGTGCGCGCGACGAATGCCGACGGAGTATTGAGCAAACAGCCCGCGAGCTTTGCGTTCACCATCCTGCCGCCAATCTATCAGCGATGGTGGTTCATTGCGCTTGCCGCTCTCATAGTCGGGCTGGCGATTTATTCTCTCTTCCGCTACCGGCTGGCGCAGAAGCTCGAAGTCGAACGGGTGCGGACGCGCATCGCCGCCGATCTGCACGACGACATAGGAGCCAACCTCACGAAGATCGGCATCCTCAGCGAAGTCGTCTATCAGCAGGTCAACGGCGCGGAGAGAGTTGTCGCCGAGCCGATTTCGTCTATTGCCCGCATCACGCGCGAGTCGGTCGCGGCGATGGGCGACATCGTCTGGGCGATCAACCCCAGAAAGGATTCCCTGCGCGAGTTGATTCGGCACATGCGAGAGTTCGCCGGTGAAATATTCTCCAACCGCGAGATTGAGTTTGACATTCGAGAGCCTTCTTCGGACATCTCCGTGAGGCTGGGCGCGGACGTGCGCCGCACCGTGTTTCTGGTATTCAAGGAAGCCGTCAACAACATCGTCCGCCATTCGGATTGCCGCAGAGCCGACATCGAGATGCGCCTGACGGGAGCGCATCTCGTCTTGCAGGTGAGCGATGACGGAAGAGGGTTCGACCCCGCCGAGGAGAGCGAAGGCAACGGCTTGCTCAGTATGCAGCGGCGGGCGGCGGCGGCAGGCGGCGAAGTCGAGATCGCTTCGCGCCAGAGGTCTGGGACACGAATCACGCTGCGACTGCCCATAAAACAGCGCCGCTTGAACATGACCAGGCAGGAGAAAAGAGGCTGGCGTTGATGGTCGCATATTTTTCGGGTAGTGATAAAAAAGTAATGCTGAGAATAGACGAAGGCCAAAGCGAATCGGGCGACAGGCTTCTTCACCGCAGAGCCGCTGAGTACGCAGAGTTGGCGCAGAGAAAGGATGTGTTGCGCTCTCTGCGTTGTCTCTGCGTTCTCTGCGCCTCGGCGGTGAAAGAGTTTCTCTCTGATAAAGCATTGCTTTTTCATGACTACCATTTTTCGATCCTGTCTTTGGAAATAAAGCCTGAACGTCCTCGCGTCCCTCCAAACCAGCCCACCTAAACAGGTGGGTGACTCGCCCTTCCTTCTGTTATAAACTGTCGGCGACTTTCAGCAGATTGCCTTTGAGTTGAGTATGCCAGACGAAACCGACAGCGACGCCCGACGAGCCGCGCCCATCCGCGTAGCGATAATCGAAGACCAGCGCGAAGTGCGCGAAGGACTTGCCGTCCTCGTCAACGGCACCGAGGGTTTCAAATGCACAGGCAGTTACCGCTCGATGGAAGAGGCTCTGCGCGTGCTGGAAAAAGAGCCGCCCGACGTTCTTCTCACCGACATAGGTCTCCCGTTGATGAGCGGCATCGAAGGCATTCGCATATTGAAAGCGCGCTACCCCGATCTGCCGATACTCGCGCTCACGGTCTATAAAGAGGACGAAGACATCTTCGACGCGCTCTGCGCCGGGGCCTCCGGCTACCTCTTGAAAACCACGCCGCCCGCGCGCCTGCTCGAATGTCTCCGGGAAGTGGTGAGCGGCGGCGCGCCGATGTCGCCCGAAGTGGCGCAGCGTGTCATCCGTCTGTTCCGCGAGATCAGCCCGCCTGCAAAAGCCAACTATCATCTGACCGCGCAGGAAACCGAACTCTTGAAGCTGATGGTCGAAGGACACAACTACAAAGTCGCTGCCACAAAACTCGGCATCAGCATCAACACCATCTCTTTCCACGTCCGCAATATCTATAACAAGCTGCAAGTTCATTCCAAGTCCGAAGCCGTCGCCAAAGCCTTACGCAACCGCCTGATCTAAAAAAATGCGCCCCACCTGTTGAGGTAGTTACATAGCTTCACAAAATCGGGTACACACAATCTGCGGATATTGCCGCTCGGTGAGAGCGAGTTCCATTGCCGGAGAATGGAGAGTGGGAGGAACCTTAGTATGCGCGCGAAGAGCATGAACTATCTGACCATCTGCTGTTTTGCGCTCCTGATCGTCGTTTCTTACGCGAGCGGTCAGGCGCAGAAATCGAAGGCGGCTTTCTCGCCGCAGATTCCGAGAGTATGGGATGACGAGGCCGTGCGCTCATGGTCGCTGCCGCTTGCGGGGCTTGGCGAGCCGCCGACTTACGTCTCATCAGACTATTACTACCGGATGCCGGAGCGCACCATCTACCGCACCTATCCCGTCTATGCTCCCGGCAAGGAACCGCCTGGTTATATGGAGTGGCTCCGTCAACAAGAGCCGGAGGTTGCCTTCGACCCGGCGAAACTGAAAACCGAAGCCGACTGGGTCAAAGCCGGTGAGATTGTCTTCAACGCGCCTGAACCAGTGCCGCTTTGGAACACCGGAACCGTCGAGAACTGGCGCGACCCGGCTTATATCAAAGCCATCGGAGAGTCGGTCGCCGCTGATGGCACGCTGCCTCGAATGCGCTATTCCATTACACGCAAAGGCGAGGTGCGAGCCGTATTTACGCAGTGTGGCGGTTGCCATGGGCGCGTGATGCCGGACGGCAAGGTTATCACTGGCGCACAGGGGAATCGTCCAAATGGAAGACGCATCGCCTGGAATCTGCGCCATTTCGGCGAGGCAGATTGGAAGAGGCAGCCGCCACGCCTCTTTGATGAAGCGAGCGTACCCTGGCTCAGTCCCGACCCGGCACAGCGATTGAAGAATATCTCTTTTGCGGATTATCTGGCAAATGTCGAGGGTGTGCTGCTGCCCGGCGTCCAGGCCAGGGCAGGAACGAGTTTCCTCTATCCGGTGAAGACACCTGATCTGATTGGCATCCGCCAGCGTAAGTATCTGGACGCTACGGGACTGCATCTGCATCGCAATATCGGCGACCTGATGCGCTATGCCGCATCGATCATAGATGTCGAGCGATTCATTCAATATGGGAAGTACCGCGTCGGCGAGACTCCTCCCGAACCGCCCACCCACGAACGACTGAGCGAAGCGCAACTCTACGCCCTGGCGCTGTACATCTATTCGCTCAAACCGCCGGAAAATCCCAACAAGCCGTCTGCCCTTTCGCGTCGCGGCGAGCAGGTGTTTCAGCAAGAAGGCTGCGCCGGGTGTCACACGCCTCCGCTTTACACCAGCAATAAACTGACGCCCGCCGAAGGCTTCACCATACCCGAAGAACACAAGCAGAGATACGACATCCTGCCCTTCTCGCTCGGTACGGACACGCGGCTGGCGCTGCAATCGAGAAAAGGCACTGGCTATTACAAAGTGCCGTCGCTCAAGGGAGTCTGGTATCGCGGGCCGTTCGAGCATAACGGCTCGGTGGCGACGCTCGAAGACTGGTTCGACCCGCGCCGCTTGCGCGACGACTACGCACCGACGGGCTTCAAAGGTTTTGGCGTGAAGACGCGGGCAGTGAAAGGGCATGAGTTCGGCTTGCAGCTTTCGGCAGAGGACAAGCGGGCGCTGATTGCGTTTCTCAAAACGCTGTGATGCGATGGTTCTCCGAAGGATGTTCTAAGAATCTGGCTCGGCATAGCTACGTGTTAGGCCGCTTCGCCTTGTCACGTCGTGTTTGAATCTTGAAAATGATTTGAAAGGAGATTCAATGAAGCGAAGGCATTTCTTCATTCACATTTGTCTCGGCGCTGTCGGAGCATCGCTCGTCCATTCGCCATCGCTGAATGCCCAGGGCGCTCGATGGCAGAGAGACGGCGCAGGCGCGGTCGCGCGATTCGGCGTGCTGACCCCGGACTTCGACCCCGTGCCGGAATCAGAAATGTGGGCTATGATCCCGCGCGGCGTCTCTATCCATGCCGCTCGCGTTACTTACCGGCGCGGCGATGCGCGTTCGTTTGCCGAACCGCCCAATGTAGACCAGGCGACGGAGCAACTCGCAGGACTCAGCCCACGCGCCATTCTGTTTGCGTTTACCAGCAGCAGCTATGCGCTCGGCGCCGAATCGGAGGGCCAGGTGCGCGCTCGACTCGAGCAACGCGCGAAAGGCATTCCGGTGATTCTCACATGCCAAGCCGCGACATCGGCTCTTCGCCTGCTTGGGGCAAAGCGCATCAGCCTTATTCATCCGCCCTGGTTCAGCGCCGAATCAAGCGACCGAGCATGGCCTACTTCAGCGCCCAGGGATTCGATGTCTTGCAGTGCATGCGCATGGAGCCTGCGCGGTCATTCACTGAGGTCGCCCCTGCTGAGGTATTCGAGTTCGTAAGCGCGCACACGCCGCCGACAGCCGAGGCGGTTTTCATTGGCGGGAATGGGTTGCGCGCCGTGGGCGCCATCCGCGCACTGGAGGCGCGGCTGCGTAAGCCAGTTCTTTCGGCGAACCAGGTCTTGTTATGGGAGGCGCTTCGCGCGGTCGGGCAGGCCGATAGGGTCACCAACTACGGGACTATATTTGCAAGACGAGGGGCAGGTCGATAAATGGAGGATTGCATAATGAAACGAACTCAGATAAAGGCAATGCTCCCGGTAATGATCTTCTGCATGGTTATCGGTTGCTCAGTGCAGATATGGCCGTCGCGCATGTGACCAACGAGATGAGCGGCGTAGTAAGCCCTCAAGGGGAGAAACAGCCCTCGCACCGGGAGTTGAGCATTCGGGTGTTGGTGAAGGATAAAGGAACATGGCGCGTTACAGCCTTTCACAACACGATGATAAGTTCGGCTCAAGCTCCTGCACGCTATCGGCTGTCACCAAGACCCGACTCCCAACCTGCGAGATCACGCCTCGATAGCACG
>CAZPQE010000368.1:0-7202 GCA_964588615.1 uncultured Clostridia bacterium | reverse complement strand
GATGTCGGGATTGAAAATCTCGCCATTGGCCGCCGCTTCAGCTTTCATGCGCAGATACTCGCGCGTCTCTATCAGCTTGCCGCTGTCGCGGAAAGCCAGCACCGTCTGACGATCAAACTCGTCTTTAGGCGGCGTGTGCCATTGATACTGAAGGCCGAAAGAAGCCGTGAGCGAGGGCCGCAGTTTCCACACGTCGGCGAAGTAGAACTCCCAGTGATTGAGCGTAGCCTTGTTGATGAGACCCGTGCCGACGGGAGTCGGTTGCAGGTCGGCATCGCGCACCGCAAGGTAGCTGACCGAATCGACTATTCCGAGCAGAGCCTTGTAGAACTGATTGTAGCGGGTGATGTCTGCCGGGTTGAGGTTGGCCGGACGTTGCGAGGCCGGAACCGCTACGCCCGTCGCGGCTCCGATGTTGGCCACAGGCGATGCGACCGAGCCTATCACTTTGTCATCGCGGTAGTGAAAGGTGTTGATGTGGCGCAGAGTGCCGCCGAATTGAAAGGTGTGCAACCCCTTAGACCATGTGGCATTGTCTATGAACTGCGTGCTGCCGCCGCCTAAGGATTGCTCTCTTGCGCGCTGCGTATCGACATCGACATGTTCGTCGAGCAGAGCGAGGGCCGGATTCGAGTCGAAAGTCGATGGAGCCAGATTGACCGCCACATTGAAACCGCCTCGGCCAGTGGGCGAATCTCTCTCCAAAACGAAATTGTCGAAGGCATGGCCGATGCGAATCTCATTGACCAGATTGTGCTGAATCGTGCCTATCAATCCGAAGGTCAGATTCTTGGGACGCTGAGCGTTCTGGTCAGCCCCTTTCCCTTCTACGAGATTGACCTGAGCGAGGCTGTTCTGGATGTCGCGGTAGAGCGCGCCTTTGGCCTCGAACGACCAGTTCTGACTGATCTGATAGTCCAGTCTCAGCACTCCATAATCAGACCTGAAGTTTGCAGCCACATTGGCCGTGAACCCGGCGGTGTTCAGCCCGTCGCCGAATCCGGTGAAGTTATTGGGCAGCGGCAACGCTCTGAGGTAAGCGAGAACTGCCGGGCTTGAGCCGAGGCCGCGCGGATCGAACGTCCTCGGATTGATATTGAGTATGTTGCCTGAAGTGTCGCGGAACCTCAGCGTCCCGTCCCGAAAACTCTGCGTCGGCACGACGCGATTGATCTGAAGTGTGCCGGGCAGACGGCGGCCTTCATAGTTGGTGAAGAAGAAAAGTTTTTCCGGCCATACAGGCCCACCTACCGAAAAGCCGAAGCGATTATCGATGAGCGGCGGCTTGGGCAATCCCAGGCGGTTGTTAGTCCACGAGTTGGCGTTGAGGTTGTCGTTTTGATGATACTCATAAGCCGACCCGTGAAAAGCGTCTCCTCCGCGTTTGGTGACAAGCACGACCTGCGCTCCGGCAGACCGCCCGAATGAAGCGTTGGGATTGGCTACCGTTACGCGAAACTCTTCGACCGATTCCGTCGGCGTCGGCACTACAGTAGCGAATCCGCCCCGGAATCCCACGTTGTCCGTAACATCGATGCCATCGAGCGTGAAGGTGTTTTGATCAAATCGCGAACCGGCTGTCTCTCCGTTTGCAGTCGTCAGAGGTTGAAGCCGGAGGAGTTCCGTCACCTGCCGCTGCTGAGTCGGCAGTCGCGTGATGCGGTCTTCTTCTATTACATTGCCGATGGAAGAATCTTCTCTCTGAAGTTGCACTTCTCCGGCTGCCGTAACCGTGACCTGTTCTCCGACGCCGCCCGGTTGCAGGGTGATATCGAGAGTGGCTGCCTTTGCGATCTCCGCTTTGACGTCGGATACGACCGTGGTGCGGAAGCCCTGCGCAGTGGCCGTCACATCGTAAAGCCCCGGATCGATTGCGGCGAAGACATAACGCCCCTCGTCATTCGTGGCGTCTGTTCTCTCCTGTTTGGTTGCTTTGTTAATCAGTTTGACAGTCGCGCCCTGAACGACTGCGCCCTGAGCGTCTGACACGACTCCTGATATTTTCGCGGTCGCCGCCGTCTGCGCGAAGCCTTCGGCAGGCAGCGAAGAAAGGATCAGGAGAAAGATCAAGAAGCGAGCGGTTTTCATATCATCCCCCCTTTGTATTGTTGATCCGGGAAGACAGCGGAGACACGAACGCACCAACGGCGCTTTGCGTCCCGCACACCTTCCGGGATGCGCCAACATGCCTACTGGACACCAGCGAATTGACGTAACTGTTCAGCCGCGTAGCGGCAGTTGAGTTTAGCCGCGTACTTTAGTGCGCGGTGTATCGAAGGCCAGAGCAGCCGCGTCGCTCGCGCGAGGATTGAGTTCCTGAGATGAAAATTCAACCATCGCTTGCGCTATGCGGATTTCCAATCGCGTCTGGCCCGCGCGCTGAAACACACGGCCAGACTCAGCAGGCACGAATCGACACACCTCGTTAAGAAACCTTCCCTTTGAATCAGTTCAAATTCCGACTCCACATATTTCGAGACATTTCACTTGACTCTCTTCGCCTCCATCTTCTGCCCGCCCTGAGTGAGAGTCAGCCCCGTCGCTTTGCCCCCTGCATCGACCGCGAATTCAATTTCAGCATTCACGATGGCGATGCGAAACTTCGTATCGGATTGCGGGGTGAGTTCTACTTTCGGCTGACCCGTGGCCTGCCCCATCAACTTGTTTCCTTCTCTGCTGATGGTGATGATGAAGTTCGGCGCAAGCTCATAATCGCCCGCGTAGTTGTCGTAAATCATTGGGTCGACCTTAGCGGCTTCTTTCGGTTTGGGCAGAGGACGGTCTGTTTTCTTCGCTTCTTCGTCGGGAGCGATGCTCCCGCTCATAACGAAGCCGGTGATTTTGCCGCTGGCGTCTTTCGAAAATTTGATGCGCGAAGAGGAAAGAACTTCGATGAAGAACTCGGTCTCCGACATCGGCTTGATCTCGATGCCGCCAAAGAGCGGATGCTGAAGCGTCAGTTTGTCGTCTTGCCTGCGGATGACGAATTCTTCTTTCTCACGCGATTCATAAACGCCAACATATTTGTCCAACGCTTCCTGCGGAAGCTTGATCGCCACAGGTGCGCTGAGGGAAGCGCCGACGGCGAGAGTGGCGATTCGATGCCCGATGTCGCCTGTGCCGGAATCTCTGTTGGTCAGGATGGCCACATAGACCCTATCATCAGGCAGGCGCACGCCGTCGCAGGTAAACCCGTTGATGCCTCCTCCATGTTCGATGGCGCGGTGTCCGGCTATCGATAACATCCCCCATCCGTATCCGTATTTCGTCGCCTTGCCGCTCTTGAGCGTGTAAGGAGTCCACGCGCGTTTGAGCGAGGACTGTTTGACCAGTTTTTCGGTGTAGAGCGCGGCGTCCCACAGCGCAAGATCATCGACGGTAGACATCAGCGCGCCCGCCGCGTGCGGCCACGTCATGCTCAGATAATCGCAGTTGACATAAGCGTCTTTCCTCTTCGAGTAACCAGCGGCGCGACGCGGAATGATTCGCGCGGTGTCGTCGTAAAAAGTGCTTTTCATTCCGAGAGGCGCGAAGATGTTTTTTTCGAGGAACTCCCCATAGCTTTGCCCGGATATTTTCTCGATGATGGCTCCCAGCAGGACATAACCCGAGTTGTTGTAGTTCCATTTTTCTCCCGGCGCGAATTCCATCGGCTTGTCCTTGAAAAGATCGATCAGTTCCTTGAGCGAAACATCCTTGCGCCACTGCGGTCTCCATTCAGGCAAACCCGTGTAGCTCTTTATTCCCGATGTGTGCGTGAGCAGATGCTCGATGGTGATCGGGTGTCCCTGAGTTGGATAATCGGGCAGATACTTCGTGATTTCATCCTCAAGCGAGAGCTTGCCCTGTTCAGCGAGCATCAGGATAGAGACGGCGGTGAATTGTTTGGTGACCGATCCGATGCGAAAAATCATGTCAGGCTCTATTCTGACGCCGAGTTCCATATTGGCCATGCCGTAGCCCTTTCGGAAAATCACCTTTCCCTCCTTGACCACGATGACCGCCGCGCCCGGCTCGTCAGGCTTGAAGGCTTTCGCACAAACTTCATCAATAGCCGCCGACAGACCGTCGCCGTGAGCCGATTGCGCTCTTACAGAAAAAGATGAGGCGATGAAAAAGAGGTAGATGAGAGCGAGAATGGAAACGAGTCTTGCGGATTTGTATTTCATAAGCTCCTCAAAACAGGTACAGCCGTCGGCCAGCCTGTTGTACATCAAAGATTCCCGCTTTCGTCAAACAGACCAGATTTGAGACAGCACCCGCTTGAAATTGCCGCCTAGAATTCCTTCTATATCGCGGTCGCTGTATTTGCGACGGATCAGGCCTTCCGTCAGATCGAACATTCGACGGGGATGGTCTATGCCTTCGATGTCGATCTTTTCCCGAAATCCGTAGCTGCCCTTGTAGCCCGCTCTCAACTGACGGTTGAGTTCGGGCGGCATATCGTCGTAGCCATCGAGATCGATATCGCTGCCTACTCCGAGATGTTCGACTCCGACAAGACGCGCCACATGATCGAAATGATTGAGCGCGTCTTCTATGGTCGTAGGCTCTTCGTTTTTGACGAACATCCGCACGCCGGTTATGCCCATCACTCCGCCCGCGGCGGCCATCTTCTTTATGGCTTCATCCGTTTTGCAGCGGGGATGACCGGGCGCGAGCGCGCGACAGTTCGAGTGAGTGATGAGCGCGGGCTTCTTCGATATCTCGAATGCGTCCAGCGTAGTTCGGTCGCCGCAGTGCGAGACATCGACGGCCATCCCTACGCGGTTCATCCTCTCGATTATGGCCGCGCCGAAATCGCTTATACCGTCGTCGCGTCGCTCGGTCGAGCCGTTGCCTATAAGGTTGCGCGAGTTGTAAGTGAGTTGAGAGACGCGCTGACCGAGGCTGTGAAAGTAATTGACATCCTGCGGCGAGCGGAAATGCTCCGAGTTCTGGACTCCAAGCAGCACGCCCACCTTGCTCGATGATTTCACGCGCTCAAGATCATCCGCGCTATCTACTCGCATAAAGTAGCGGTCGTGATTTGCGAGAAATGAATTCCAGGAGGAGATGAATCTCAACGTGGACATAAAAGCTTCCGGGCCGCCGAGTCCGACGGCGATATGAAAGACGTTGATGCCCGATTGTTTGAACGGCTCAAGGTCGGCTGGGGTGAAGGTGTCGGGATTTGCGAACCACTTGTCCTGCTTAGGGAAATTGAGCGTCAGCACGCTCAACATATCGATGACGGTCGATCTTTTGACCATCTCGATGGCCCGCGCCGAATACTCTGCCGTCGAGCGGGCGAACAAGCGAAATCGTCCGCGATTTATCATCGGCGCGGCCACCAAAGCCGCGCCCGCTTTCAAAGCCTCGCGCCGGGTAATTTTTGTGAGAGGCTCTCTTTTGGCCATAGAAAATCGCTCCTTATAAAACAGTGGTCAGTGGTCAGTGGTCAGTTGTCAGCCAATCTCACCTCTTCACCCCATCACCCCTGCTCCCCTGCACCTCTGCTTCCCTGCCCCTCTGCACCCTTCACCCTTCAAATCTGCGGCTTCAACACCCCGCGTATGCCGCGTCCGGGCAAAACATTTTTCTGCAACTGTCCGTCTTTTACGACCAGAGCGCCGCCGACCATCACATGGAGAAAGCCCTCGGAATAACGGGCCGGTTCCTGAAACGTCGATTTATCGATGACGCGGACCGGGTCGAAAATGGTTATATCGGCATCGGCCCCGCGTCGTATGCGACCTTTGTGTTTCATCATCGGCGCTATGCGCTCCAACCGGCGCGCGGGCATAAGAGTCATCTTGCGGATGGCATCGATGAGCGTGAGCGCCTTTTCCTCGCGCACATATTTTCCCAGCACCCGCGCGTAGCTGCCTGTAGCGCGCGGATGTCCCTTGCCGTTTTGCAGGAGGCCGTCGCTTGCGATCATCGTCAGCGGGCTTGAGACCGCCGCCCGCGCCACTTCCTCGGGTATCGAATGGCCTATGACGCTTCCGCCCGCCTTGCGATAGCGGGCGAAACTTTCCTCGGTCAATCGCTCACCGGTCTCGACCCATTGCAGGTCTTTGTAGGTGATGCCGAGCGCGCGCTGCCATCCTTCATCATAGATGGCCGATTCTATCCGGGTCATCGTCGCCGTGTAGGGGTAGCACTCGGTCGTGACATCGAGTCCTCGCTTTTGCGCTTCACCGATTATCTGCAACAGGCGGGGAGTTGCGCGAAGCCCTATGCTCGATATGTGAACTATGTGCAGCGGCGCTCCGGTCGCAGCCGACGCGGCTATGATCTCTTCGATGGCCTGATAACTGTTGTTCGGCTCCATCTCACCGGCAAATCGCGCGTGAACGAAGCACACAGACCCGCGCCGGGCGGCCAGTCGGAACATTTCGAGTATCTCCCAGCGGGAAGCCGCTGCCGTGTAGTTGATGCCGAACCCGACGCCGAGAGCGCCGCGCGCAAGTCCCCGTTCTATTCGCCCTTTGATCTGTTCGATCTCTTCGGCAGTGGCGGCGCGATGAGCCGCGTCTCCGGTCGGCAGGAATGTTCCGGGGTCTTTCATCACAGCCATTCGCGCGGGGATGTGTCCTATGCTTGCGCCGTAGTTGATCAGAGCTTTGCCTTCGCGCTCCCTGTGCCAGCCTTCCAGGTCTTCGACCCCGACTTCGAGCTCAAGCGCGGTAGTCACGCCGTCCATCGCCTTGAAGGCGTAGTTTTCGGCGTCCTGTCCGTGCGAGTGCAGATCGATGAAGCCGGGCGCAACCACCAGTCCTTTTGCATCGATTGTCTCGCGCCCTTGAAGCCGGGCCGCGCTTATGGCCGCGATCCTTCCGTCCCTGATGCCGATGTTGCGAACCGCGTCCAGATTGCTTTCAGGATCGATCACCCTGCCGCCCGCTATGACCAGATCGAACGCGGGCGGCTCGGCTGTCAGCGCAAGCGGCGCTGACAGAAACAGCGCCGCTGTGAGCGCGCCGATTGCAATCTTGAGAATGCCTCTGCGTTTCATAGCCGCGTGGTCTCCAAACCAAAGGCTGATAGCCGTCCAATTCTCAAAGTGTGGCCGGTTTATACACCAAGTGTTGCAGAGTGTCAAGGTCTATTACAACAGGCGTTGCGTCAGTCGGGATGAATCAGCAGGTCAGAAGGGTGAAGAGTGAAGGGTGAGACATCACAGATGGAGTTTTCACTCTTCACTCTTCTTACTTCAC
>CAZPQE010000367.1:0-7222 GCA_964588615.1 uncultured Clostridia bacterium | reverse complement strand
TGCCGAAGTCAGAAGCGAGTGGGGCCCGATGGTTGAAAAGTATCTTGCAAGCAGGCCGAACCTTGTGCTATCGATTGCGATCACCGATTCGCGGCACGAGCCCACCCGACTGGATCAGGCGATGTGGCAATGGCTCATCTCGCGCGACAAGCCGTTTGCGGTGGTTGCGACCAAAGCTGACAAGCCGGGCGGCAACAAGTTGCGGGCCAATCTCAAAAACGCGTCCTCGCATCTGGCAGGAAAAGAGTTGATACCTTACTCGGCCATCACCCGCCGGGGCGCTGACCGGTTGTGGAAAGAAATAAGCCGCGCGATTGGTGATCGCGCTCAGTGAAGTCAGGCCGCCAGGAGCAGGGCGGCATTCCATCAGAGGTTTCCGGCTATCGTCAGAAACTGAGCCCTCGAAAACGCCGCTGATGAATTTCATTCCCGTTGAATTCCAACCGTTCCCCGAATCCGTCCATGGGCGGATTGCGGAACCGGATCGAACAAATTCCCGCAGGAAGTCATTCCTGCGGGGCAAACTCTGTGAGGATTTCAAAGCTTATGGCTGAAGAAGAAGTAAATGAATTGATGGACATCAGTGAGCTAAAAGACATGTCTATCTCCAAGCTCACTCATATCGCAAAAGACCTCGACATTCCCGGAGCAACCGGGATGCGAAAGCAGGAGTTGATCTTCAAGATACTCCAGGCGCAGACCGAAAAAAGCGGTCTGATCTTTTCGGAAGGCGTGCTCGAAACCCTGCCCGACGGATTCGGTTTCCTGCGCGCTCCCGATTACAACTATCTGCCCGGGCCCGACGACATCTATGTCAGCCCGTCGCAGATTCGCAAATTCGATCTGCGAACCGGCGACACCATAAGCGGACAGATACGCCCGCCGAAAGAAGGCGAGAGGTACTTCGCTTTGATCAAAGTCGAAGCGATAAACTTCGAGCCGCCCGAAATGGCCCGCGACCGAGTGTTCTTCGACAATCTCACGCCGCTCTACCCGCAGGAGAGACTCCGGCTCGAAACCGAGTCGGAAAACCTCGCGGGCCGCGTGCTCGATCTGATGACGCCCATAGGCAAGGGACAGCGCGCGTTGATCGTCGCTCCTCCACGCACTGGAAAAACGATGCTGCTGCAATCGGTGGCAAACTCGATCACCCGCAATCACCCGGAGGTCACTCTCATCGTGCTGCTCATCGATGAGCGGCCCGAAGAAGTGACCGATATGCAGCGGTCGGTGCATGGCGAAGTCATTAGCTCGACATTCGACGAGCCTCCGACGCGCCACGTCCAGGTGGCCGACATGGTGATAGAGAAGGCCAAACGATTAGTCGAATACGGGCGCGACGTGGTCATACTGCTGGATTCGATCACCCGGCTGGCCCGCGCGCACAACTCGGTCGTGCCTCCATCGGGCAAGATTCTTTCAGGCGGCATCGACTCGAACGCGCTTCAAAAACCCAAGAGGTTCTTCGGCTCGGCGCGCAACATAGAAGAAGGCGGAAGTCTGACGATCATCGCCACCGCGCTCATCGATACCGGCTCGCGCATGGATGACGTGATCTTCGAAGAGTTCAAAGGCACAGGCAACCTGGAGATCAACCTCGACAGGAAGCTCACGGAAAAACGCATCTTCCCGTCAATCGACATCAACAAGTCGGGAACGCGCAAGGAAGAGTTGCTCATACCGCCGCAGGACTTCAACCGCATCATCGTGCTTCGCCGCGTGCTTTCGCAACTTTCGCCTACGGAAGCGATGGAACTTCTGCTCGAAAGGCTGGGCAAGACTCCGTCAAACTCTGTGTTCCTCGACTCGATGCAGTCGCAGTAACGGCTTCCTGCTGAACTTTTGCGAAATCATTTTCAGCCTGCTCAGTTCAACCTGAGCAGGCTGAAGGGTTGAGCTTCGTTTGATGTCAACTATGATCGCTCGACGTTTCATAGTCAGGGGAAGAGTTCAGGGCGTGGGGTTTCGCTACTTTGCGATTCATTCAGCCCGGCGCGCGGGAGTCGTCGGCCTGGTGCGCAATCTCACGGACGGCTCGGTCGAAGCCGTTGCCGAAGGCGAGGCGGAATCGGTGGCGCGGTTTCGAGAATGCCTTGAGCGAGGGCCGACGCTGGCGCGAGTGATCGAGGTCGTGGAAATAGAATTGCCCGTGAGCGGCGGCTACACGGATTTCGATGTTTCATTCTGACTAAACTGATCGGAGAGAGAAAACGTGAACAATCTGAAAAGCCTGATTCGAACAGTGCCAGACTTTCCCAAGCCCGGCATTCAGTTTTACGACATAACCACTCTGCTCAAAGACCCCTACGGTCTGCGCACGACCATTGATCGTCTGGTGGAACTCATCGATGACCCGAACATCGATACGGTCATAGGAGTTGAAGCGCGCGGATTCATTTTCGCGCCCGCGCTGGCTTACAGACTGAAAGCGGGATTCGTGCCCGTAAGAAAACCGCGAAAGCTTCCAGCCGAGACCGAATCGATTTCTTACGAACTCGAATACGGGACCGATACGCTTGAGATTCATAAAGACGCCGTGGGCAGCGGCCATCGCGTGCTCATAGCTGATGATCTTCTTGCGACGGGAGGGACGGCGCGGGCAGTGGCCAGCCTGGTTGAAAAGCTGGGGGGCGAGATCGCCGGATTCGCCTTCGTGGTGGAGTTGAATTTCCTCAGGGGCCGCAACCGGCTCGAAGGCTACAAGGTCTCATCGCTGCTTGAGTATGATGAGTAATCTGGACAGCAGGAGAATCGGTCTGCTAACGTACCTGCAATGTGCGCCCGTAGCTCAAGGGATAGAGCGAGGCTCTCCTAAAGCCTAGGCTACAGGTTCAAGTCCTGTCGGGCGCATCACCGTTTTCAAGCCGCTCGCTTGTGTATTTGCATTCATCTGATCTCGAAAGAGAGCCGTTTTCACAGGCCGAACACATAATGAAAGGGGAATGCAATGTCGACTTATATGACCGGCAATGTGAGCGAGTCGAAAGTATTGTCTGCATACATCGAAGCAGGATTTTTCGTGTCAGCGCCTTTCGGCGGCGGCTGCGCTTATGATCTGGTCGTAGACCTTGGGCCGGTGTTCAAACGCATTCAGGTCAAGACAGACTGGCATCGAAACGGCTGCATCGCCTGCAAAGGCAGACGGCGAATCCGTGACTCCTCGCACAACGGAATGCGAGGCTATCGGCTGATGAGATAGATTATTTCGCGGTCTACTATCCGCCGACCGGGGAGATTTATGTCGTCCCCCAGGCGAACAGAACGGAGACGGAATACTCAGGCTCGATCCAACGCTCAACTCCCAGCAAAAACATATCAAGTGGGCGCGGGATTACGCCTGGGAGAAGCACATAGCTGAACTGAAAGAGTCAGGCGCGACCGATCAGACGATCAGATGACGCATGCGACAGGCGGAGGCAAAAGAGCCTGCGCCTGATTTCACAAGATATGCCCTGGAAAGTCATCAAGCAAAGAATCGGTCGAGCAGGCGGTCTCAAGCAGCGGCTCGCCCGCCAGCGCGAGTGAAACCGCGAGCATGGCGAAGGGATGTGGGCTGTCGGTTACATAATCGACGGAGAGTTCGTTTTGCAGGAAGAGGCTCTCGAAACGGTTTACTACAAAAGCTATGAGGAGCATTTCGCACACCACCCGGAAGACCTCGCGGAGTTGATCCGAACGGCGAAGCGACTGCGCAACCCGCACGCCTAGGCGACGACGGGAGTCGATCTTCAAGTCCCGGCGATAATGGAGTACCTGAAGCGACACGGCCTTGAGTTAGAGGGCAACGAGGTCGTTGACATCGGCACATGGAAGGGCAAATCGTCGCACGCTATCAGCGTTCGATTGAGTCCTCTACAAATCACAGTCATCGGCAATATGAAGATGACGCTCGAACAATTCTGGCAGGACAGGAAATGCCTCGCGGTCTGGTTCGAGAAGTGAAGAAACCTCTCACGATGGTCTGACCAGCGACTCGGCATCGGATACATCTCAAGGCTCTGCGACCAAAGCATGTGCCGAACAGACCTGAAACAAAACAATACTGTTGACCCTTATAGCCGCCGGTCATATACTCGCCGCGTGATGAAAAGCGGCGGTTCAGCCCGTGTTCCGGGGCGTTATTGAGCGCCCTCTGCGTCCGAATCAGAATAGCCAGTCATCTTCAAGCCTGCCCCTATCAAAGCATCAACCAAACCCAGGAGCAGGAATGCCCACATCTGCCAAACCTCGCACCTCCCCCGTCTCGATATGCGTGAGACTGCTGGTCGTCACCGCCCTGCTTGCGGCTTCCTTGTCTTTGCCTCGAAGCGTTGCCATAGCCGCAGGCACTTTCATCCCTGCGCCCAGCCGCGTCGACATGGTTTATGACGATCTCCGCGAAGTTCTTTACATTACCAGCGGCGGATCGGTTTTGCGCTACAGCCTGGTGAGCGGGGACTTTCTCAGTTCGTTCGATCTCGGAGGAGACCTCGCCGGAATCGATATCTCGCCCAACGGGAAAACGCTTGCCGTAGCCGACCGCACCCGGACAGATACAAACGTGTGGATTCACCTGATAAACCTTGAGACCGGGAACGCAGGCAAAATTCTTTTCCCCCGCGCCAGCGGAGAGGGAGGCACGTTTGCGGTCGCATTCGGCAGCGACGGCAACCTTTTAATCACAGCCACCTTCGAAGGGTCAGGTTCGGTTCCACTGCGCAGATATAATCCAGCCAACGGGGTGACGGTTGAGCTTGCGACGATCCGGCAGAATTCGATGGTGACGAGCAGCAGCGACCGGAATTTCATAGGATTTGAGGAATCCAATGTTTCCGACGGGCGGTTCGGGAGGTATCGCGTATCGGACGGAACCCTGATTCGCAAAGAGGGCTACACCGACGGCACAGCCTGGTTCAATTATGAAATAGGAGTCAACAGAAACGGGACGCAGTACGCGCTTCCGACCTACGGAGGGTGCTTCATCACCGACGCCAGCCTGGTCAAACAGAAGACGCTCGGTGAATACGCCGGGCCTCAACCCATCGGGGTCGTCTACTCTCCGCTCGAAGACATAGTTTATTTCGCGTGGGCGACGACCACAGAGGTGCGCGCATTCGACACCAACACGTTCGAGCAGATAGCGGCTTACGACTTCGAGCACGAGTTCAAGCACACGGGCAACCAGGCATTCGATCAGGGCAGGCTCAGGATTTCCAAAGACGGCACGCTCCTGTTTGCCACCGTCGAGGGAGGAGTCCGCTACATTCGCATAGACATAATCCTGACGACCAGCGATCAGGTGGTCAGCGTGAACAAGAACAGTTCCACACCGATCACGCTGACAGCGAGCGGAGCGCGCGGCCCGCTGGTTTTCACCATCGAGAGCGGCCCGACAAACGGCTCTCTCACGGGCGAACTTCCCAATCTGATTTACAGGCCGGAGAGGAGCTATACGGGACAGGACGGCTTCACTTTCAAGGTCAGCGATGGAAAATCCGAGGTGACGGGAACGGTGACCTTAAATGTCCTGGGCAACAACAATGCTCCGATAGCTTTGAATCGGAATCTCACCATAAGAGAAGATCAGCCCATCACGGTCGCTCTTTACGGACAGGACCCGGACAATGACCCGGTGACTTACCACATCATGGAAGACCCCAGGCATGGGCATCTCAACGGCGAAGGGTCTCAGGTGGTTTATGTTCCCGAACTCAATTACAGCGGAGCGGACAGCTTCAAATTCAGAATGAGCGACGGGCAGGCCGACAGCAACACGGCAACCATTTCCTTCACCATCACGCCGGTCAACGATGCGCCGGAGGCCGACACTCTGGCAGTCGAGCTTATCGAGGACACGTCGAAAAAGATCACGCTGACAGGGAGAGATGTGGAAGGTGATCCTCTCACTTTCATACTTGTGTCCAATCCCGCGCATGGCGCGCTGACTGGCTCAGGCGCGGAAGTGACCTACAGACCGGCCTCGAATTACACCGGCCATGATTCGTTCACCTACAAAGTCAACGACGGAAAGCTGGACAGCTACGTGGCGACGGTTTCAATCACCGTAAGCCCTGACAACAGGAATCCGGTTGCGGTCAACGATGCGGCGAGCACAAAAAAGAAGAAATCTGTCCTGATAGCCGTGCTCGCAAATGATTCGGACGCTGATGGAGATTCGTTGAGCCTTTCATCCCTGACGCAGGCCAGCAAGGGAACAGTGGAGATGGTCGGCTCACAGGTGAAGTACACTCCGAACATGAAATTCAACGGAACCGATGTTTTCACCTACACTGTCAGAGACAGTCGCGGAGGCGAGGCGACCGCTTCAGTCACCGTTACGGTAACGAAGAAATGAATCCATGGAGCAGGGTGAATACGCGCGCATTCACCCTGCCTTATAGAGCTCGCGGATAATCCTTTCCTTGAGGCATTGAAGCAGAGCCTCGATCAAGGCTACATTGTCAGTTCTCGCCCTGTGGCTGTTTCAGTGGAACAGTCGAAATAATCCGAGAGGTTCGCTGATGAAGAAAGCCTTTTTGACCTTTGCCGTAGTCACTCTGCTTGCTTCCGCCCTCGCGGCGCAAAACAACAAACCGTCTGCGCCACGCAGCGCGCTCGATCCTGCGATTCAGAAAATCGCCCGCGAAATCTCAGCCGCCAACATCGAAGCCATCATCCGCAAACTCGCGGGCTTTCACACCCGCCACACGCTCTCTGAAACCGAAAGCGAAACAGTCGGCATAGGCGCGGCCCGGCGCTGGATCAAATCCGAATTCGAACGATACAGCAAAGAATCGGGCGGACGGCTTCAGGTCGAATTCGATGAGTTCACTCAACCGGCAGGCGGGCGCATCCCCCGCCCGACTCAGATAGTCAACGTCGTCGCCACACTTCCCGGCTCTCAGCCTGAATCCAGAGACCGAATCTATGTCGTCAGCGGCCACTACGATTCGCGCGCCTCAGACGGGATGGACGCCACAAGCGCGGCTCCTGGAGCCAATGACGACGCTTCCGGCACTGCCGCTGTGATGGAAATGGCTCGCGTGATGTCAAAGTATCAGTTCGATGCAACGCTGGTGTTTATGGCCGTAGCCGCAGAAGAGCAGGGCCTCAACGGCTCGACTCACTGGGCTGAGATGGCGCGTCAGAAGAAACTCAACATAGCCGGAATGATCACCAACGACATCATCGGCAGTTCTCGCGCTGAAGACGGGCGAATCGATAACACTCACGTGCGGCTCTT
>CAZPQE010000366.1:0-7246 GCA_964588615.1 uncultured Clostridia bacterium | reverse complement strand
AAGCGTCTCGCTTGCTACCGCACCAGCAAGCGAGACGCTTGCGTTCCTTGTGCCAGCCTTACATTTTCATCACTACCCCTGCTCGTTTGCTCTCCATATCTCGGTGTCAGTAGCCCAGGCCTTAGCGCGGGCTTGAGACTCAGCCCTCCCTCAGGGTCGGGCTACTGACACCTTCCTTATTGAATGCGCCAACCCGATTGATTAGAATTGCTGCGCTCCAATCGGCCACCCGGCGAATACTGCGCTCTCGCTCGGTGACGGCAGGGAGGATACTTTCGGGCGGGCGCGGAAGTCTTAAACGCCGTCTAAACTTTTTCTAAACAAAACCTAAACGGACTCGGCAAGGCCGCTATGAGCCTGAAAACAAAGCTGGTTTACGAATTCGACGAGTTTCGCGTAGATGTCGAGGAATGTCGCTTATCGCGGCGCGATGAGGTAATCGCGCTCAAGCCCAAGGTGGTCGAGACGCTCATAGCTCTGATCGAACAGAACGGGCGGCTGGTGAAAAAGGAAGAGTTGATGGATCGCCTCTGGCCCGATAGCCATGTCGAAGAGGCCAACCTTGCAGTCAACATCTCGCAGTTGAGGAAGGCTCTCGGTCAAAGCGCCGAGGGCGAAGGCTACATCGAGACCATCCCAAAACGCGGATATAAATTCAGCGCCGTGGTGAGAGAACTGCAAGTCGAGGTGGAGCAACTGATCGTGCGCGAGTTCAGCGCCACTGAGATCACGATCGAAGAGCGCGAGACGGGTGAGAGTGAAACTCTGCAGAGAGTCGCAGCGACAGAGATAGTCGCATTGCCGCCGAACGGAGGCTCGGCCATCGCAGTGAGGGAGCGCCCCGACAGCGCGTCCGGCAGATACAGAAAAACGGTCATCGCCGCCGTTGCTGCCATTGTGATAGTCGCCATCGTCTTTCTGTCTTACAAAGCGTTGCAGACAAAACCGACAGAGCATTCTCAGGCGATGAAGCTGACCAGGCTGACCCATACCGGCAAAATCTGGCGGGCAGCCATTTCACCCGATGGTAAATACGTCGCTTATGTGGCAAGGCAGGAGGGTAAGCAGAGCCTTTGGGTGAGGCAGGTTGCGACCACAGCTAATCTGGAGGTCGTCCCGCCTGCCAGTGTGGTCTATTGGGGGCTGACCTTTTCGCCCGATGGCAATCATATCTACTTCGTGAGAAGCGGTAGCGGGATCAAGGCGGCGATCTATCAGGTTGCAGTCATAGGCGGCCCCGTTAAGAAGTTGATAGAAACTGCTGATGTTCCTTTTGCGGTCTCTCCTGACGGAAAGCAGTTTGCCTATGTGCGCGAATCAGTCAATGAGCAGGAATCGGCTTTGATCGTGGCAAACGCCGATGGCTCAGGCGAGCGTCTGCTAACCACGCGCCGCGCGCCGGATTTCTTCTACCCTCACCGTGACGGAATAGCCTGGTCGCCCGATGGAAGGACTATTGCCTGTCACGCCGGAAGCACGGATGACGACGGCTATTACCGCAATGTGGTCGGCGTGCAGTTGGAAGACGGTTCGGAAAAGCCGATCACATCGAAAAGGTGGAAGTGGATTGGCGGTCTGGCGTGGCTCTCAGATGGCACAGGGCTGTTTTTGAACGCGTCCGACCATCCCGCCGGGTGGGATGTCCGACAGATATGGCAGATTGCCTATCCTGACGGCGAAGCGCGACGCATCACAAATGATTTGAGCGGGTATTTAGGATTGAGCCTGACGGCTGACGCCAGGACGGTGCTGACCATTCAGGAGACGGCCTTCTCGAATATGTGGATCGTACCTGTGTCAAAAGTCGAGCAGGCCAGACCGCTCACTTCCGGCAATTCTGATGGGCAGGATGGCATGGCGTGGACGCCGGACGGCAGGATCGTCTACACCTCGAAGGCGAGCGGCGGCAATGACCTGCGCCTCTGGATCATGGACGCGGACGGCAGCAATCAGAAACCTTTGACGACCGGATCGGGAGCGCATGAAGAACCGGCGGTGTCGGCTGATGGACGCTACATCGTGTACTCGTCGCGCGCAAGCGATGATCTGAGCGCGAACATCTGGCGTGTAGACATCGATGGCGGCAACCCGAAACAGTTGACGCGCGGCGGCCACGATGTGCGGCCACAGTGTTCGCCGGATGGGAAGTGGGTCGTCTATACGCATAGGATCACTCCGCGCAGGCCAACCTTATGGAAAGTTCCGATCGAGGGCGGTGAGCCGGCGCAGTTGCAAGATGAGTTTACCTTTGGCAGCGCCATATCACCTGACGGCAAGCTTATCGCCTGTGCCTATCAGGGTCGGGCATCGAATGGGCGCAGCAAAATCGCCCTCGTTCCATTCAATGGCGGGCTGCCTGTGAGGCTGTTCGATTTCCCGCCGCGCATTTCGCGCTATGATCCGATTCAATGGACGAGTGACGGACAGGCGCTGACGATCAGCGGTGTGAACACGACGAAGATTTGGAAGCAGTCGTTGGATGGCAGTCCTGCAAAGGAGTTGATCGACTTTCAGCCGGATTCCGTATGGCGATTTGCCTGGTCGCCGTCGGGCGACCGATTAGCCGTCGCTCGCGGCTCCACAATAAGCGACATCGCGCTGATCAGCAATTTCAGATAATCTCTCGAACGGAATTAGATTGAATCCTGAAAGCGCGTTTGAAAAACCCCATCATGCGGAAGGATCTTGAACGCAAACTCTAAATGGACACAGCGAGGATGCCTCAGGCTTGAAAAAACCGTTTTGCAAATGGCGATATTCTGCTGCTGAGGGTCTTAACCGATAGCTTGACCTCAGCAGCAATCCATCGCCGGTTTCGCGCAGCAGGCTATGGCTCCACACTTATGCGAGTGGCCTGAGTTGTGAACGGAAGAGAGAGCAGCAAATTGCCTGCCGGATCGAAGAGTTCCGCCACTCCCGCGCCAGTGTATTCATTCCTGTTGATGCCCAGCGTTATCTTCTCCCGCACTTTGATAGTGCCTGTAGGCTGGCCCTGCGCGTTGAACATCAGTTTTACGAATGTGTTGTTGAAGGAGCGGCCCGCATATTCCCACGAGCCATGTCCGGCAGTCACGACCGATGGAGGAAACAGGTTGTCCGATTCAACGAGACCGCCGCCCGCAGAGTAGGTCACGAGCGCATCTACAGGCGGCGGCGCGCCTGGCCCCGGCGCTACAGTCACTTTGGCTTTCCACGATCCTTCTATCGCCCTCTTGATCGAGTTTCCATTCTGCGCCTGAGCCGTCGTTGCCACGCACAGCGCGACCATCACACCGAGAGCGATTGTTGCAATCAGTCTTTTGGTTTTCATAATCTTTCTCCTTTTCACTCTATTTACGTTCCTCTTCAATAAATGTAGAGCAGGCTTGAAGCCTGCGGAGTTCCCAAATTTTCATGCTTTCATGCTTTCAACAGGCTGGCAGCCTGTTGTACCTCAAAAACGCTACCGGCTCAAAAATCTGCGTCCCGCACATCCGACGCCGTGCGATTTTTTCCGGCCCACTCTTACACGCAACCTTTGGCTCTCGATTGGCTCACGCCTTTCGAATATTTTTTTACTTTTTCACTCTTTGATAATAGAATCCGGCTATCGAGTCGGGGGTCAGATTATGATTTCAATCCCTGAAGATGTATCCCAACTGCTGAGAGCCTGGAACCGGGGCGACTCGGATGCGGAAAACGAGTTGATGCAGATCGTTTACGATGAACTGCGCCGTCTGGCCCGCAACTATCTGCGCCGCGAGCGGGCCGATCACACCCTTCAACCTACTGCGCTCGTCCACGAAGCCTACCTCAGACTCGTCGACCAGAAGAGCGTCGAGTGGCAAAACCGCGCTCACTTCTACGGGATCGCCGCTTTGATGATGCGTCGCATACTGGTCAACTACGCCAATGGTCGGGAAAGAGCCAAAAGAGGGGGTGAGGCGCAGAGACTGTCTCTCAGCGCAGTCGACCGATTGGCCGGAAAACAGGAATTTGACTTGATAGCTCTCGATGATGCGTTGAAGCGGCTGGCGGAAATAGATCCGCAGCAAAGCCGCATAGTCGAGTTGAGATACTTCGGAGGGTTGACCAACGAAGAGATAGCCGAAGTGGTAGGCATCTCGGTCGCAACTGTCAAGCGTGAATGGAGCGCGGCGAGAGCTTACCTGCGGCGGGAGGTCGGCAATGACTAAAAAGAAGACAACACCCGAGCGATGGCAACAGGTGAAAGAGATATTCAACGCCGCTCTTGAGCGCCAGTCAAACGAGCGCGCCGCCTTCCTCGACCATGCCTGCATGGGTGACGACGAGTTGCGCGCCGAGGTGGAGTCTCTTCTGTCGGCTCACGACGAACCGGGCAGCTTCCTCGACTCGCCGGCTTATGAAGAAGCCGCCGGCATGATTGCCGACAGCGAGTCGCAGTTCGTCGCGGGATGGATGTTAGGCTCTTACAAGGTGCTTGCCTTGCTCGGGGTCGGAGGAATGGGAGAAGTTTACCTGGCTCAGGACACACGCCTGGGCCGCAAGGTGGCTCTCAAGATGCTGCCCCCGGATGTGATGAAATCTCAGAAGGCAAACCAGCGATTGCTGCGCGAAGCGCAGACCGCTTCGATGCTCGATCATCCCAACATCGTGACCATACACGCTCTGGAATCAGCCGAGGGGCGAGACTTCATTGTGATGGAATACGTCGAGGGAGAAACGCTCAAGGCTATCGTCGAGCGCGGGCCGCTGGAATTTCAGCGCGTGGTCGATCTTGGATCGCATGTTGGCAGTGCGCTGGCGGCGGCGCATCAGGCAGGATTGATTCACCGCGACATCAAATCGTCCAACATCCTGATCACGCCGCGAGGAGAGGCCAAGGTGCTTGACTTCGGTCTGGCCAAACTCATTCGCCCTTCGTTCGATGAGATGGAAACGGAAATCGCTATCAGGGGCGACCTCACCGATACGGGCGTGATCATCGGAACGGTTTTTTACATGTCGCCTGAGCAGACGCGAGGCGAGCCGCTTGACGCGAGAAGCGACATCTTCTCGCTGGGCTGCGTGCTGTACGAAGCGGCTGCGGGCAAACTGCCGTTCAACGGGCCGAGTTCTCTGGCCATTATGAACGAGATAAGGATGAGCGATCCTCTTCCGCCCACTGCGATCAAACCGGAATTGCCGCGCCAGTTCGATTCGATCATCCATCGCGCACTGGCCAAAGACCGGGAGCAGCGTTACGGCTCGGCTCTGGAACTTGTAGAAGAGTTGAACGGCCTGATGTCGAAAGAACACCAGGAGGCGACGAGCGAGAAGGAAAAGCGGAAGGCCATATCGCGATCAATGATGATAGCCGCGATTGTTGCGCTCATCATTGCCGCCGTCGGTGTGTGGATGTACTGGCGCAGCGCCAACAGGGAATGGGCGAGGAGTTCGATCCCGCGGATAGAAGAGATGGCGCGCGACGAAAAATATGCCGAAGCTTACTATCTTGCATTAAGAGTCAGGGAATATCTCCCGGATGATCCGACGCTGCTGCGGGTGATGCCGATGATCACGGACGATCTTTCAGTCACCTCGGAGCCTGAAGGAGCGCGCGTATACCTCAAGCGATTCACCCGCGATGAGCGAGGCCAGTCGCCAGGGCGACAGCTTGTCGGGACAACTCCAATCAGCAATCTTCAGATCGCGCGCGACCAGTACATAATCGAGATAGAAAAAGACGGCTACGCGCCCATTCGTCGGAGCATCTCAAGCACGCTTGACCGCGTGCAGAGGTCGGTCATGGACCCGGCTGCTATTCGACGGGAAGTGAAGATGGTCGAGACCGGGCAGGGCGGGCAGACGATCCTGTTCGATTCTCACGCGCCCATCCGAATCGAGGCGAAACTGATCCCGGCTGGCGAATCGCCTGAAGGCTCGGCGTTCGTTCCGGGCGGCCAGTACAGTCTCATCAGTTACGGAAAACCAACCAGCGCTGCGGCAAAACTCGATGATTACTTCATCGACCGTTACGAGGTGAGCAATCGCGAGTATAAAGAGTTCATCAACGCTGGCGGGTATGTGAAGCGGCAATTCTGGAAACATCCATTTCGCAAAGACGGCAGAGAGCTTTCGTGGGAAGAGGCGATGGAGCATTTCAAGGATCGCACAGGGCTTGCGGGACCGCGCGACTGGTCGAGCCAGAACTACCCCGACGGCAAACAGGATCATCCCGTAACAGATGTCACCTGGTATGAAGCAGCCGCTTATGCCGAGTTTAGGGGCAAGCGACTCCCTACCGTTTTTCAATGGGAGAAGGCCGCGCGCAATGGAGATTTCACGGTGACTCACTGGCTCATCATGCCGTGGGGATTGAGCAGCGCGAGGGAGCGGATAGAGGATCGCGCCAACTTTCTGGGAAGCGGAACCGTTCCGGTCGAGAGCCTGGAATTCGGGATGAGCCAGTATGGCTGCTACCAGATGGCTGGCAACGTCGCCGAGTGGTGCTTCAACCCTCAACTGATGGGCTACGCGACTGCCGGAGGATCGTGGAAGGACCCGCATTATCTCTTCGCTTCCTTCGGAGCCTTTCCCCCCTTCTACAGCGCGAACACTCTCGGCTTTCGATGCGTGCTTAACTCAAGGCAGACGACGGGCGATCAGGGCGCTATGCCTCTAAACCCCGCCGAGGAGGTTCCGACATACACTCCGACCACCGAAGCCCAGTTTCAGGCCATGCTCCGTCATTATCAGTATGACCAGACGCCGCTCGATGCCCGGATCGAAGAAGTAGAGGAAACCGAGGCGTGGCACAGAGAGAAAATCACTTATGCGGGCGCGGGCGGCGAGCGGGCCTTCGCCTGGCTTTACCTGCCAAGAAACACACAAGGGCCAGTACAGGTGATTCATTACGTGCCCACTGATTCTGCATTCTATGGACTGACAGTGCCAGAAGAAGTGGAAGCGCACGCCGCGCCTTACATTAAAGCAGGCCGCGCCGTCTTTGCTGTAGTGCTCAAGGGCTACAAGGAAAGGCCGAGGCCGCCTGATTCCCCCTCGCCTAAGAGGGATTCGGTGAAGTATCGCGAACGGGTGGTCGACTGGGCCACTGATCACAGGCGCGGTCTGGATTATCTGATGACGAGAAGCGAGATTGATTCGGGCAGGATTGCCTGTTATGGCGTGAGCGTCAACACGCGCAAGCTCACGCTCATCGCCGTCGAGCCTCGTTACGCTTCGGTAATACTGATGGGCGCAGGGCTGATGAAAGCCTGGGCCAATATGATCGCTGAAGCCAACG
>CAZPQE010000365.1:0-7251 GCA_964588615.1 uncultured Clostridia bacterium | reverse complement strand
CAATCTCCAGAGATTCTTTCGCGTCAGGATCGCTGCGGATGTCTTTGTATAAATCAGTCCCGGTGAGAGCGAGAATGACGGGAGACGCGGGCCGCTCGCTGTTGAATCGAATGATCGAAGCGTGACTGCGGCGGGCGTGAAGCGCGACCATCACATCGAATGGCTGGCCTTCATAGCTTTGAGTGACGGTCACTCGATGGCCGAGGTTTCTCAAAATCCTGGCCCAGCGAAGAGCCGTCACACGGTTGCCGTAGCGCGAGCCGGGAGGGGCGGGGGTTATCAATCCGATCTTCATTATTGCGCGCAGGTGCGAAAGCCCGCCCACACATCGCGGCGATCAGGCGTGTAAAAATTTCTATAGTTGTTTCGAATCATGCTCGAACGGGTCGTCCAGCACCCGCCGCGCAGAACACAGTGATCGCCGAACCACGGCTCGGAATATTCCTTGTACGGACCCGGCTCGAATCCCGGATAAGGGCCGAAGGCAGTCGCGGTCCATTCCCAACTGTTGCCTATCATCTGTCGGCATCCGAACGCGCTGTCAGAAAGGGGCAGGGCATCGACTTCGATGCAGCCCATCGCTCGCCAGTCGAGATTTGCGCGCGTGGAGTCGGGCGGCTCGTCGCCCCAGGGGTAAATCCTCTTTCGCCCGCTTATCTCGCCGCCAACCGCTTCGCAGCTTGCGGCCATCTCCCATTCGGCTTCGGTTGGGAGCCTGCGACCGGCCCAGCGACAGTATGCGTCGGCTTCGAACCAGTTAACGTGAATGATTGCGCGACGGTCTTCGAGCGGAACCCACTCATCGAAGTTCCTTCTCATCCATCTTCCGTCGGCGAGCCGCTTCCAGTAAACCGGATGCTCTGCCTTCGCCTCTTCGCGCCACGCCCAGCCCGCTTCGCTCCAAAGTTCCCGCCTGCGATAGCCGCCCTCTCCAACGAAGACGCCGAACTCGCCGTTGCTCACTGCCGTTTTCGAAATCGAAAACGGCGCCACCTCTACTTCCGTCGCCCACTGCTCGTTGTCGAACACGAAGCCCGAATCGCGGAAGCTCCCCATCATAAACCGCCCGCCCGGAACCTCTGCATCGCCCCAAACTTTGGGCGCTTCCATATCTACGGTTTCTCCTTCGGGATCGACTACGCGCTCGCTTACAGGCGCGGGAGCGGCGATTTTTATTTTCGGCGCAGTGTATTCGAGAGTCTGCCGCGTGTAGGTTATCGCTTCGGCGTGCATGCACTCGTGAAATAAAACCAGATGGAGGAAGTACGACAAATCATATCCGTCATCGGCGACCTGTCGCGCGCCTGCGTCGTTGCGCAGATCGAGCGCGCGATTGAGAATTTCCCGCATGTAGTCGAGCGTTTTTTCTTTCGACGGCAAAGGCAAGTCCCACCGAGTGTCGTGAGCGACGCGGGCGGAATCGTACATCGAATCGCCATCCAGTCTCACAGGCTCTCTGAGGTTGAGATGGCGGAGCAGCCATCGCTCCTGAAACCAGGCGACGTGGGCGACTTCCCAGCGAAGCGGATTGACGATCCTCATCATCGGGCCGATCATCTGCTCGTCATCGAGATCGGCGATGAGTTCCATAGTCCGCTCGCGCGCTTCGACTAAAGCGTCGAACAGTTCAGCGACCGATGGTTTTGCCTGACGCGCAACCATAATTCCTCCCTCAAAAAATCTACGAAATAATCGAGAGAAGAAAATCTTTGGAGGGTGACTTGTCGCAGCTTTTATTCTGCATAAAACCAAACCAAAGCGGGGACGAGTCCCCGCACTCCTAAAGATGCCTGCTCTCACAACATTGAGTTCATTTCAGGAAACCGTGACCAGATGCTCGCCTCTTTCGACCACGCGCCCGATTATCGCCGCCTGTGGGTAATGCTCTCGCAAGCGGGCAAGCAGCGCCTGAGCGCGAGGGGCCGCAACAGCGATGAGCATTCCTCCTGCCGTCTGCGGGTCGAACAGAAGATGAGCCATCTCCTTGCTCACGCTCTCGCTGATTTGCGCATCGCTGCCGACATACTCGCGGTTGGTCTTGTCTCCGCTCGTAAGCAAGCCCTGCCCGGCAAGCTCAAGCGCGCCTTCAATGACCGGCACGCTCGATGAATCTATCTCGATAGTCGCGCGGCTGGCTCGCGCCACTTCCCATGCATGTCCGAGCAGCGCGAAGCCTGTGACGTCGGTCGCGCCTCTCACATCGAAGTCGCGCATCGCGTCGGCGGCTTCGCGCCCGGCAGCGAGCATAACCTCAAGAGAGCGAGCGGCGGCAGCTTCGTCAGCCTTGCCGAATTTTATTCCGGTCGAGATGACTCCTGTGCCGACAGGCTTGGTCAGTATCACAGCATCGCCCGGACGCGCTCCTGCGTTTACGGCGACTTTGCGCGGATCGATTATGCCGGTGACCGAGTAGCCGAACATGATCTGAGCGTTATCTACGCTGTGGCCGCCTATGAGCGCGACCTTGTTTTGTATGAGCACATCGAGACCGCCGCGCATGATGTCGGCGAGTATGGAAAAATCGACTCCCTTTTTCGGAAAGCATGTTATTGCCATCGCAGTCACGGGAGTTCCGCCCATCGCCCACACATCATTGATCGAATTGAGGGCGGCTATGCGCCCGTAGTCATAAGGGTCATCGACGATGGGGGTGAAGAAATCGAGAGTTTGAACCAGCGCGAGGTCTTCGCTGAGGCGATAGACTCCCGCGTCGTCGGCAGTGTCGAAGCCGACGAGGAGATTGGGATCGAAAGGCTGTCTAGGCAATCCGCTCAGTACCTGAGCGAGCGCGCCGGGCGCGAGTTTTGCCGCTCAACCGGCGCACGAAACCATTTCAGTAAGTCGCATTCGTGTGTCCTTCGAAAAATGTTTTTATCGGCAGAGAGATTATGCATCCGTCGAGCGGACACAGGTCAAGCGGCTCAACGCGAGTTGGTTCTCAGCAATTCGAGCCGCTGGCGAAGCGCGCGGGTGAAGCATTCCGCTTCATCAGTAGTTGCTCCGCTCGCTTTCAACCCCGCTCTTAACTGCGCGTCGGTGATGCGACCGAGATAGGTCATCAGCCATCGGACATCGCTCGCCCTGATGTTGTCTCGAATGCTGTCAGTGTGCTGGCCCGAATAGCCGAACTTGATGATGCCGCCGGTCGCACTGGCGATGAATTTCTGATTCTGATCGGTGTAGCCCTTGCAGTCCCACTTCTCGCGGCTCAGAACTCCGCCCCACTTGCCCATCGTCCCGCCCCAGTCGGTGACGACGTACCAGTCTTCGCCTTCTTTGTTCTGGAAGATCGCCGTATTCGAGCCTCGCCCGGCATCACGCTGATCCTTGCTGTCCCAGTTCGATACGAGCATCATCACGACCTTGAGACCATTGAGTTCCTTCGTTCCGACGAACGGGTTTTGAATCCACTGCCACCCCAACTCGTCCTTGAGTTTCTTTATGCCTTTCAGTTTCAACTCGAATCTGGCATCAGTGAAACCGCCGTCGGCAGCGACATATTTTTTAGCGCGAGTAAGTCCGGCGACTCCGCTGACCTTGCCGGTCGCGACGTAGTAAGAAGGCTCGACGAAGTAACCGGCAGCCCAGGCAATGCGCGAGGCGAACACTTCGGCGTTTACCTCCGATCCCCATTTGACTCCCCATTCGCGGCCCGCCGCATCGCGGACTTTGATCTTGGGATTCGAGCCGCCGAGGTCTTCCTCGATGAAAGCGAAGGGAGGCTTGGGAGCATTTCCAATTCCGCCCGGCCCGTATTCGAAATCGAGTTGCTCGACCTTGCCCGGATCGCGCCAGATTTTAGGCCCGCTCTGCACCGGCGGCTCACTCGCGCGGCGCGGTCTCGGCGTCCCCGTCTGACCGACTGCGCCGATGATGGCCATCGCGCAGATGATCGCAACGAGCAACGTCTGTCTGAAAGTGATTCTGATCTTCATAAGTCCCTCGCCATTCATTCGTTCAGATTCCCGTTTATCATACCTCACCGTTTCGCTAATCATAAGCGAAAGCGGCTCGCTTGAGATCGATCACTCGCCGTCATATACTGCGACCATCCTGTATGAAAACCACAGTCTTCAACAACGAGGAAAAAATAATCGAAGGCTGGTACTGGACTGTGCGAAGCGCGCATCTCAAGCGCGGTCGCGCAAAAGCATTTTCATTTTTCGGAAGAGAGCTTGTCCTCTATCGCGGCAAGGATGATCGCGTCCGCGCTTTGGATGCTTACTGCCCGCACATGGGCGCGCACCTCGCCGAAGGCAGGGTCGAAGGCAATTCGATCCGCTGTCTTTTTCATCGCTGGAAGTACGACGAGCAGGGACGCTGCACGGAAATCCCCTGTCAGGATCGATGCGATTTCGTCCCGCAGATACAATCGTGGCCGGTCGAAGAAAAATACGGACTCATCTGGATTTGGGCGGGGAAGAATCCAAGACTGCCCGTCCCGTTCGTGCCTGAGCTTGAAGGCGAAGAGTGCGACTTCTCTTTGGGAAAGCGATTCGTCAAGGACTGTCACCCCTCAGTGATGATGATTAACGCCATCGACTCTCAGCACTTCAATTCAGTTCACAGCCTGCGGGTCGATTTGAATCTTGAGCCTGTGGAGTTGGATGAAAACAGGATTCTATTTCGCAACACGACCTCTGTGCCGCGCTCTTCCACGTTCACGCGACTGATCGCCCGCTTCTATCGCGACGCTCTGACTTACGTTCTATGCTACTGGTTTGCAAGCGCCGGGACGGTCACACTTGGGCCGGACTTTCTGCACTTTCACATCATCTTTGCTCTGCGTCCGACAAGGGACGGCAAAGGAGAGCGATTATTCAGCTTAACCATGATTGCTTTACACCAACTTGGGCTGGAATGCCCGATTTTATTGACTACTCCGCGCCAAACTGTAAAGCAACTTTGGTTAAACTGAATAACAACCCCCGCGAGAAATCCCTCGCCACTAACGCCATTCAAGGCATACGGGTACGGTTTCGCTGAAAGCATTCTCCCCAATTTGCAGGTATAGCCGCAGAGGCTTTGTGCCAAGTTCCGGAGCAAATATTGCTTCTATAATTCGGTCCCGGTCGTCGAATTTCAGTGCATAAGCAGTGATGCCAAAAATCTCTTCTACGTGATCCAGATTGTTATGGCGTTGCAGTTCTTCATGCGTAGAAAACAACTGGCCTTTAGAAGATTTGCTCAACTCTTTGCCTTGAGTCACATCAGAAACGCCGTTTCCGTCACTCGTAATGGTTCGCACCCAGTCACCCTTCTGTCTGATTTCAGTCCATTGGCCACGGTCGAATCCGGTAACAGTGGTTTCATACAGAAATTCACGATTGCCGTTTTCTATTCTGTAGGTTTTCGTCTTTAGAACGTAAGGCTTGAAGGGAACCGGGTTGTAAGTTGCGCTTGTGACTTTCTTCTCCTTTATAGAAACTATCGCCAGCAGGGTTAGCAAAAACGCGACCATTGCATAAGCTATGACTCTCTTCATAATGAGATCCTCCTTTCGATAAGATCGAAATCAATTGCAGAATGTTGCCGGATAGTGACATGCACAGCCAGTGGTAATGTTCCCTGTGGAAAGGCACGCATAGACTATGCAATAGCACTTGTATCCCCGTGTGCATGTCCAGCTTTGACATCCATCGCTGATCCATTCCAACTCTCCACTACAAGATGGGTTTCTACGACAGTATGCCTGTGAACCGCCTTCAGCAATATTGGAGGTGGCAAAAATCATCAACAGCAAGAGCAGCGTTACGGCGAGGAGATTTTTTGACATTCAGGAGGCCTCCTTTTTGTAGGATTAGCTAACTCAAACAGAGGGCTTGAGCATATCACATAAGGATGAATGGGTCAATCAGTTTTTGTTCCAAGTCATGCACAATGAAACATGATGCCTCCTTTGTGATAAGAATTTAGTTACAGTAAACCAGTTCCACAAAGGAGGCTCGATTAAATAGCATTGCGTTTGCTGAGGAAATCAACCAAATACTTGAACCTTCTTTTGATAACGAGGCCGGGTGCTTCTCATACCGCGGGGCATAAGTCATGCAACCCGACGCGCTTGAGATCGCATCATCACCGTCCTACAATCTGCCTGCGCTCGAAATGAAAAACCAGGTCTTCAACAACCCCGACAGGATCATCGAAGGCTGGTACTGGACTGTGCGAAGCGCGCATCTCAAGCGCGGTCGCGCAAAAGCATTTTCATTTTTCGGAAGAGAGCTTGTCCTCTATCGCGGCAAGGATGATCGCGTCCGCGCTTTGGATGCTTACTGCCCGCACATGGGCGCGCACCTCGCCGAAGGCAGGGTCGAAGGCAATTCGATCCGCTGTCTTTTTCATCGCTGGAAGTACGACGAGCAGGGACGCTGCACGGAAATCCCCTGTCAGGATCGATGCGATTTCGTCCCGCAGATACAATCGTGGCCGGTCGAAGAAAAATACGGACTCATCTGGATTTGGGCGGGGAAGAATCCAAGACTGCCCGTCCCGTTCGTGCCTGAGCTTGAAGGCGAAGAGTGCGACTTCTCTTTGGGAAAGCGATTCGTCAAGGACTGTCACCCCTCAGTGATGATGATTAACGCCATCGACTCTCAGCACTTCAATTCAGTTCACAGCCTGCGGGTCGATTTGAATCTTGAGCCTGTGGAGTTGGATGAAAACAGGATTCTATTTCGCAACACGACCTCTGTGCCGCGCTCTTCCACGTTCACGCGACTGATCGCCCGCTTCTATCGCGACGCTCTGACTTACGTTCTATGCTACTGGTTTGCAAGCGCCGGGACGGTCACACTTGGGCCGGACTTTCTGCACTTTCACATCATCTTTGCTTTGCGTCCGACGCGGGATGGCAAATCCGTAGGTCAGTCGATCTTCGTCACTCGCAGGAGAAAAGGTCTCTTCGGAAAGATCACGAATCGTATTCTGCTTCTGCTCACTCGACTGGTGAGCGCATATTTCGCCAAAGGCGACACGCGAATCTTCAAGACCATCCGCTTCAACTTTCGCACGCCAATAAAAGCCGATCACTCGATCATCCGATTCATCGAGCACGCCGAAAGACAGAAGACCCTCGCGTGGGGGCTGCCGATTGAAGAAGACGCGAAGGATAACGGCGAACCAGTCCGAGCGACAAATCACATCGACAGGTTGCCCTTGCGGAATTCTTCCGCAAGATAATCCGACGCTCTCCACGCGAGAGCGATGATCGTCAGCGTGACGTTCTTTTCTGAAAGCGACACGAACGAAGAG
>CAZPQE010000364.1:0-7279 GCA_964588615.1 uncultured Clostridia bacterium | reverse complement strand
AGGGCCTGTTTTTTCCAAAGACAGAACCAGGCAGACCAAACCCTTCTTCTTCGAAGGCAAAGATTATTTCGACACCCCTCTGCAGGTCGTTCACACCCGCACTATAATCGATCCTGATTACGCGATGAAGCTGACCGGAAGGCGGGGGCGCAACACCTTCGGATTGCTCCTCGCCTCGGACAATGCGCCGGGCAACTTCTCTGAAGAAGAGCGCAATGACCCGCAGATGAGAGAGCGCCTCGGAAAGTTTCTCGACAGGAACGCTTACATCGGAGTGCTGCGGCTCAGGCGCGACATCGGTCGCGAATCCAACCTCGGACTGATAGCCACCAGCTACAACTTCATCGAAAAGCACAACCAGTTGGGCGGACTCGACGGGCGCTTTCGCCTGGATGCCAAGACAGTGGTGAGTTTTCAGTTGGTAGGCACGACTTCGCGGCTCTTCTTCTTCGACCCGGATCAGGCGAGCAGCGTTTATCGCACGGGAAACGGGATCGGGTACAGATGGAACTACGATATGTCGGGGCGTCATTTCGGTTACTTTCTCGGAGGCGGAGGCAGAACGCGCGACTATCGCGCTGATGTGGGTTTCACGCGCCGCACCGACAACAACGATTACGTCGCCTTCTGGCGCTACAGTTCCGAGCCCAAACCAAAGGCAGGGCTTATAAGCTGGAGGGTGGCGCAATTCAACGGCGTCAACTTCGATTTTCAGGGCCGATTGCAAAACTGGACTACCGAGCCGACCGTCGGGTTTAAACTCAAGCGGCAGACTTTTTTCCTCCTGGGATTCACGACCCGCTACGAGCGATTGTTCGAAGAAGAGTTCGGCCCGCGTCGCAGCGCGACCCGTCAGGGAGCTTTCTTCGGCCCTGACTCTGAGAGATCGGCCTACAGGAGAGATGTTTTCACAGTTATCGAGACCAATCCGACGAAGAAATTTTCAGGCTTTCTGTTTTCGGTCTACCGCTGGGGCGAGTTCGATTTCGACTTCGGCGCAGGCCCCCGTTTTCCGCGAGTGAGCCCGGCGGCGCTCAGCGATCCGAGCGCCCCGCTCGATCCCGGCCCCGGCGCTTCGTTGAATATGGAAGGCTCTTTTTCTTATCAGCCGACCGACGCGCTGCGAATGTCGATCAACTACACCAGGAGTCGATTGCGTCGCTATGACACGCGCAGAGTAGCATTCGACGACAACATCTACTCATATCGCGCGACCTATCAGTTCACTCGATTCATCTTCGCCCGCGCGCGCATGGATTATTCGACGCTCAGTTCTCGCATCCAGAGTCAGTTGCTTGCGGGATGGACGCCCAATCCGGGGACTTCATTTTATGTCGGCTACAACGATGACCTCACGCGCAATGGGTTCAGCCCGTTCAACTCCGCTTATGAGCCGGGCCTTTATCGCAACGGTCGAACATTCTTCATCAAGATGTCGTACCTGATCCAGCGCAGTTTTTGAACCGCGAGGGAATATGAACGCCTTGAAATTCGCTCTTCGCACGCTGTTGAACAAGCCGGGGATTATGGCGGTCGCCATCATCACACTGGCGCTCGGGATAGGCGCTAACACTGCCGTATTCAGCGTGGTCAATGCTGTGCTGCTCCGCCCGCTCCCTTATCGCCAGCCTGAAAAACTCGTTCGCATCTACAGCGAATTCCCGACGATGGAGTTGAAAAAGTTCTGGATATCTCCGCCCGAATACCTCGATATCGAGAAAGAAGCCCTGTCCTGGGAGAGCGTCGGCGCGTGGTCTATGGGCGGAGCCAACGTAGCGATGGCGACAGGCGAACCCATTCGAGTCAAAGCCGCGCTCGTCTCGCGAGGATTGATCGAAACATTAGGGGTCGAGCCTGCTCGCGGGCGCAACTTCACGCCCGAAGAAGACGCTTATGGCGGGCCGCGCACGGCTATCATCTCCGACGGGCTATGGCGACGAGCCTTCGGCGCGCAGTCCGATATCGTCAACAAAGAAGTTCAGATCGATTCGCGGACTTACACTGTCGTGGGGGTGATGCCCGCGGCATTCGCTTTTCCTCCGGGCAGCAATGATCCGGCGGAAGTCTTCGTTCCCTTTCAGTTCAATACCGCAACGATCCGGCGGGGCAATCATTTCCTCAACGTCATAGGGCGGCTCAAACCTGATGTGAGCCTCTCTCAGGCGAGAGACGAGATGGCTTCGCTGATGGAAGGATGGATGAGCGAGAAGCGAGATCGGCATTTGCTCAATTCAGAGTTTCATCCGGTTCTGATGTTCTCGCTTCACCAGGATGTGGTTGCATCGGCGCGGCCTGCGGTGCTGATGCTTCTGGGCGCGGTCGCCTTCGTGTTGTTGATCGCCTGCGCCAACGTGGCCAACCTGCTGCTGGCGAGGGCCGAAGTGCGCAGGCGCGAGTTCGCCATGCGGTTGGCTCTCGGCGCAGGGCGCGGGAGATTGCTGCGACAGTTCATCGCCGAAGCATCGATTCTCGTCCTTCTCGGCGCGGCTGCGGGCATAGCTCTGGCTCGCGCGGGACTGAGCATAATCCTTGCGGCGGCTCCCGACAGCGTGCCGCGCGCCGCCGAGATGGGGATCGATCCGACGGTGTTATTATTCACGCTGGGCATTTCCGTTCTCTCCGTCTTCATATTCGCGCTCGCGCCGCTCTTTCAAATGCGCGACCAGAATCTTGCTACGTGGTTGCGCAATGCAGGGCAAAGGACGGCAGGGGGAAGCAGTCACTTCGTCAAGCAGACGCTCGTAGTTCTTCAGGTCGCGCTCGCGGTCGTGCCAATCATAGGTTCAGGATTGATGATTCGCGCTTTCTGGAAATTGAATCAGGTCGATTTGGGATACGATCCCCGGTCAGCGATAACCTTCAGCCTTGAGCTTCCCTCATCGAAATATCAAAGCTCTGACCGATTGCGTTTCGCTTACGATCTTGAGGAGCGACTGGCCGCGCTGCCGGGAGTGAGTTCGGTTGCGATGGCCGGAGGCTTGCCGCCGCTCAGACCCATCAACGCCAACGACACCGACATCGAAGACTATACTCCGACGCCCGACGGGCCTTCTGAAAACGTCGATTACTGGAACATCGTCACCGAAGATTATTTCAAGGCGCTCAGGATACGAACCGTCGAAGGGCGCATCTTTGAAGATTCGGATCGGGGAGATAAAGCTCAAAGAGTAGTCGTCATCAATCAGGCTATGGCCAGACGCTTCTGGCAGGGTAGCCCGCTGGGTCGGCGCGTCAATCCCGTCGGCAGCAATAGTCCTCCTATCTGGTTCACCGTCGTCGGAGTCGTCGAAGACACCAAAAACGCGGGAGTCGATAAACCTGCCGGGCCTGAGCTTTATTTCCTTCTGCCGCAGGTGAACGAGTTCGTCGATAACCTGATGAGTTTCGTCGTGCGGGCGGACGGCAGTTCATCGGCAGTCGCGGCAAGCATTCGATCCGCTGTCAGGGATATGGACGCGAGCGTGCCGATATATGATTTGAAGACGATGAGCGATGTCGTAGGCGAGGCGATGGTGAGGCCTCGATTTCTTTCGCTGCTGCTCGGCGCATTTTCCATCATCTCGCTTTTGCTTGCGGCAGTCGGCGTGTACGGCGTGATGGCTTATACGGTAGCGCAGCGGACGCAGGAGATAGGCGTGCGGGTCGCGCTCGGAGCGAGTACGCGAGGGGTGCTGGCGATGGTCATAGGTCAGGGGTTGAGGCTGACGATGATCGGGTTGGGAGCCGGACTCGCGGGCGCATTTTTGCTGACGCGATGGATGGCGAGCCAGCTATTCGAGGTGAGCGCGACCGATCCTTTGACTTTCATTCTGGTCTCAGTCCTGTTGACGGTAGTGGGACTTGCGGCCTGCTTCGTGCCTGCGCGCAGAGCTACGCGGGTCGATCCGATGGTCGCGCTCAGGTATGAGTGAGACGCCGATGTACAACGACACGGTGACGCGGAGACACGGAGACGCGGTGAAACATTAGCTCGGTCTCGCCGCGTCACCGCGTCGCCGCGTCTCTCCTCCGCCGCTATTTTCCCCATCTCATAGCCCGCACATCTCATCTCCCGATCGGGCAAAAAGAAATCGAATCGATTCGCTATGCTTTCCGTCAGATGTACCAAAGTCTCTGACCGACGCGGTTCATGCGCTGGTGACACTTGAAACGATACTCGGCCCGGTTCAGGCCTCGCTGCTCGCGCTTGCGATCCGTCGAAAGTTCAGGCGCTGATTTTCACTGGGGTTGGAATGCTCCTCGCGCGTGGCTTACAATCGGACGGGCAGAAGCAGGATATCTGCCGGAGAAAAAATCGTGACCAAGAAGGAACTACAGGAACTGGTTGAAAAGAATCTGCGGAAGAACCCCAATCCGATGATCGATACCGAAACCGGCATCGAGGCTCTGCAACGAGTCAGCAGAATCGCCGACCGCCGGGGAGTCGAGTATGCTCTCGTCGGCGGCATCGCTATGCACCTGTACGGAAGCCCGCGTCTGACCAAAGATGTCGATGTCATAGCCTCTGACGTTTTGCCGATCAAAGCCGAAAAGCGATTGGGATTCGGCGGCCAGCGATACCGCGTGAAGACAGGCAAACGAATCGTGTCGATTGATTGGATAGTCCGCGACGATACCGCGCGAAAGTTTTACGAGTCGGCTTTGAAGGAATCCTACAAACTGCCGTCGGGGTTGCCCATCGTCACGCCTGAATGGCTGGTCATTTTGAAATACATCGCCGGACGCTTCAAGGATCAACAGGACGCCGTTTACCTGCTCAAACAAAAAGGTCTGGTTGATCGTCGCCTGATTCGCCGCAGAATCATCGCTACGGCAGGGCCGGAGGTCTGGGCTTTGATCGCTGCCGGGCTTCGACGCTGGTATGACCTGGCAGACGGGCGTATCACCACTGAGCGCGAAGATACGGAAGCCGAGAGGCTGTAGAGGTAATAATGTCCAGATTGTCGAGCAGATCAGATTTCTTCGAGAGCCATCTCGCCTCTCTCAATCTGCTCTTGAAAGTATCTGCCTTCGCCTTCGATTACCGAGATATCCATTGGCGACAGGTCTTCGTAAATGCGTATGGAATCCTGTCTGTCTACGTCCCAGGCGACGAGTTGCAGCCTTGACCAGAAGTTGAGCGGAGAGGAAGAAAGCAGATCACCCGTGATGGCTATGCGGCAGATGCTGTATTTCGAGCGCAGAAGAAAGGCCGCCTGTGATGCTCTCTCACGCCACTCGCATCGTAGCTCTGCATCGCGCGCTTCCATATTCAAACGCCATCTGATCGCAGACACCCACTCTGAGGGCGAGGCGAATCGAGAGGTCTCGATCATTCCGAGAGTCATCATCAGCATGCCCACAATGTTGCGCACTCCCTCATCGCTGCATATCTGAATTTGCCCGTTCCAGAATTCGAACTTCGCTTCGGGACACCACGATATGTACTCATCGAAACTGATCCTGACCGGATGCAAACCCATTTTCGATTCAAACGGCAGTTCTCCCCATCGCTTGCCGTTGCGCGCGCCTCGCAGACTTTTTGAAACCGGCTGGGTCGCTTCGACGATGAACGGATTGTCCTCCCCCCGAATTGAAAAACCCTCTCTCTCAACCCAGAAGTTCTGCGGCGCGATGGCCAGACCCGTAACGCTTTGCGGGCGATAAAGTCCGTCCGCGTCCGGTGGCAAAGAAATGTAGTCTCCTGCTGCGAGGCGAAGGAATTCGACGCTCTTATTTTCGGGATCGACGATGATGTATTCAGGGACGCCTGCCCGCGCGTAAAGCTCGCGCTTGATATGAAGATCGTAATTGCGATGAGCCGGGCGCACAACTTCGATGACCATCTCCGCCGGGCCATCGAGGTAGTATTCATAAAGCGTGTTGAGCTTCCCGCCTTTGAAAAATATCGCGTCAGGCGTCAGTCCGTCTTCTCCCGCTCGCATCACGAAATCGCGCCCCAGCGCGATTCCGCCGAGAGATTCGCTCGCCTCATAGAGCCAATAGAAGAGATGGCTGCGAACGCGCCAGTGTCCCGCGTCTTCTCCCTCTTCGCCCTGAGTGAAATCTTCAATCGAGTAATCGATTCGCGAAGCCTTTTCTCCAAGAACGCCGAGCGATTGATCGTCGATCCGATCGGGCGGACTCAGGCTATAGGTTTTTGAGAGAGCTTCCATCCATCGTTCGACTGAGCCGAGCGCGACAACTGCGCGGGCTCCCCATCCGCGCAGCAGGTGATCGAGCAGCAGGCGGCTTCCCGCCACTCCGTTGCCGACTATCAACCGTCCGTCGATGAGTTCGAGCTTGCGCTCCGGGCAATGATTGTCAAAATAATCGAACTTCTCTTTTTCTCTGCTCATAGCGTCACCTCAGTGTTTCGCAGTCACGTCCGGCTCAAATGGTAGATCGCTCTTTTCACGTTTGCAATGAAGTATCGGGTTGATCCGATCTCTGCTTTGATGTATGAGTAATCTGGTCAGTGGAACATTCACCCAAAGGAGAATCGGCAACAATGAAAAAAACAACCATCCGCCGGGGCATTACGGCGGTAGCGGCAACAGCCGCTTTCGTTTTTTTCCACTGGATAGCTCAGGCGCAGTCGAGCAGCAGTCAGCAACAACCCCCGGCTCAACCGCAGGAAAAAACAGCAGAGCAGACCCACAAAAACATTCAGGCGCTCAAGGGACTGCCCGACTCGCAACTCATCCCGGTGATGAATATGTTCAACGCCGCGCTCAATGTTCGCTGTGATTTCTGCCACGTCAGACAGGGCAACGAGTGGGCTTATGACAAAGACGACAAGAAGGCCAAACAGACCGCGCGCAAGATGATCGAAATGACCATAGCTCTCAACAAGGGCAGCTTCGAGGGAAAACCTGAAGTCTCCTGCTACACCTGCCACGTGGGGCGCGAACACCCTTTGGCCGTTCCTGCGCTGCCTCTCCCTCCGCCAGCCAGACCTGAGCGACGCCCCGCAGAGCAGTGGCCCACCGCCCAGCAACTCATCGAAAAATATGTCGCCGCTGTCGGTGGCAAAGAAGCGTCTGCGCGAATGAAGACCCGCTCGATTCAAGGCTCTTATGTCAACGCTCAGGGGCAGAGTTTTCCTGTGGAAATACTCATGGAAGCCCCTTCGCGCCTGCTCATCACAGTCAAAGGACAGCAGGGCGAGTTCGTCCTCGCCCTCAAAGACTCCGCCGGATCGATCAAGATAAACAATCGCCTGCGCGAAATGGACGCGGGTGAAATGGCCCGCATACGCAGCCTGGCCCTTGCCCTTGAGCCGCTTCAACTCAAGGAG
>CAZPQE010000363.1:0-7308 GCA_964588615.1 uncultured Clostridia bacterium | reverse complement strand
CATCTGGTATCACCTGGGCCTCGTCCATTACCTCAAAGGAAAATTCAGCCGGGCCGCTTCGGCTTACGAGCGATGCCGCGCGGTCGCCGACAAGGATGATTCCATAGTCGCGGTGTCGGACTGGCTCTACATGACTTATCGGCGAATGAAGAAGGAGAAGGAAGCCGCAGCCGTGCTCGACCGCATCACGCCTGAGATGAAGGTGGTGGAAAACAAGTCCTACTTCGACCGGCTGTTGTTTTACAAGGGGCTGAAGAAGGAATCCGACATCATCACCGACAAGTTGACCGATCTTGAGATAGCGACCGTCGGCTACGGCATTGCCAACTGGCATCTCTACAACGGCAACCGCGAAAAAGCGAAAGAGGTTTTTCAGAAGATCACATCAGGAAAGTACTGGCCCGCGTTCGGATTCATCGCCGCCGAAGTGGAACTCGCGCGCCTGCGTTGATTCATTCGCGCACTTCACGCTTCGCCGTGAGTTTCAATCGCGCGGTCTCTATCGCTTTCCATGCCGCCGCGCCAATCAGCGTCCACGCGATTGCCGCCAGCACGAAAAGGAAATAGTGCATAGGCAGCGTGTAGCGAAACTCAGTGTGCATGAAGGATTGAAACAGCAGGTAGTAAATCGGCAGCATCAATAAAAAAGCCGTCCTTCGCAAACTCAGCGCGCAGGCTATCAAGAGACCTGCGACGATGAATAACTGCATGGTTTCTTTCGTCGCTCGCTGAAGAGTTCTGATGATCCATCGCAACCACGAAGGGCCAGCGCCTAATGCGAGCGTCGGATTTGCGGGCGTGATCGAACGCCACTCTTTTCTGATCGGGGCAGATTTATTAAACACATCGACCTGATCGCTTTTCAACACGAGCGGCGCGTGCGCAGAGTATTTCAGCATATCGCCCATTCGCCTCATCATCACGCCCGCGTACCAGACGGGATGGCGGACTATGATGTCGAGGCTCTTTTTCATTCGGTCGCGGTCTCGCTTTATTCCATCGGGCGTCGACCACGACCCTGCATAAGCCGGATTGTCGTAAAGCGCGGCTTCCTGCTCGGCCACCTGCTCGTCACGAGCGACCGCGCCGAAACGGTCGCCGCTCGCGTCGGCTATGCCTTCCCACAGGTTCAACCCGATGCCTAAGCTTATTGGAATGAACTCGCCATAGACTATGTAGTTTCGAATCGTGATCGGCGAAATCACAAGAAAAGAAACTGCAGTCATCAGCAAGGCCCGCTTGAGCGCGCGCCGCGAAGAAATCAGGTACAACATCAAAGCCAGAAACGGCGCTATCAACATCGCCTGCGCCCTGAACCAGACCGAGAGGCCGAGCATCACGCCAGCCCCGATGTAAAACCACCAGTCATATCGCCGATGCCGCTTCGAGAGCGCCAGAAGATAAATCGCCGCAAGAAGCGGAAGCGCGCAAAGCGAATCAGGCAGTATGAAATTCGAGATGTGCGAGAGATGATGCGACAGCGCCGCGATAATACCCGATGCGACTCCGACCCGCCAGCTTATCAGCGTCCCCGCTATCAGAAATATCAGAACCGGAGAAATGGAGTTGAGAGCGTTTTGAACCAACTGGACTTTGAAAAAATCGCGGCCAGCGATGCGGTAAACGGCGCTCAGAAAAATCGAATAGCCGGGCGGTCGCGCCACCCATTGAGTTTGCGATGGCTCCACGCGAGGGCCAAGCAGTCCTTCGCCTTCGAGTATGGAGACGGCGCGCAGGTCGTAGCCTTGGGTGAGTCCGCCGAATGGTTGCCCGGTTGTATACATCACAGGCGCAAGGTCAGCGGATTGAAGCGACTTCGTGGTGTATGAAACGAGGAAAATCAGCGCCGCCAGCAGAAGCTTCGTCCGCCGCCGCATTTTTTTTCGAGCGCCCAGCGAGGCGACTAACGGGCGGCGCAGTGAGAAACCGGCGTGAAGCATTTTCAATCCATGGCAGTCTTATGCGCTCTGCGCGACGTTTCTGCGCGGGCGCGCGAAGACGCGCTCGATCATCGGCTCGAAATATGAAAGCGGAAGCGTGTCGTAATCAGGGTCGAATGAAGCCTGATCCCATTCGTCAGTGAACTTGCATGCCATCTCGTACCACGATTCGTTTTCGTACTGACGGCGGGCCTGGGGGTCGCGGCCCATCAGCGCGTAGTAATGCCGCCCCTGAAAATCCTGATGCGAGCGGACTATCTCGTAAGTTTCGCGCGAGACATAAGGCTTGAGAATCTCGGCTGAGATCGCCGGATGATTATCTACGGAGATGACTTTGCCGATGTCGTGGCACAAAGCGGCGACGATCATTTCCTCAGAGGCTCCCTCGCGGGCGGCCCGCGTCGCGGTCTGAAGGCCGTGTAGGAGTTGATCGACGGCAAACCCGTCGACCTGCTCTTCGAGTTCGAGCAGGAGAGATTTTATCATCTCAGGCATGCGCGACTGTCTTTTGCTGACTTCTCCGCCGATGACCCTCCAGTCCTCGACTTTTCCCTGATCCATTCTGGTGAACGCCATTAAAAACTCCTCTGATTCTTTTGGATGGACAGAGAATCTAACTGAGAAACGCGGAGGCGGGCAACCGGAACATCGCTGCGGCCGGATTTCATACTCATTACACATCGACGCTGATTGGCAAATATTGACAAGCTTTGCCAGAATGCTATTATTGCCGCTGAGGAGAAAAACGACTATGCCGACCATAAATATTTCGTTGCCCGATACGCTGAAAATATTTGTCGAAGAGCAGATCGATGCTGGCGGCTACAGCACTGTCAGCGAGTATTTCCGCGAGTTGATCCGCGAAGACCAAAAGCGCAGATCGCAGGAAAAGCTTGAAACCCTGCTGATGGAAGGGATCAACAGCGGAAAATCTGCTTTGCTGACGAAGAAAGACATTGAAAAAGTCCGTCGCAGCGTCCGGGCCAGGATCGTCAGGAGAAAGAAATAACACAGGAGCGTAACCAGACGGCCCCAGGTATTAGACGACCTCGTCAACCTGGCGTGCTACATTGCGCAAGGCGATGTGGACGCGGCCAGCCGATTCCTGGATGCCTGCGAGGAGGCGTTCCGCGAGTTAGAACGAATGCCGCGACTCGGACGAGTCAGAGAGTTTCATGACCCTGCTCTGAAGGGCATACGGACATGGTTTGTCAAAGGATTTGAAAAGCACCTGATCTTCTACCGGCCTACCGAAACCGGCATTGAAATCATCCGCGTACTGCATAGCGCACGCGACATAGACCGGATATTCGATGAAGAGTTGTGACAGATGGAAAAATGCTTCCCGCTCTAAATCATCCGCGCGGCTCCGGCGCATCCCCGGCTTTTATGAGACCACCTCAAGCGCCGCGCGCACGTCTCGCGGATCGAGCGCGCTTTTGAACACTATGACATTCGAAGGGAGATTTACGGGCGCGTCGCGGCTGCCACGCAGTTCATCCGACACGGCCAGCAGGAAGTTTTTCATTCCCGCATGCTCGAATTCCCTGAGCCTCTCGGCCAGATACTTTGGCGTCCAGAAGCCCAGTATCTCCACATAAACTTTTTCGCTTTCGCCTCGACGCAAAATCAAATCGGGGATGAACGCGCCGCCGCCCAGATCGATCACCTCGCGGCTCTTCTCCGTCTTCCATTCGCCGTCCGGCCATCGCGCGGCAAACTTTTCCGCGACGGGCGTGGCCTCGACCGTCTCGACCCAGTAGTCGGAGCGCAATCGCGTCTGACGGCTGTCGAGTTCGAAAAAGGCGCTGCCGCGATTCTTCAGATCGATCTCGGCCCGCATCTTCCACCCCCGACACGCAAGCAGCGCGGGTAGAAACACCGCCATCTGCACGCCGTATTTCTGCGAGCGATGAAAGATCGAAACCGGCCCGCCGAGCCTTATCTCATACCCTGCTGCCGCGCTCCCTCGAATCGTGTGAATCAGTCGAAAACTTTTTATCGCATCGAACAAACGCCGATACTCGATGTGCTCCTGTGGCTCGACTCTCAGTTCCATCTCGATCGAGCGATAAAGCAACGCCTGAGCCTGCGCCAGATTGAATCGATCAAGGAGTTCTACGGCGCTCATCTCTTCGAAGCCCGCGAGCCGCTGATTCTGCGCGAGGTCTGCGTAAAGCCCTTCGATCACCGACTCAGGCGCACAGCCGATTTCAATGGCAGTTTCATTTATCAACTGCTCGCGGGTTTCTGAAGAGACCGGGTGATGAGCGCGCGCTTTGAGAAACAGGGCGCGGCGAATTTCCGAAGGCTGCTGCGCGGTTGCGGTCTCGAACAAACAGCGGTCCGCAAGCAGCTTTATCATCCCGCGCAGGATTTTATAATCGGTTCCCGCGCCGACATATTCATCAAGCTCTTCGTCGAGTTCCGCGCGCCGCTGTCCCGCATGCTCACGAAAGATGCTTATGAGGTCGTCTGCCGTTTGAAGATATCTCGCGTCGTCCGCCGCGATGTGGCGCGGGCTGACTTTATTTCCGCGCCGCCAACTCATTGCCAGATCGCCAGTGAGCATCTTTCACATTCCTTTGAGCCGCGCGGGCTGAAACTGCCGCGCGTTGCTGCGCCGCTCGCTGATTCGCTCTTCGGTCGTCTCTGCCGTCACCACTTCATAAAGTATCGCTTCCTTATCCGTGTGCTTGCGCAGTATGCGACCGAGACGTTGTATGTGCTCGCGCGATGAGCCTGAGCCTGAGAGCACGATGGCGACAGAGGCGGCAGGGATGTTGACGCCTTCATTGAGGACTTTGGAAGTGGCAAGCGCGAGCACCTCTCTGCGATTGAACGCTTCGAGCCACTGTCGTCGCTCTTTGACCGGAGTTTCATGAGTGATCGAAGGGATGAGGAACTGCTCGGAGATTTGATAGACCATTTCGTTTTCGGCGGTGAAGATCAAAACCAGATCGTTGCGGTGTCGTTCGAGCAGTCGCGCAAGCACTCGGAGTTTGGCGGCAGTGCCGAGAGCTATTCGCTTCGACTGGCGATAAGCCTTCATCGCCCGGCGGCCCGCTTCGCTCCTCGCGCTGGCCGAGATGAACATCTGCCAGCCCGAAAGCGAGGCAAGCGATATGCCCTGCTCGTCGAGGAAGGCCCGAAAGACTGCGCGCAGTCTTTCATATTCGGATCGCTCTTCGGCGCTGAGATGAACCTGCAACCGCGCGATGCTGTAATCGGCCAGATAATCGCCCGCCAGGTCCTGCGCTTCGAGGCGATAAACGAAAGGGCCGATCAGTTCTTCGAGCAGATGGTCTGCGCCGTCGTTGCGTTCGGGCGTGGCAGTGAGTCCCAGTCTGAAAGGCGCGATGGCCATGTCCGCCGCGTAGCGATAGACGCTGCCCGGAAGGTGATGGCATTCGTCGAAGATGGCCAGGCCGAACTGATCGCCCATTCTCTCCATGAATCGAAAAGCGGAAGCGTAAGTCGTCACGGTGATGGCTCCCACTTCGAAGTAGCCTCCGCCTATGAGTCCGACTTCGGCCTGAAAGCCTGATAGCAGCACATCATACCATTGATTCATCAGGTCGAGGGTGGGGACGACGACCAGCGTCGAGCGGCCAGTAATCTCTATGGCCATGTGCGCCACATGGCTTTTGCCCGCGCCGGTCGGAAGCACTACGACGCCGCGACGGCCCGCATCGCGCCATCGACTGATGGCTTCCTGCTGATAAGGGCGCGGCTCGATTTCGAGAACGGAGCGGAAATCGAACTCGTGATAGCCTCGGGCCTCATCGATGAATTCTATTTTGCTGCGGGTCAGGTCTCTGACCACCTGGCGATAGGAGGAAGCGGGCGCGCGCCAGCGACGAACGCGCTCGTCCCATCGAAGTGCAGAGGAAAGCTGCTCGTCGGCGCCGTCAAGGAGCAGCGTCCCTGAATCGAATCTGAGCGTGACCGCAGAATTCATGCCGTCAGCATTATATCAACCCCGGCGATGCTCAAAAATCCCGGTTGACAAAACAGAGGTCAACTGTAAGTGTTTCTCGAAATCTTCTCTATGGAGGGAAGACCCGGAGAGTCAGAAGGCGCAGCCGGAGGCTCTCACATACAGGGGGATATCGATAGATGAAAATTTGCCGGAGATTCTTTCTCGTTCTGCTGGCGGCTCTGGTTCCAATGTGGAATGCGAGTATGAATACAGAATCGAAACTGGACGTTCAACAGAAAGCTTTCGGGAAAACTCCCGACGGAAAGACGGTCGAGCTTTACACCCTGACCAACGCCAGAGGCATGGAGGTTTCCATCATGACTTATGGCGGCATAGTGGTTTCGCTCAAAGTCCCGGACCGCGACGGCAATCTCGCAGATGTGGTGCTGGGTTACGACAACCTCGACGACTATGTGAGGAACAACAGTTCATATTTCGGCTGCATCGTCGGTCGCTACGGCAACCGTATCGCAAAAGGCAGATTCACGTTGAACGGTCGCGAGCACCGCCTGGCGCAGAACGACAACGGAAACCATCTGCACGGCGGCATCAAAGGGTTCGACAAAGCGGTGTGGAAGGCCCGCGCGATCAAAAGCAGCGACAGCGCAGGCGTCGCTCTGACCTACCTGAGCAAAGACGGCGAGGAAGGCTATCCGGGAAATTTGTCGGTCACGGTCGTCTACCGGCTGACCAGCGACAATGAATTGAAGATCGACTACAGCGCCACAACCGACAAAGAGACGGTCGTCAACCTGACCCATCATTCCTATTTCAATCTGGCGGGAAAAGGAAGCATACTCGGCCACCAGTTGATGATCGCTGCCGACCGCTTCACGCCGGTCGATCATCTGCTCATTCCCACAGGCGAGTTGCGAAGCGTCAGGGGAACGCCGATGGATTTCACAACGAGTGTGGCGATAGGCGAACGAATAGATCAGAAGGATGAGCAACTCCGATTCGGAAGAGGCTATGACCACAACTGGGCGCTCAACAAAAGCGGAGGGATGACTCTCGCGGCCAGAGTCTATGAGCCGACTTCGGGGCGCGTGCTTGAAGTCAGCACGACCGAGCCGGGCCTCCAGTTTTACACAGGCAATTTTCTCGACGGCAGCATCACGGGAAAGGGCGGATGGGTCTACGAAAAGCGACACGGGTTCTGTCTCGAAACTCAGCACTTCCCCGATTCGCCCAATCAGCCCCGGTTTCCGTCAACCGTTCTCAAGCCTGGAGGGAAGTACTCGACGACTACCGTATTCAGGTTTTCTGCCAGATAGCTGAGGCAATCGAGATGATCGACAAAGTCCGATGGGGAGTTCTCGGAGTCGCCAAAATCGCCATCGAGAAAGTCATTCCCGCAATGCAGCAGGGCGAGCGGTCTGAAGTCAG
>CAZPQE010000362.1:0-7325 GCA_964588615.1 uncultured Clostridia bacterium | reverse complement strand
AACGAACAGACCATCAGCGGCGCGCTCGAAGAAATTTCTTTTCTGTCTCAATCGTCCCCCGGAGCCGGAGCGGACGTTTACGAAGAGTTGACCGCCATCAATAACGAGATGGCCTCGCTTCAGCGCGAGTTGGCCAGGAGGAACGCCGAGCTCAAAGCCGCTAACGATCAGCTTGAGGCGCTCAACGATCAGAAGAATCAATTGCTCGGCATGGCTGCCCACGACCTTCGCGCCCCTCTCGGAGTCGTGCTTACTTACAGCGAATTCCTGCTTGACGAAGCCGCTCACAGATGGAGCGATGAGCACCTGGAGTTCATCAGCGACATGAAACTGTCGGCAGAGTTCATGCTGCGGCTGGTAAATGACCTTCTCGACTTGTCGCGCATCGAGGCTGGAACGCTCACGCTCGATCTTCAGACTACTGACCTCTCTTCACTGGTCAGCCATAATGTTTCTCTCAATCGAGTGCTTGCGGCGAAAAAAGGTATCGCCCTCGCGCTGAGGATCGAATCCATTATTCCCGCGATGAACATTGATCGCTCAAAGATAGAGCAGGCGCTGAACAACCTCATAACCAATGCGATCAAATTTTCTCACCCCGCCACGAGTGTCGAAGTCTGCCTTCGCCTGATCGAGAATGAAGTAGTCGTATCTGTGAAGGACGAGGGGCAGGGAATTCCGGCCGATGAGATGGAGAAACTGTTCAAGCCTTTCCAGAAAACTTCGGTCAGCAGCACAGCAGGCGAGCAATCGACGGGTCTCGGCCTGGCTATCACCCGCAAGGTGATCGAAGGTCATCGCGGAAGGATTTGGGTCGAAAGCCAGGTCGGACGCGGATCGACCTTCAGCTTCACTCTTCCACTTTCCTGATTCAATGAATTCTGGTCGTCCGCCTTCGCATGTAATCCATCAGTATGTACTGACCCAGAGTCATCGTCGTCGTGAAATACGCTTTGCCCCGGCATATCTCAGTCACCCTGCGCACGAAATCCACAAGATAATGATCGTCGGCCAGCATGAAGGTGTTGATCATTATCCCGCTCCGCCGACACAGAGCCACCTCCTTGAACGTCTCACGGATTATCTCAGGGTCAAGCCCGAACGGGTTTTTGTAAATCCGCCCGTCACCCATAGTCATCGCCGAAGGTTTCCCATCGGTTATCATGATGATCTGTCGCATGTCCTTCGACTGGCGGGACAGAACCTTGCGCGCAAGCCTCAACCCTTCCCGCGTATTTGTGTGATAGGGGCCGACCTGAGCGCGCGCCAGTTGAGAGATGGGAATCTCTTCCGCCGAATCATGAAACAAAACCACATTCAACGAATCTCCCGGATACTGAGTTCTTATGAGATGGGCGAGGGCCAGCGCGACTCGCTTTGCTGGTGTGAACCGGTCTTCGCCGTAGAGTATCATCGAGTGCGAGCAGTCGAGCATCAGCGCCGTAGCGCATGAACTCTGGTACTCGCTCTGATGAACCATCAAATCCGAGTATTCGAGATTGATAGGCACTCCGAGGCCCTCGCGCTCGATGGCCGATTTCAGGGTGGCGTTGACATCGAGGTTCATCGTGTCGCCGAAGCAGTACTGACGCGAAGCGTCGCTGGCCTCGATTCCGGTCGAAAGATGATCGGTATCGTGACGGCCAAGAGCCGATCTTCCGAGCGAGCCGATCAAATCCTTGAGCGTCTTGTATCCCAGGAAATCGAGGCCCTTGTCCGTTAGCTCGAACTTCGCGCTTTTGTCTACCCCCTTTCCGGTCTTCCCCTGAAAGGTCGAAGGCTCGGTCTGCGGGTCGAACTCCGACCCGCCCGCGTCCCGTCGCATATACCCTTCTTCGATCAATCGCGCTATGAGTTTATCGATCAATTCCGAAAGAGCCTGCTCGTTTATATTGCCCTGCTCGTCCATCAACTGCTGCATCTCTTCGTCCGACAGCAACCCCTCTTCGAGGAGCGCGCGACGTATTGCTTCTCTCAAAGATTGCATGCTGAGGTCAGGCTCGTCCCGGTAGCGAGAGTAAGGGTCTTCGAACCCGCTTTGCAGCAGATAATCCGAGAGGCGGTCGAGCAGTTCTTCGAGGCTTATCGAAGAAGGATCGAGTCCAGTCCATTTTGAATAGCGTGTAAATCGCATGAGCAGTTTTCAGTTTTCAGTGGTCAATGAAGTGTGAAGTAAGAAGAGTGAAGAGTGAAAATTCCATTCGTGAGGTTTCATCCTTCACCCTTCACTCTTCACTCTTCACCCTTCATCCCCGTCGCGGTCTGAGGCTGCCGACTGTTAGCGTGTTGGCGGCGGGTTGATCTGATGACTGGGCTTGTTGAGGGCGGGCAGGCGCAGTTTCGCCGCCGCTTTCGATTTCGAGGATGTCGCCTGTGGTGAACAGGAACTTGCGCAGGTTCTCATCAAATTTTGGATCGCGTCGCCTGATCCATTCGAGCAAAATAGCGGCGTGCTCTTTCTCTTCGTCGCGGTTGTGCTCAAGTATGGCGCGCAGTTCAGCATCCTGCGTGACATCGGCCCGCTGTCCGTACCAGTCAATGGCTTCCAGTTCTTCCATCAACGATTGAATGGCGCGGGCGAGGTCCTGCGTCTCAGGCTTGAGCAGTTCATAAGGCGCGTGCCAGGCTATTCCCATTTATTCCTCCAGGTAACAGGGGACAGGGGAGGTTGGCGTTCGAGCTATGCGTCTCACCTGCTCCCACTCTTCCGTCATCCTGTTCCCCCATTCACACCTTTCCCTTTTCAACCCTGCCCCTCTTCGCTCTGTCCCCTGTCCCCTAATTTATTCTCCGCGAGCGGCTCAACGGTTCGTACCCGCGCCCTCTCGCTTCGGTTCTTGCTGCCGAGTAGCCTCGTTCGTCGCTGCGACTGATCTTCTTCTGCGCGTGAAGACCTTCGAGTATGAGTTCGCAGGCGGCCACGAGCAGGGCGGGCCGCGTGGCGTCGGCAATGCCGGACTCGACTGCGGCGTTGATCAGTCCGCTGACTCGCTTGAAACCTGTGAGGCAAGACTCATCGCTGTCGATGTCGCTTATGCGCAGCGAGCCTCCGTCGTCGAACCACGCGATGATCTCTGAGCAATCGAAGTGATCGAAGAAGGATTCGAAGATCTTGCCTATGGCGGCGCGAATCAGGTCGCGGGCCACGCCCGTCGCTCCGCGCCGCTCGCCCTCGTATTCCAGTTCGAGTTTTCCGGTGATGGCCGGGAGCGCGGCGTATATGTCGCTGACGCGAGCGGCGATTTCCTCTTCGCCGCAGAGCAGAGCGCGACGCTCGGCGTTCGACACCACATTTTCGATGATCGAAATGGGGAGGCGCTGGCTGACTCCTGAGCGTTTGTCGACGCGGGAATCGGCGCGGGCTTCGAAGGCTATCTGCTCGACGGCCCGAAGTATGAAATCGGGAACTGCGGGCGGGCGGCTGTCGCGCCGGGTCCAGGCTTCCTGTTTGGTTATTTCCATGCCTTCTTCGATGGCTGCCGGATAGTGAGTGATTATCTCCGATCCAATGCGGTCTTTGAGAGGAGTGATGATCTTGCCCCGCGCGGTGTAATCTTCCGGGTTGGCTGAAAAGACCAGCATAACGTCAAGAGGCATCCTGACGGGGTAGCCTTTTATCTGAACATCGCCTTCCTGCATGATGTTGAACAATCCGACCTGGACTTTGCCCGCGAGGTCGGGCAGTTCGTTGATGGCGAATATTCCGCGATTGGCTCTAGGCAGAAGCCCATAGTGAATGGTCAGTTCGTCTGAAAGCAGATGGCCTCCGCGAGCGGCCTTGATCGGGTCGAGGTCGCCTATGAGATCGGCTATCGTCACATCGGGAGTGGCCAGCTTCTCGACATAGCGCGAATCTCGCGCTATGAAGCTCACCGGCGTGCGATCGCCCATCTCTTCGATCTTTTCCCGACAGGCTTTGCAGATCGGGCGATATGGGTTGTCGTTTATCTCGCACCCTTCGATGGTCGGGATGGAATGGTCGAGAAGCGAGACCAGTTCGCGCAGCAAACGGCTCTTGGCCTGCCCGCGAAGGCCGAGCAGTATGAAGTTGTGACGAGAGAGAAGAGCGTTGACTATCTGCGGTATGACGGAATCGTCATAGCCGACTATGCCCGGAAAAATCTTTTCCTTGTTTTGAAGTCTGGCGATGAGGTTGGCGCGAACCTCGTCTTTGACAGATCTCTGAGCGAATCGCTCCTGGGAGAAATGGCTTCGTTTGAGTTCAGCGATCGTGCGCGCAGGTTGCATCAATTTCACCTCGAAACTCAGGGAGATACAGAGGAGTTTATAACCGCGCGTGAGACGTTCTGTAAACCCGCAGGCAGGGATCGAGGGGCGGCGGGAACCAACTGACTTTTGAAAAGTGCGCCCGATCAGCCTTTGCCGAAAATCTTTTTGAATATCCTGAAGAGACCGCCCTTCTTCTTTTCTTCGGGTTTCTTGCCGTTTGAATTTTTGTCCGAGTCTTTGGCGTTCTTCTTGTCTGATTTCGGGTCTGCATCGGTTGCCGCAGGCTTTTTGGAAGTGGTCTCTGTGTCTTCGCCTTTGGCTTTGACTGCGGGGGCTTCGGCGTCTGTGGAAGCGGACTTGGCAGAAGCGGCTCCCGGAGCCGATTTAAAGGCGTCGCCCTCTGCGTCTGAGTCTCTGGCAGCGGCCTTGATATTGGGCGCGGGCGCGCTGTTGCTGTTAGCCGCTTCGACCGGTTTTTCCTTCTTTTTGGTTTCGGCGGGCAGAGGTTCTTCGACCACGATGTCAGACTGAGGAGCGGCTGCCGTTTCTGCAGGAGAAGGATTGCTGGTTTGAGGAGTGGTGCGCGCGAGAGCGGGAGCGTCAGGAGTTCGGGGCGAAAAGAGGACTGAGATGGCTATGATGACGATAGCGCCGAGAAGCACGCCGACACCAATTAGCGACCACAGGCGACTCTGATCGAGTCCCTCCTGGCCCGCCTCTCGATTGAGTTTGGTCCCGTCGAGATCGCAGAACTTCATCTCGTCGGGAAAAGTATCATTGCACTCAGGACAAACTTTCATAATGACCAGCCGTTTCGCAGAAGATAGTCACGGGTTTCTTCGGCTGTCAGATTCTACCACCCTTCACTGTTCGATTCAAAAGTAAAGCTGGCAGGCCAACGTCCCCTAATGCATCTTCTGGATGAAGAAAAGTCAGAGGCGGGAATCATCAGGCTTTCTGCGCCTCGAATTCGCGCAACTGCTTTTCGGCCAGCTTGCCCCATTTTCTGGAAGCCCCGCGCCGGAAAAAGGGCATCGTGTGAACCGCTTCGATGCAGCGAAGAAGCATCTCGCGCGCTTCATCCCTCCGGTCTAGACGGTTGAGAGTGTGGGCCGACAGATAAAGACCTTCGGGATCGAACGGCCTTCTATCGACATAAGTCTCCAGGGCCGCCCTTGAGTCCTCGAACATCGAAGCGTCGGCGTAGGTCGCCCCTATCTCGCGCCAGATTTCTCCATGCGAATGATTGTCGTCCTGCGACACCACAGTGTTGAAATGGTCTATCGCGTCCTGAAGGCGGCGCTGTTGGCGGGCTATGCGCCCAAGCTGAAAATGAGCATCCGTCTCCGTCTCATCGATTTCGACTGCCTTTCGGAATCGATTGATGGCCTCCGTATACTGGCGGCGTTGTTGATAGATCAGGCCGAGTTGATAATGGGCTTCCGAATCGCGCGGGTTGATGGTAGCGGTTTCCAGGCTGCGTCGGAAACTCTGTCGCCCGCGAAACGCCGAATCTATATCGCTCAATCCTCCGCGCAGCGCAGCATAAACGAGAAAGAATACACAGGGCGAGGCCAGCAGCCATAACATCTGCGAGGCCAGAATGAAAGTCTCCACCCCGGCTGAAACCCAGGACAGCGAAACCCCGCCCGCGTTTTGTTTGGTGGTCGTTCCGAATAAGATTCGAAGAGCGATTATCATATAAAAGGCGAACAGGAGTTTGGCTCCCGCCCACAACCAAAGCGGCGCGGAAGCCGGCATATTCATCTTGTCGAGCAAAAGCCCGGCAATCGCAATCGGAAGATGCGCGGCGGCCCAGCCCATCAGGGAGCAGGCCAGCAGCGGGCCATAGTCTCGGCGGAGCGCCACGCCGAAGCTCCCTATCGGAGCTATCAGCGACATGGCCAGAATCAATGCCGGGACGTAGAAGAATGCCAGCGTGAGCGGAGTTGATAGCGCGCTCGACCTGGAAAATGAAGCCAGCAGCCAGCCCGTGTTGCCCACTATGGGAAGCGGCTTTCTTCTGACCAGCATTTCAGGCGGAATCTGAGAAACCGGAATCGACTTCTCATTGCCCTCTTCGTCGACGAAAGCAGTCATACGTCGGACTTCTTCCGGCGAAAGCGGAGCGGCTTCATAGGAACTGTGCAACCGGTCTGTAATGGTGAAGGCGAACACAATGGAGACCGCAAAAGCGATAGCCGCGCCGTAGAGCCATCGGCCTTCATCGATTATGAAGCTGAAGGCCGAAAGCGGGCGAAAGAAAAGCGTGAAAAAAAGTTTTATATGTTTGATCGCCATCTGAGTCGCACAGGAACAACCGCCGGCGAGACAGTTGATTCCCTGATAATGATGAAAATCGAGAGCATCAACAGGCTGGCGGTCTGTTGCCCGAAAATCTTTACCCGCCCGGCATCAGAAGTCAATACTTATGACGACAGCGGAAAAGAGCGCAGGTGAGAAAGAGATGCCTGCCTGTCGGGCGTATGTTTTGTTTACAGAGTGAAGAGAACTAACCCGTCCGGCCTTTGCAGGTCCGATCAGGAATCTGATTGCCTGGAGCAGAATTCAGCGCAGCTATTCGCTGCCTGAATCCAGAACTGCCTCGACCATCGGGCTTGCTGCTTCAGCCGTCTGGGCTTGCTGGTGAGTCGCTTCGCCGCCCGGCCCTTCGGTGAAATATTCCTTGAGTTCCTTGCCGGGTTTGAAGTAGGGAACCCTCTTGGCCGGAACATCGACCGGTTCGCCGGTCTTGGGATTGCGCCCGCGTCGCGGGCCTCGCTCGCGGGTGCGGAAACTGCCGAATCCGCGCAACTCAACCTTCTCACCTCTGTGCAGCGCGGCGATTATCGACTCGAAAACAGTTTCGACTATAACCTCGGCATCGCGCTTGTTCAATTCAGCCGCGCGCGCCACTTCCTCTACAAGCTCTGCCTTAGTCATCTGCCTCCTCATGGTCTGCCCTCCGAGGGCAGCGTCCGGGTGTTTTAGGGTTGTCCGAAAACAGGCACGCAACAGTATCCACATCAAAACCGCAGAAATCAAGCCATTATGAGATTTTCCCGCGCGTCCCGGAGCCGAGTTTGACACCCTTT
>CAZPQE010000361.1:0-7337 GCA_964588615.1 uncultured Clostridia bacterium | reverse complement strand
CCCTGTCAGTAGCGGTCCCTGTCCCATAGCTGTAGAGGTTCCCGGCGTTGCTGGCGCCGTTATTGGCCACTATAGTCGTGCCTGTCCCCGTTCGCGCGTGAAACCATCCGGGAATCGTGGAATTATTCGTCCAGGTTGCAGAGCCGGAGGCGGGGAGGGTATCAAAGTTTTGAGTGTAGGGTGTCCCAAACGTCGTGATGTCGACCGGTCCTGCAAACGCGGTCGCGGGGCGCATTTCGACGGCAAGCGCGACGAAAAATATCAGGCTGATCAGTCCGATGCTCAACGCGCACCACTTCTTATCGAATGCAGACTTCGAGCGTGAAGGCGACCTTTTCATATAAAGCATAAGCTTGCGGGGGCTCTGCCGATTGCGGATACACCGCGCCGAAAGCTCACTCCTTTCAACAGAGTTTGATTGTTCGTTGGGAATTAATGCTTACGGAACTGCCCAACCCGCGCGAGATTCTATCCCAGGCCGATTGACGGAACAAGGGCAATTGGAGGAATCCCCTAGGGGTTGATCCATCATGCAGGAAGACGGCTCTCACAAGATCAAGGCGCACTCAAACCATCTCGCCCTTTTCATCGCGCGTTCTTCCAATACGGATTCTATCCGCTCTCCCTGGCTGCGACCTCTCGCATACGGATTCGTCTTTTACCGCCCGCTCCGGGCGGAGGAATGGATGGACTGGACTGGCTCGTGCGCCGTTCATATACTCTCTGTTCTGAATCGAGTCGGCGAAATAACACGATGAGAGTTTCTGATTTATCCCTCATCAGGATGAGGATCATACTCACCGCAGTTCTCACGCTGGCGCTGATCGCGCCCGCAGGATGCCAGCGCGAGAGGGCGAAAGTTGAAAGGTCTCGGCTGTCGAAGTGCATGGAAGACCTCGACGAGATTCCTGCCCTCGCCGCGCTGCTCAAAGTTCACAAACAGGATGAAGATTTTGGCCAGAGCCGCTCGCTCGAAGGCATGGAGATCGCTTTGACCATAAATGGGATGATCCTGTCGAGCGGAGAGCCGGAGAAGGGAATCGATAGCTGGTGCGAATGGGAAAACAACCGGGAGAATTTCGACAAGATCGTCGCCGCTCTGCGCCAGAATTCGATGCCTCCCGCCCTGGCTTTCGTCAGCGGGATGTACGCAGACAAAACCCTGCTCGCGCAATGGGTCGAAAGCGGCAACCTGGTCGGGAACCTCACCTTCAGCCGCAGGAAGGTCAAGGAAAAAGCCATAGGCGCTTTCTTCGATGATATCGCCCGCAACGAAGAGATGCTCGCTCCGCTGTGGAAAGGCAGGGCGACGAAATATTTCCGCTATCCGAGAATGAAATCCAATCAGAGCCGCCAGACCCGCGAGCAGGTCGAAGCCTGGCTTCAGTCCAACGGCTACCAGAATGTGCTTGCCACCATCGTCGCCCCCACCGACAAATTCAGCGAACCCTACTGCTCGGCTCTGGCCCGCTCAGACCACGCCTGCGCCGGACTCATCAGGGATTATTTCAAGAAACTCCTGCTCGACGCTTCACTCCGCGCCCGCTCGATTGCGCGCAAGCGCGCCGGGCGCGAAATCAGGCACATACTCATGCTCAAGGCCAATCAGTTTTTCTGCGACAGCCTCGCTGACCTGCTCGCCTGGTACAGAGGGCTCGGCGCAAGGTTCATCCCCATCGAAGAAGCCATGCGCGATCCGGTTTATTCTTTGATCGACGACAAAGGAAGGCCGGTGCCCATAGCCATACTGCACGAAACCGAGCGCAAGCAGCGCGCTCGTCTGGGAAAAGGGCAGGAAGAATGATTCAACCCCACCGCCTGCACGCCTGAACATAATTCATCGCTTCCATCCGAGAGTCAGGCCGCAGTTTGTCGAGCGCGCTTTCGACCGCTTCTATCCGGGGCGAATGAATCGAAATCGTCTGCGTCTGAAATCCAGGGAATTCGACATCGGCAATCTCTACCCATCCGCCCTCGAATTCGAACTGCGATCTCACCTTCGCAACCTCGATTATGCGCGCAGGCGGCTGGGCCAGAGCGAGCGCCTCGATGAACTGATCTTTCTTGAAAGAGACTCCCGTCACGTCGTTTTTTGAGAGACTGACTTCGAGCAGCCTGGCTGCAAGGTCGAGCGTGGAGCGGTACACGGGAAAAGCGAACATCATGCGCGAAGTCTCGCTGTAAAATTCCATCGAGTTGCGGCCTTTTTTCAACAGCAGCTTGAATTTCAGCAACCACAGCCCGCGCCATTTGCGAAGCTTCACGTTCTGATCGCTGGTCGGAGAGATGAAGTAAATGTCGCGGACGGTTTGATCGAGTATGTCCATCCTGACAGGATAGTCATGCACTCGCAGAGCAAGCTCATCGCTTATGCGACCAAACGCCCGCCATTCCCATATCTCGCCTTCCTCAGGAGGTTTGCTCATAAAAAGTCAGGAGTCAGGAGTCAGGAGTCTGGAGTCAGGAGTCTGGAGTCAGTAGAAGAGTGCCGAATGCAGAGTGCGGAATGATAATCCGGCTCAAATCTATTCTGCATTCTACATTCTGCATTTCCCCTGCTCCCCTCCACCTCTTCACCCTTCACCCTTCACTCTTCACTCTTCACCCCAGCGCCCCAGCGCCCCTGCTCCCCTGCATCTCTTCACCCCCGCCCCCTGCCTCTTCAAACAATCGGTCTTCGACGAGCCGCAGAATCTTTTCCGGCCCTTCGCCTTCCAGAGCCAGCCGTTTGGCTTCCACCACGAGCGCGGCGAACTCTCTGGCGCGATGGCCGAATCGCGGGTCGGAGCGAATTATATCTTCGATCACTTTCAACTCTCGCTCGCTGCGCGGCGTGTCGCGCCCCAGCCCCAGAGCTACAGCCAGTTGTTTGGGAACCGTCTTGTTGCTAATTATCAAACCGAGCGGGCGAAGTTCTTCGATAACCTGTTCCTTGATCTTGTCGAGCCGCAGCAGAGAATTTTTGAAGGCCAGTTGCCCGCGAAGCGTGAGTTCGATGATTGGCCTTCGAAGTTCATCCTCATCATCGATTGACGCGCATTCCTGGCGGAGGAAATCCAGTATTTCCTGACGCACCAGGTCAGGCTCATCCTGGCTTCGCGCCTGATATTCGATTCGCTTGAAAGGCCGCTGGTAGTAATCGGCGCCCGCGCTGAAGAATTCCGTTTTGATTTCAGGCCCGTCTGTTTCTACAAGGTAAGCGCCGCGCTCTACCATCACCTCATCGACGTTGCAGGCTTCGAGCGAGCCGGGATTGAACGCCCACTGCTCTATGTCGAATTTCCTGTGGGTGTGACCGAGCGCCAGATATTCCACCTTGTCTCGAAGGAGGGCGAGTTTGGAAAGTTCCAGGGCGCTTTGAACCTGCCGCGCGACCTGCCCCTCGATATCGGAATGCAGCAGCAGGATGTTGGTCGCTCCCTGGCGGCGATTTTTGCCTACGGCTTCGGCCATCATCGGGAGAGCCTGCCCAACGGTCGTGCCGAACCAGATCGATCCGAATATGCGCGCGTCTCCTATATCGATGTAGGAGCCGGAGGCGCTCTCCTCGTTCCAGGGAGCGAGCGCGGGCCGCCCGTCGACCCACTGAGGTTCGAGCAGGCGCATGTATCCCCATTGAGAAAAACTGCGAAGCCAGCTAAATCGCGAAGTGAACTCGTGAGAGTCGTGATTGCCCTCGATGACCAGAACGGGTATGCGCGCGGCTTCGAGTTTCCTGAGCATCAGCATCGCGTGATTGGCCGCCTGCGGATCGACGTTGCGGCGGTCGAAGAGGTCTCCGGCGATGACCACGAAATCGACTCGGCGACCGATGGCGTATCGCTCTATGACTTCCTGCCAGGCGCGGAAGAAATCGCCCGTGCGGTCGGGCAGGTTGTATCGCTTTATGCCGAGGTGAATATCGGATATGTGGAGGAATCTTGCCATGGTAAGTCTGGAGTCTGGAGTCTGGAGTCTGGAGTCTGACTCTCGACCCCAGACTTCAGACTCTCGACTGCCTGGGGGATTATACCTGCCGCCCACAAAATATGGGAGAGGCTGGGGAGGGAGGCGCAAACTGTGTTAAACTCCGAGGTCAGAAACCCCCACTAGCATACCCGGAGCGTGACAGATGTCAGAAGAGAGAATCGTATCAGGCGACTCGGCGGAGCCTGATGAACAGCAATTCGAATTGAGCCTGCGCCCCAAGTGGCTGCGCGAATACATCGGCCAGCAGAAAGTGAAAGACAACCTCTCGATCTTCATCGAAGCGGCTCGTCGTCGCAATCAGGCGCTGGATCACGTTTTGTTGTACGGCCCGCCGGGGATAGGAAAGACCACGCTGTCATACATCGTGGCCAACGAGATGGGCAGCGAGATAAAAACCACCGCCGGGCCGGTCATCGAAAAAGCGGGCGACCTCGCCGCTCTGCTCACCAACCTTTCAGAAGGCGATGTGCTGTTCATCGATGAGATTCACCGGCTGAGCCCGACTATCGAAGAAGTGCTTTATCCGGCGATGGAAGATTTTCAACTCGACATCATCATCGGGCAGGGGCCGTCTGCCCGTTCGATCAAGATCAGCCTCCCTCGATTTACGCTCGTCGGGGCGACCACGCGGGCGGGGTTGATAACGGCTCCCCTGCGAGGGAGGTTCGGAATCCCGCTGCATCTGGATTTTTACCAGCCGGAAGATTTGAAAGTGATCGCGCTGCGTTCAGCGGGGATACTCTCGGTTCACCTCGAAGAGAGCGGGGCCGACGAGATAGCGCGCCGCTCGCGGGGGACTCCGCGAATTGCCAACCGATTGCTCCGCCGTGTGCGAGATTTCGCCGAGGTGCGTCACGACGGGCGAGTGACGGACGCCGTTGCGCGCGAGGCTCTCGACCGCATGGAAGTCGATGAATACGGGCTCGATGAAGTAGACCGCAAGCTGCTGCACACGATCATAGGCAAATTCGAGGGGGGCCCTGTCGGGTTGGGAACGCTTTCGGCGGCCATCAGCGAAGAGCGCGACGCGATAGAAGAAATCTATGAGCCGTATTTGATACAGATAGGTTTTTTGAACCGCACTCCTCGCGGCAGAGTGGCCACTCGCCGCGCGTTCGAGCATCTTGGTTATGATTATCCTCCGAGCGGACGCGCGCCGGAGCAGGTGAGCTTGTTCGGAGAAAGCTGACATTGATGGATATTCATCCAGGAGGCGAAGGATGAAATCCTCAGCCGGATTGAGTATGCTGGAAGCAGGCTGTGGAGAGAGGCACAAGTAAATGTCAGACCCGGCGAATCAATGAACAGATATCCTGATGCCCAAGCGAGGCATCGAATTATGATGAATACAGTCAAAGCCATCGTCAGAGAGGGTAGAATCGAACTTCTGGAGCAGATAGATATTCCAGAAGGAGCAGAAGTGCTGGTCACGATTCTTTCTGACGAAGCTGAGTTTTGGTTGCGGGCCAGCGAGTCTTCATTAGCATCGATCTGGGATAACGAAGAGGATGACGTTTATGAGCAGCTACTCAAGGGGTGAGGTCGTGCTTGTGCGTTACCCGTTCTCAGATTTATCAGGCTCGAAAATCAGGCCAGCAGTTATCGTCAGCGCGCCTCATATTTCCAAAGACGTTTTCATTCTTCCGCTGACCAGTAAGACCGGATCGCTTCTGGCAGGCGAATTCGCGCTGAAGGATTGGAGCCGGCCTGAATGCGGAAACAGCCGTCAAACGATGTGTCTATACTGTGCGGCAGAATCTTATAGCCCAGAGAGTTGGAAAGTTGTCTGCTCCGGATATAACAGACCTGGATGACGCTTTGCGTCTATGGTTGGGGTTGTAAAAACTATCTGGTCACTGCGCGTTTAACACAAGGCCATCAGCGAAGAGCGCGACGCGATAGAAGAAATCTACGAGCCGTTTTGATACAGATAGGTTTTTTGAATCGCACTCCTCGCTTATGACTTCCCTGCGGCCTCGCGGTCGATGGATCAGGGCAGTTTGTTCCTGGAGTGAAAGGAGAGAGTTATGGGAGCAACAGAGTTGAAGTTGCGTTTGCCGGGAGGACTTTACAGGTGGGTGAAGAGAACCGCGCATCTTGCCGGATGCAACGCTGAAGACGTGATCGTCTCAGCGATAGAGACTGCATTGCCTCCGATGTCGGACGATCTGGCTCCTGAACTGGCGACGGATTTGGCGCGAATGATGATGCTCGACGATGAGGCATTGCAGGCCATAGCGAATGGCTTTCTTTCGCCCAGGCGCGAGCGGCGGTTTAGCTTGTTGTTGAGAAAAGAGGGCGAGGGCAGTTTGAGCGCGCGGGAGCGAGGTGAGATGGAATCACTCAAGCGCGAATATCTGAGAGTGTCGCAGAACAAAGCGAAGGCGCAGTTCATTCTCGATCAGCGAAAGGAAGCGAAGAGTGCGAGAGGAGATGGAGATTGAGTTCGGCGCTGAAATCTTTGAGCCGCGCATTGCGCGCAGAGTTCATTGAACCCCATTGCGCCTATTGCCGCAGCCCTGAGAAATTGCTCGGCATCCATCTCGAAGTCGATCACATAATTCCCGAATCTGAAGGCGGCGAGACACAACTGGACAATTTGTGTTTATGTTGTCGTTCTTGCAATGGGTTCAAATGGAATCGAATCAGCGGGCGCGACCCGGAAACCGGAAAGCGAGTGCGTCTGTTTCATCCGCGCAGGCAGAAACGGGAAGCCCATTTCGAGCGGAGCAAAGACAGGCTTTACATAGTTGGTCTTACCGCTTCAGGAAGAGCGACAGTTGAAATTTTGCGAATGAATAACGATCTCATTGTTAATCTTCGACGGCTATGGGTCATTCTCGGCTTGCATCCGACAGTATAAAAGATATAAATAATCCCCATTTGCGGAGAGCATAAAATGCTCAAGGGATGAAGGCCGACTACTTTCGAGCACAAAGAGGGGGGCGTTTCAGTTCGCATCCCGAATGTCTATGCATGGATTTGCCCCGCAGATGGCGAGGCATCCTTCACCGCTGAAACAGTCGATGAACTCATCATCACCGTGCGCGAATCGCTCGAACCCGGCTGACGAGCGCGAGAGCGCAGTTCAGTAGTGACGGAATACATCGTGTCCGTCGGGTGAACACAAAAAGCAGATGGGAGCGCACGCGCTCAGGTGATCGGTTTCTCTCTCTAGCCCGCTTTGCGACAGCCCCGACCGCTGAAAGTAAAATATCTATCCTGCCGCCGCGCAATCGCCCCCCGGACTTTATCAAGCACGCCTGAAATGCTAGAGTAAGTCCTGATCATAAAATCTGTTCGGGAGCGATTGATGAAGTTTTCCACCATCGCAATTCATGCGGGTCAGGAGCCTGACCCAACGACTG
>CAZPQE010000360.1:0-7401 GCA_964588615.1 uncultured Clostridia bacterium | reverse complement strand
AGGCCATACTGACAGCTATCCGCGAAGACCTCTTTCGTGCGAACGAACGCGCGCGGCCTTTCCTGAGATATTTCTCGCTCGCTCATCTCCACAACGCCGCCGCTACGGACGAAGACATGGATTACAATCGCGCGGCTCTCTCCAAGCTCATCAACTCGCTTTCCTGGCACAGAGAGATCACCGAGCCTGCGCCAATCGATGCGGCAGAGACCATCTTTCGAATCGATCTGCGCGATTATCAGTGGACGGCGCAAACCTGGAACAATCTGCTTGCGGCTTACCCTTACGGCATACGTTCGGGCGAGACGGAAGTGATTCGAGTGCTTTCGGGCGCGGCGCTGCCTTATGTCCGGGCCGACTGGTTCGCGGCAAATGCCTCATCTCCGCCGCTCTATCACGATCTGCTGGCGTTGCCGCGCACCACAGGCGAGCTTGAAAAAATGCTCGGCGTCGATGCGGCGCGCGATCTGGCCGAAGAAAAGAACGTCGCCCGCGCGGGCCTGCGCTCCAGCGGCGTGTCGGAAAACAATCGCGTGCTTGAGCGACACCTGACTGCCTACGGCGCTTACTGGAAGAGCTTCGATTTCCGCAGCAGCCTCGACCGCGAGAATATCTTCCGCGATCCTGTGCGACTCAATCCGGCAGGAGGCGAAATTATCTTCAACCTCCCCAACGGGCTTCAGGCTTATTTTCTGGCCGACGGAAAAGGCAATCGATTGGACGAAGCGCCCATCGAGATAGTCGCCGACCGCAACAACGCTCAGGACCCCGTGATCAGAAACGGTCGCTCCTGCATGAGTTGTCATTTCGAGGGCGTGAAATCTTTCCGAGATGAAGTGCGCACAGTCGTTGGCGGCATGCGAACAGGCATATTCGACCGCGAACGCGCGCTGGCTCTCTACCCGGAGCAGAACGCGCTCGACCGCCTGGTGGAAAAAGACCGCGACCGCTTTTTGAAAGCTCTCCAGCAGACCGGAGCCGCAGTGAGCCGAAACCCGCAGACCGAACCCGTCAACGCCGCGTCGCAACGGTTCCTCTCCGAACTCAGCGCAGAGCAGGCGGCGAGTGAAACGGGGCTTGAAATGAAAGAGTTTCAATCGCGCGTTCGACGCAGCGCGCGGCTGGTGGCTTCAGGGTTCGGCCAGTTGCTCGTCGAGGGCGGAGGCATCAAGCGCGATGTGTGGGAGAAGAGTTTCGGAGAACTGGCGCGCGAGCTTGAGATAGGAGAGTTCACTCCCGCCCGGCTCATCATCTCGCGCGGCAACGGCGCGCAGCCTTTTCGCCCGAACCTTTCGAGCGCCGACCCGACAGAGATATTGCGCGCGGCGCGGACGATTTTTATTTCATCGATGACGGTGTTCCTCAAGCCCGAACAGCTTGAAGCCGAATTGAGAAAGCGTCCCGAATTTCAATCTCTGGGATTGACGATAATAAAGGACTCTCGCGCAGCCGACCTGCGCGTGGCTCTCGACCGCCCGCTCTTCACCTACACTTTCACCTATTCAGTCACAGGGGCGGAAAGGAGCATTCAGGCGACGAGCGGAAAAGTGACCGCTTTCGACGGCAACTTCGCTGCGCCCAAAATTGCGAAAGAGATATTGAAGCGATTACAGGAAGCGCGCTCTGTGCAGTGAAGAGGAGCAGGGGTGCAGGGGTGCAGGGGTGCAGAATACGCAGGCCAATCTCCTCTTCACTCTTCATCTCAGTGAGCAGAGCCGCCGAGGAATTTCATGAGAGCCGCGTTGAACTCGGCGGCTTTTTCAAGCTGCGGGACGTGGCCGCACTTTTCTATGATGAAAAGTTCCGAGTTGGGAATCTCCTTCTTGAAGCGTTCGCCCAGAGCGAGCGGAGTGAGCGCGTCTTCGCGGCCCCAGATGATGAGTGTCTGATGGCGGAGCGAAGCGAGTTTTCCATCGAGCACATCTTCGCCGCGCGCGATTGATTCGATGAACCTCTGAACGGTGTAGCCGTCGCCTGATGCGATCTTTTGCGCGAACATCATCTCGACCGCCGCGTCGTTTGTGTACATCTGTTTGTTGTAGAAGATCGTCGACATGATTTGCCTGATGCCCTCGCGGGTCGAGGCATTGAGCGCGCTCAGAATGTGCGGGTCGGTGTCTTTTGGAAGAGCGAAACCTGCGGCGTCTACAAGGACTAGGCGGTCTACTTTCTCAGGGTAGGCGAGAGCGAAAGCGGCGGCGGTGAATCCTCCGAGCGAGTTGCCCACCAGAGACGCCTTTTCGATCCCGAGCTCTTTGTAGAGGCCGTTCAGGAAATCCACCAGCGTGCCGACGCGATAATTGATCAGGGGTTTATCCGAGCGACCGAAGCCAATCTGGTCAGGCACGATGACGCGGTATTTTGCGGCGAGCGGCGCGACATTCGGCGCCCAGTTCGATGAACTGCCTCCCAACCCGTGAAGGAAAATCACCGCAGGGCCGCTCCCGGCTTCGAGGTAATGGATTTTAGCGCCGTAGACCGTCGCCGTTTTCGCTTGAGCCCCAGGCGGCAGTTGAATCAGCGATGCCTGTTGTTTTTCCTGCGCCAGCGCCGTCGTCGAGAGCAGCGTCAGGGCGATAGCCGGCAAAATTTTTCGGAGCGACGTGAAGCGGGATTTCATGATTTGCATTTTTGTCACCTCGTTATTTACACCCATACTTTTTCAAGCGGCGTGTTGGCGAGACAGGCCGGACATTCATCGGGCGGGTAGAACTTGCAGTCCAGATCGACGAGCCAGTAGTAAGGTATGTCGCCAAGATCGAGTTGAGCGTCCTTGTAGTGAACCAGCGAGCCGATGGCGATCACTTCGGCTCCGGCCTCGCGTATGAGATCGACCATCATCTTCAAACCCCGGCCCGAGCGAACTATGTCATCGACGAGTATGCACTTGAGGCCGCGCGCGTCGAGGTACTGGCGGAAGTGATAGCGGCCTTCCTCTTTTTCGGCCCAGAAAATCTGGTTGGCGTTTAATGCCTCGCGCACGCCGAAGGCGACGGGGATGCCTCCGGCGGCGGGCGCGACGATGGCGCAATCGGGCAGGGCGGAGAGGACTTCAGGCTCGCGGCGCAGCAGGCGCGAGAGGGCGACATTGAGCACTCTGGCGTTTCCGTGATAGCGCATGGCGAGCGGCATCTGGAAATAGAGATCGGAGTGCTTGCCGTTTGGAAATTCGAAGTGGCCTTCGCGCAATGCGCCGGTCTCGCGCAGCAGGTCGCACACTTTCTCAGGCGGCGGAATGAGTTGGACTTTCGGAACTAACATTAGACCTCCCTGTGGACCGATAGCAGGATTGTTTCCATAAGATTTAACCGCAGGCCGGGGCAGTATGACAGATTAAAGAGCCTGCCGGAAGGCGCAATTATATTTGCCGCTCGGAAGGGTTTCAAGAGAGGGGGTGAAGGGTTAAACCATTCGGTCAACCATCCGCACGAAGCGGACTGGATGGGAGATACTCAAGTTTAACAAAGTTGTGATACATTAGCTGCGCCAACAACACCGTTATGGGCCGAAAAATCGCTAAAGGAAAGCGTTGCTACACGCAACAGCGGGAACAAGTCAAAGCAGAGGGGCTTGCCTTCACAGAGCCGGAGATGAAGGCCGCTTTGCGTCATCATGTCGGCAGTATTCTCTTTGATGATGTGGGGCAAGCCGATATAGCGCAGGCGCTCAACGAAGTCACCACTACTGAATTCGAGGTTGCGCAGTTGCGAGAGATACTCAATCAGCCACCCGCTTTGAAAGACTGGCAAGTTGGGGAAGCTTTGGCCGAAGCTTGGCTGACGGATCATCGCGCCTGCGATTTCCCATGGCCTTCGAGCCGTGATTTGAGAAACAGGAACGCTAGCCCTACCGGGGCCGATCTGGTTGGCTTTCAGTTGCAAAATGGCTCGTGCCGGTTGGCCTTCGGTGAAGTAAAGACATCTGGCGAGGCGCAGTATCCACCGCAGGTTGTTACAAAGCCCAATGGTCTCGTGGAACAGTTGGAAACACTACGTGACAATCCTGCTGCCAAAGATCAACTGTTCCTCTACCTGGCTTACCATGCTCGTCAGACAAACTGGAACTCTCGTTTCCAGTAAGCGGCTACAAAACATTTGCAAAATAAAACCGATATCGCTCTGTTCGGAGTGCTGGTGCGCGATGTCAAACCCGATGCCAAAGACCTTGAGGGGCAAATATCGAAACTGGCAAAGGGCTGTCCGAAAGAAACATCTGTCGAACTGCTGGCGTTTTATCTTCCGCTTGGAATGATTTCGACTCTGGCGCAACAGGTCAATCAGTCAAGGAGCCTCCGAAGATGAACGTCACTGGGAAATTACCAGACCATCTTGAACAGCATTGGGCTGTGCAGGCCGTCGGGAAGACGCGACGTGAGCGAGCGCAGCAGGTGGCGGAATATCGCCTAGTCAATGCGGCAGTCGGCAAACAGATGTCTTTCGAGTTTGCCACCAGGACGGATGATAATGAATTGCTTGAACAGGTAGCGACAGCTTACGAAGTAGCGGCGATTGAAGGTCTGGACTCCGTTCTCAATCCGACTGTTGGGAATGAAATATTGCGTGAGCAGGCGAAAGCCGGAGCTTTTCGCGCTTACGAGTTACGCCGAGTGCTGACTGTACCTGGAGAAGAGACTGCACGTATCCTTCATCTGTTACACCTGGCGGCAGTAGCGTATTGTGGTGATCGTGGAATTGATATGCGCCGATGGTTGCGCGAGAACCCCAAAGAGGCTGCAGTACCCTCGGTCGCTGAAGTACAGTGGGATCGTCGTATTCTGTATCGACTGTTCGATTGTTGGCTGCGGCTCTTCCGCAAAAATCAGTGGGACGACCTTGACGGCATACGCGAAATCATCGCGGGGCTTCGGGAGGATCAGAAAAAATATGAAGCCGGGTTGCTCAAACCGAACGGAACGACGGATGAAACTTCGCATTCATCTGCTTATCGTTTGATCACGTTGTATCACTGGGCGAAAGCAACAGAGTTGCTGGCAGTCTATATGCTTCAAGGCGACAATGCTGCCATCGCTGCCAATCTTGACCAGCATTTCGAAGCCGCCCAGCACAGCGCAGATTCAGCCCGAGACATCAAGTTGGAAATGCTGTTGCGCTGGCTACAGGTTGCGGCGCGTCAGATGGTTTCCGCCTCAGTCTGGTATGTCGCCCGCGCGGTTAATTCGCGGGTTACTCGGTTTGTCGAGAAGATCACGAAGACCAGATCACTTTTTGAGTTGCTGCCGCCCCAACGTGTGGCAATTCAAGAACAGGGGCTGCTTGATCAAGGAGCTCATGCCGTAGTTGTCAATTTGCCAACTTCCGGTGGCAAAACAATCCTGGCACAGTTCCGGATTTTGCAGGCATTGAACCAGTTCGATGACGACCAGGGATGGGTAGCTTATGTCGCCCCTACTCGCGCACTGGTCGCACAGATCGCGCGCCGCCTGCGCGCCGATTTTGAACCGCTCGGTATCAATGTTGAATCATTGTCTGCCGCAATAGAGATTGACAGTTGCGAGGAGGGTTTGCTTTCGGCCACGCAGTCAGCCAATTCCTTTCACGTTCTGGTTTCGACACCGGAAAAGCTCAATCTAATTATCCGCAACAAGAAAGTCCCGCGCCCGCTCGCGCTCGCGGTCATTGACGAAGCGCATAACCTTGAAGACAAAGAGCGCGGCCTGAGAATCGAATTGTTGCTGGCGACGATAAAGCAGGATTGCTCAACGGCGAACTTTCTGCTCTTGATGCCACATGTGCCGAACGCCGAAGACCTGACCAAATGGCTTGATCCGGAGGGCGGTAAAACCATCAGCATTGGAACGAGCGCGTGGCTGCCTAATGAGCGAATCATTGGCATCTTCCACGTCGAACCTAATTCTTCAGTCAGGGGTGGATGGAAACTGATCTACGAAACGCTCGCAACTACGCCCCGAACAATTCACCTCAAAGGCCGCCATCAAGCAGGCGGCCCCGACAAACCACTCAACATTTCGTTTACCGATGCCAAATCTCTGACCAACGCCGCCGGAGCAATGGCAAAAGTCTTTTGTGAACGAGGGACCAGCATCGCGATTGCCTTAAAAATTGACCACACGTGGACGATGGCACGAAACGTTGCGGCCAGCTTGCCTGTACTTCATTCGGATAATGAAGAGATCAAGCTGGTGCAGCGTTTTTTGAAGACCGAAATCAGCCCCGAATTTGAATTGATTTCCCTGCTCGACAAAGGTGTCGCCGTGCATCACGCTGGCTTGTCAGAGGAAACACGTTTACTCATCGAATGGCTGACCGAAAAAGGCTATCTGCGCGTTTTGTGCGCAACGACCACGATTGCTCAGGGCCTTAATTTCCCGGTGTCGTCTGTGTTTCTTGCAAGTCGCTATTTGCCACAGGACAGGTCAATGAAAGAGATGCCCAAACGCGCTTTCTGGAATCTGGCAGGCAGAGCGGGACGGATTGACCATGATTCGGTTGGTGTAGTCGGCATCGCCGCTGGAAACGATCCTGATGAAGTTATTAAATACGTCAAAGACGCGCACGAAGAGTTGGTTTCAAGGCTGGTAGCGATGCTGCGCGAGATGGATAGCCTGATCCTTGATAATTTGACTGCCGTGATTGAAAGAGACGAGTGGACAGATTTTCGCAGCTATATCGCGCACCTGTGGAATGAAAAGCGAAACCTCGAAGCTGTGTTAGCTGAGGCAGATCGGAAGCTACGGGATACACTCGGCTACCAAAAGCTCAGAGCCAGTCCCAGCAATCAGGATAAAAAAAGTGCTGAAGCCCTGCTCAAAGCAACCAAAGAATACGCCAGAAAACTTTCGCAGCATCCCGAAAACGCCGCGTTGGCCGATACCACCGGCTTTTCACCCGAAGGCGTGCGAACCGCATTGCTTGAAATGGAACAGCTTCAGAAGAAGCTCAAGCCATCGGATTGGAAGCCGGAAAGCCTTTTCGGTTCAACCAATCGCTCAGTGTTGCCGCAACTGGTCGGCGTGATGATGAAAGTTCCGCAGATCAGAAAGTCTTTGGAAGAGATCGGCGGCGGTGGAAAGTCACAACAGCACATTGCAGAAATTGCACAGGCTTGGGTTGCTGGCGAAACCATCGGCGAGATTGCCATCAAGTATTTCAAAAACCCCAAAGATGAATTGCTCACCAAAGCCATCACCGAGGCTTGCAAAGGTATCTACCGTGCTCTAGCCAATGCTGGAACGTGGGGGCTTTCGGCCTTGAGTAAGATTCCCTCTTCGGGACTTGACTTCGAGAAACTGACTGAAGAAGCCAAGCGCGCAGTCAATAACATCCCTGCAATGCTCTATCACGGTGTTAGCGATGAGCCAGCGGTATTGATGAGAATCAACTCCGTTCCGCGCTCTATCGCTCGTTATCTCGGAGAAACTAT
>CAZPQE010000359.1:2708-7419 GCA_964588615.1 uncultured Clostridia bacterium | reverse complement strand
CCGCCGCTTAACCGACAAGCTGGATCCCGACGGCTCCGTCTTCGTTGATGAAATGGGTTCTAACCTGGCCATGACCCGGCTTTATGCGCGTGCCGCTCCCGGACCACGGGTCGAGGACGAAGTTCCCGCAGATCACAAAGGGAACATTTCTACAATAGGCGCGATGGGGTTGGCGTGGATGCCTACTGCCTTGAGCCTCCCAGGCCCCATCGATGGCGAAACGATGATTTACTTCGTCGAAGAAATGCTAGCCCCAACTCTGCAACCTGGCGACATTGTCTTTTTGATAACTGTCAGATTCATAAAGCCGATGAGATTGAAGAAGCCACCCGCGCGAGGGGTGCGCGTGTAATTTCCGTGCCGCCGTATTCGCCGGACTTCAATCCAATAGAAAATTGCTGGTCAAAGGTCAAAAGCATATTGCGTTAGCTCAAACCGCGAACGCTCGAAGAACTTTTCGATGCACCGGAAAAAGGATTTTCTTCCATCACCAGAGAAGACATCCTGGGATGGTTTCGTCACTCCGGTTATCAGGGCGCACAAACATGAAAACCGCTATAAGACCTCCGGAACTTTCCGTAGCGGCACTCCGATCTGGTAATGAAGCAGATGTGCCGCAGCTTGAGCGCGTAATCCGAGACGGCGTGTCGTCGCTCCCTGCTGATCTGCTGCCACCTCCGGGTGCAATCCCCTAAGCCGCTTTCCGCATCCGCTGCACTTGCACATATGCACCTGATAAGCCTTGATGATGGGCTTGGGCATTGGGGGCACTTCCGTTTCGGTAACTATTTCCTGGCCATCATCGGTGAGCAGGCCGCCGCCATCGGGACAGGCTCTTTGAGTTATTGGAACATCAATCAGGTTCTGGCTATATTCTTCTTCCGACTGCGCCGAGAGCCTTCTCCACGAGCCTTGACCGCGCTTATGACCCGGTGGTTTGGGATTCTTCTTTCGTTTAGATTTGTTTGAGGAAGCCGGTCGGGAATTGGCCTTGCGGCGTAGTTCTTCGGGTTGCGCGCGGAGTAGGGCTATTTCCCTCATAAGCGCATGAACCAACTCAATGAGAATTTCGCGTGGTAGGTTCTCTATTTGTTCATCAGTGAGTGTCACGAGCGAGGCAATACAGGATGATTGCGTGATTTTGTCAATAGGCGGTCATTCATTCTGCCAGATCGTTAATCAATTACAGCACATGTTTAAGTGACGAGACAGACCCCATAGAAGACAACTCCTGTATGCTCAATCAGGCTTTCGATTATCTTCAAACCAGGTTTTAATGGTCTAATCACAAATGACAAATTCTGCCTGAGCCGGACAGTCCAGCTCATCAGGAGCCGAGCCAGGCGGCGAGATTGCAACCAATCCAGCCGCCAGTAGATATGTACTCTCCACGATGAGAATGTTCATCGTGGAGGGATAAAAGAAACACCATTTGCAGGTTCGGCGGCAATCCGTTGAGCGCCCTGACGGGCAGCAGCGGTGGGATCGCGCTTATGAGCATCTTCTGCGATGGGCTATCTCGACCCAGCTTTCTCCCAACTCGGTCGAAGTTTCCGACTCTGGCTCTACTCAGGAGGTGTCTAATGAGAGTGGCTCTTTATGCGCGCGTTTCGACTCAGCAGCAGACTGACCATCAGACTATCGAGCAGCAGATTGAAAGGCTGCGGGCTTATGCTGGTGAGCAAGGTTGGCATCTGTCAGATCAGTTTATCTTCAGGGATGACGGTTGTAGCGGAGCCTGGCTCGGACGACTCGGCCTGAACCGGCTACGGCAATTGGCGTCTCAGGCTGAACTTGATCGTGTAATTATCACTGCTCCTGATCGTTTGGCTCGCGACTACGTTCACATGGTTCTGCTGGTGGAAGAACTGCGAAGCTTCAACTGTGAAGTAGAGTTCCTGGATCGGCCCTTGAGCCAAGACCCGCACGAAGAATTGCTGTTGCAGATACGAGGAGCTGTTGCACAATACGAGCGGAGCCTGATAGCTGAACGAATGCGTAGAGGAAGACAAATGAAACTCAAAGCCGGATTGATGCTTCCCTGGAGTAAGTCTCCTTACGGATACCGACTCTCGGTCGAGCATCCGCGCGATCCCAAAGGAGTCACAATCGACGAAGCAGAGGCGGCGACAGTACGAGAGGTATTTGCTACATACCTGGAAGGCGGGGTGAGTATAGCTGAAATCACCAAACGGGTTCAGGCGCAGGGAGTGAGAACTCCTGCCGGGAAAGGGCTTTGGAGAGTGTCTACAGTGAGGGCGATACTTACCAACCCTGTATACACGGGGAAGGTATGGGCAGGACGATGGCGGACGAGGCCAGCGACAAAGAGACGTTCGGCGCTCAAGCCGGTGGGACGAAAGAACGAAAGTCGGGATCGTCAGCCGAAAGAAGAATGGATATTAGTGGCACAAGTGCCAAAAATAATAAGCGAGGAAGAGTTTGAACTTGCGCAGGAGAAACTCGAAGAGAACCGTCAGAGAGCGAGACGGAATAACAAAAAGGGAGAGTATTTGGTGAGAGGGATGATCAGTTGCGGGATGTGTAAGTTGAGTTGCACAGGGCGAAGCGACCTGGGGGGATACAGCTATTATGTTTGCAGAGGGAAGGTCCACCCGACGATGAGCGGGTTGAGTCAGAGATGCCTGAGCAGGGCGATGCCGGTGAGGGAGTTAGACGAAGTAGTGTGGAAAGATGTGTGCGAGATAATACAAGAACCGGAGCAGATAGAAGCGGCGATCAGGAGGATGGAGCAAGGGGAATGGCAACCACAGCAGATAAAGGCGAGGAAAGAAAACCTGAGACGAGCGAGAACAGGATTAGGTAAGCAGATGGAGAGACTGACCGAAGCGTATCTACAAGGGGTGATAGGATTGGAGGAGTATCAAAGGAGACGCCGAGAGATCGAAGAGAGAGTGGAAGCACTGGGGAAGCAGGAGAAGGAGTTGGAGATGGAGGCAGATCGGAGTGCAGAAATAGGCGAGAAAGTGAAAACGATGAAAGAATTCTGCGAGCGAGTGAGGTTAGGGCTGGAAGGAGCGACCTTTGAGCAGAAGAGGCGGCTGGTGGAGATGTTGATAGACCGATGATGATGTCGAGATAAGGTACGTAGTGCCGATGAGTCCCTCTAGCGAGAAAATCCGTTTTTGTCATTTGCGTACAGACTATTTATAACATGATAAGCAGGTGGACACTCAACGAAGTTCCGCGCAGGCGATGGCCGACGATAAAATGAGTGTCAAACAGACTGTGATGAGCGGGAAAAAAATTGGAGGCCGCCACTGTGCCCGAGCGGCGACCTCTCCCCAAGTTCAGAACAGAATGGTAGAGATTCTAAGGATGTGCGCTCATAAGATAAGCAATCCCGATACCGCGAATTTCCTTCCTGTTAAGTCACGACTGTACAAGCATTTAATCAAAACGGGCGCGGGCTCTCGACCTTATTCTTTCCATGTTTCTGGAAGGCTTTACGAAAAATTGGAAATCGGCGCGCAAAACGACTGCCCCGATGGAATTCGGCCTGCCATCAGAAGGTAAAAGTATTCTTTAACTCATCCTCAGCGGAGGTGATATAATGCCGCCACCGCAAGCAACAGTGGATCGAAATCACCGGCTCACTTCGCCCGTGCCCCGGTGATGCAGTAATAAAATCAGAGACGCGATGCTTCAGGCAAGGAGGTGCTTTCATGCTCAGAAAAGTGATCGTAATCCTGGCTGTTCTTTCAATGACTATGATCGTCTATCCGCAAAAGAAGACAGAGAAACCGGCTGATGATAAACCCATTCGCATCAGCACCGAACTCGTCCAGGTCGATACGGTAGTGACAGACAAGAACGGGCAGATCGTGCGCAATTTGACCAAAGACGATTTCGAACTCTACGAGAACGGAAAGAAGCAGAATATAACCTTCCTCGAATTCGTCGAGGCATCCAGTAAGTCCAAAGCAACGGACAAGACCGCTCCCGATGCTCGCCGTCCCGAAACCGAAGGTGTTTCGGAAGCGGAGGTGCGGCGCATATTCGCTTTCGTCATCGATGACCTCACCATTCGCGCCGAAGACCTGTTTTATGTCCGAGAAATGCTCACTCGTTACGTCAACGAGCAAAAAGCTGATAACGACCTCGCGGCCATCGTGCGCACGGTCGGAGGCCGTGGGCTGCTTCAACAGTTCACCACCAACAGGGAACTGCTCCTGCGAGCCATCGCTTCGCTCACTCCCACCACGCCCCCGCTGAGCTCGACCGCTTCTTCGGCTTCGGCTGATATGAGCGGCAGAGAACAGAGGGTTTCTGGAACCCCGCAGCCGCTCGTCGATGCTGCTGGAGAGAGGGCAGAGAGCGAACTCAATGCCATAGATAACGACACCCGAGAACTGTTCGGCCCTCTCGACGACACGGTTCAGATGACGCGGGCAGTGATGACTCTCGGGACGGCGAGTTTCGTCATCGAGAGCTTGAGGCAGTTGCCCGGTCGAAAATCTCTCATACTGGTTTCGGGAGGGATGCCCATTCTCAGTTCGCAGATCGGAACGACCGGAGTCGATATGACCAGCGTCATCAACCGCCTGGCCGCACAGGCGACCCGCGCGGGAGTGGCCGTGCATACAATGGACATACGAGGGCTGTCGGCCAACTCCGGCGTGGCGATGGTAAAGCCCACCGGCGCGCCATTGGCCATCTCGTTGATGGCCACCTCCAGGATCGCCTGGAT
>CAZPQE010000359.1:2070-2698 GCA_964588615.1 uncultured Clostridia bacterium | reverse complement strand
AGCGCGATCCCGACTGACATCGCTTCGCTTGCTAACTCAGGCCCGGGCGGAGGGACGGGGACATTCGGGCGCGGAATCGATGACAAACTGCTCGGCCCCAGTGTGCTTCAGGATCAGCTTGGCCTGCGCGCGCTGGCTTCGGCCACGGGAGGCATCGCCGTCCTCAACAAGAACAATTTTTCAGAAGGCATCGGCAAGATAATCGATACCAGCGATGGATACTATCTGCTCGCTTACACTCCACTCGACGCCAACTTCGACGGCAGATTCCGCAAGCTCGAAGTCAGGCTCCGTCGCGGCGGGTTGAAGGTCTACTCTCGAAGGGGATATGTCGCCAGAGAAGACTCATCTGCTGAAGCTGCCGCCGTTTCTCCGAGAGACCAACTCCTTGCCGCGATACGTTCGCCTCTTGCCCGCAGAGATGTGAGCGTGAAAGCGATGGTGGGTTATAAAGCCATTCAGCCCCGTCAGGGAGCCATCGACATCGAGTTGCTCATAGACCCCAGGACCCTGAAGTTCGATGAGGTAGAAGGCAAGCAGCAAACCACCTTCGATGTCGCTGGGTTCGTCTTCGACGAGACAGGCGAATTGCGCGGCGGATTCAGTGAGACGATAACCGCAAACCTCA
>CAZPQE010000359.1:0-2060 GCA_964588615.1 uncultured Clostridia bacterium | reverse complement strand
GAGCCTATCAGGTGCGCATAGCCGTGCGCGACAACAAGACCGGCGGCACGGGCACGGTATCGCGCTATCTGGAAGTACCCGATCTTACAAAAGGGCGGTTTGCCGCTTCAAGCCTCGTGCTGGTCGGAGCGCCTCCCGGCGACACCAAATCGACCGACACGGTGGCCGTCATCGCCGACCGGCAGATTTCGCGCAAACGCGATCTCCGCTACCTGGTCGCCCTCTACAACGCGAAGTTGAAAGACGGGAAGCCGCAGGTTCGCGCTCAGATGAGCATAAGTCAGAACGGAAAGCTGCTCTATCAGGAGCCTGATGAAACCGTTCAGGGGACGGGCGATCAGATGATAAAGATGGGGCAGCTTGGTCTGGCGCGAGTCAAGCCCGGTCGTTACACGATCACAGTAGTTCTCACCGACCCGCTGGCCGACAAGAAGCAGACGCCGATAACTCGCGTGATGGATTTCGTGGTAGTAGATTGAGACAGTATGAGCTAAACGATCATGCATTGAAAGTCGCGCTGGCTGCCGCCCGTGAGCTTCCGCCAAAGTTGCAAAGGCAGTTGGCTGAACAACTGATCTCAGCAGATGACTCTGATGAGGACACGATCCTTCAATCCCCCCAACGATGAATGCTGAACTCCTCCGGCGCGCAAGGCCGTTCTGGAGAATCCTGGGATTGATCCCGCAGGTTTTGGTATGAACAAAAAGGGAGAGGTCGAACCTCTCCCTTTTTCAGTTTTCGCTCTGGCGCTGCGATTAGAAGATTATGCGCAGGCCGAGTTGGAGTACACGGCGACCGAATTCCATGTCGCCGAAGTCGTTGAAGCGCGATCCCTCCAGACCGGCATCGTCAATAAAGCGGTCGGGAAGACTGGCTCCGCCAGCAACGCCGTATCCCGGATTCGGGTGGTTGAGCGCGTTGAAGAATTCAGCGCGGAACTGTATCGACCATCGCTCGTTGACACGGGTGTTCTTGAAGAGGCCGAGGTTAAGCTGGTTGAGGCGCGGCCCTTTCTCGCTGTTGCGGGGAACATTGCCGAACGGATTGCCGAAGAGCACCGCTGCGTAAGGCAGGTTGACGATGTAGCGGACATCGTTCTTGCTCACTTCACGAATCTCGTTGTTGTTGAGCCCGTTGAGAGAGTAGAAGCCGCTCATGTTGCGCACAGGCGTGCCGTAGTAGTAGCTGGCATCGACCTGGCTGATGCCCACCTCGGTGCGAGGAGCATCCGGGTTGCCGTAGAACGGACGGGCGACTTCGCCGACGAGAGGAGCGAATCCGTTGTCGAAGTAGCCGCCGCCTATCGCGCGGTTGAAGAAGCCCTGAGACGGCGTAAACGGCCTGCCGCTGGCCAGCACGTAGGTGGAGTTGATCTGCCAGCCGCCGAGCAGACGACCGATTGCGCCCGACTGATCCTTGAAATAAGGAATATCCCAGATGGCGTTCATCGAGAAAGCGTGACGGCGGTCAAAGCCTGACAGGCTGCGCTCGCCACCGGTGATGTTGAACGGATGCTGCGCAGCTGCGTTCTCGCCAAAGCCGAATATCTCGCTCGCATTGTCAATCGTCTTGCTCAGAGAGTAAGACGCGCCCAAAGTCAACTGGGTATACAGCCGACCGTTGTAGCGGGTCTGCAAGCCGTGATAGTTGGAACTGGCCGAGTTCTGGCGGGTGCGGATGATGCCGTTTCCGGCAAGCACCCTGCCGTTGCAGGCAGCTTCGTTGTCGGGAGTGGCCGGGTTGTTGACGCAGGTCTGTGGAACGAGTCCCGGAGGCAGAAAGTTGCGGAAGGCCGGGAAGTTTATGCCTGCAAGGGTGAACCCGTTGTAGAGGTTTCCGAATATAGGGTTGCCGTTGACGGTCTGGAACAATCCCACAGTGTGGTTGCCGACATAGCGGACTTCAGCGACGTTGTTGCTGTTGATCTGGCGCTGAAGGCCCAATGACCACTGCTGCGAATAGGGATTGTAGAAGTCTCCCGATACCTTCGTCTGAGTCAGGAAACGCGGATCGAAGGTATTGACCGCCAGGATGCCTACTCTCTGCGCAAAGGCCCGCAC
>CAZPQE010000358.1:0-7425 GCA_964588615.1 uncultured Clostridia bacterium | reverse complement strand
TGCCAACTCAACTCAAAACGGCTAAAATAGTGTCCAGTTTTGGGGGACCACTACATAGACCTTGTGAGCGGAATCCTTCCGACTCAGGTTGGGCTTGGGGTAGATAGCCACTATGCCCATCAATCTCATCAACCTCTCGACTCGTTTGTGATTGACTATGTAGCCTTGAGTACGCAGCCAGGCAGTCATACGAGGAGAGCCGTAGAATGGAACGCGAGTGTATTGCTGGTCAATCAAACGCATCACCGCTAGATTCTCCTCACTTTCCTCTGCGGCCTGGCAGTAGAAGGTTGAACGGGCCAGGCCTACCAACTCACACTGTCGAGAGAGACTGATGCTGTCAAGATCAGTCTCTATGAGTTGTCGTCTATGGTCTATCGAAGAGTCCAACTTTTTTTTTCAACCAGTCGAGTTCGACTTTGAGTTGGCCGATCTGCTGGTAGAGTTGAGCCTTCAATTCCTCGTCCTCTTTATCGGCGCGGGTTCTTTTGTCAGAGAGCAAAAGAGGCAAGCCATCAAGGATGAGTTTCTTCCATTGAGAAACCTGGTTAGGATGAACGCCAAACTTAGAGGCGATTTCATTGACAGTCTTCTGCCCTCGGATAGCTTCGAGAGCAACTTTGGTTTTGAACTCTGCCGAGTGTATTTTTCGCTGTGATTTCATAATTCCTCCCGTGAGTTTTTACCACAGCGATCCACCTTATTCACCTGTCCAGTTTTCGGAGGGAATTATAGCTTATTTGAAATTCATCGAATAGAAATTCTTTGAAAGCGATTGGCGCAAAAAAAGCGCCCGGTTTTGCCCAGACGCTTTGAAAGTTTGAGCAGTGATGAAAAGCGGAGAAGGAGGGATTCGAACCCTCGATAGGCCTTTACAGCCTATAGCGGTTTAGCAAACCGCCGCCCTCAGCCACTAGGCGACTTCTCCAAACGAGAGCCGAAGTATACCCGAACAGTTGCGCGGCTTTCAACCAGTTGCGCGCCAGCAAGAGATGCTACAGAGGCACGGCTACGCCTTCGCGTCGCGGATCGGCGACGCCCACAATCGTTCCGTCCTCCTGTATCTCGACCCCATGCACGCCCCCGAAGAAGAGGTCCTGCGCGCGGCGCTCATCGACGGGCTGATCCAGTTCCTGTGCGGCTCTGGCTCGAATCTCTGCGTCAATATCGCCCTCGAAGAAAAAGCGATCGTCTTCCCAATGCACTCGCCCGCTTGCCACCGCCTGTTCAAGGTCCATACCCTGAAACAAAACATTGCCTATCACCTGCGCCAGAGCAGGAAAGATGCGCAGGCTTCCCGGCGTGCCAAGAGCAATTCGCGGCTTGCCGTCCCTAAACACGATGGTCGGAGCCATATTTGCCACAGAGCGTTTGTTCGCTCCTTCGGAATTGGGATGCCCAGGCTTGCGCTCCATGTCGCTTATGTCGTCGTTGAGCATTATGCCGCAGCCCTCGACCACCACGCCGCTTCCGAAAAAGTGGCCGATGGTCTGGCTCATCGTCACTATCGTGCCTTTGCCATCCACAACCACAAAATGAGTCGTCCCTCCGCCCGGCATCGGAGCCGCTACGCCTTCGACCAGCTTCGACAAATCGATTTCCGTGATGTCCGGGTCTCCGATGATCGGATGCAGTTGGCGAAAAACAGAGCGAATCGTCGCTGCGAGTCGCACCGTGTCTTTATCGTATCGAAGAAGCGATTGTATGATCCCCGCCCCACCGCGCGATGGCGGCGGAGTTGTCGCAATCCGATGCCCCGCAACGTCTGCCCACAACGGCTCTCGAATTTTCACCTGATAGTTTTTCAGATCATCTTCACCCCACACCGGCCCGGTGGCGTTGATGGTGCGGAGCAACCGTCGACCTATTTCGCCCGTGTAGCAGGACTCGAACCCTTCTCTGGCCACCAGGCAAAGTGCGTCGGCGTGGTCTTTCTGAACGAGTCGCTCGCCCGGTTTGAAGCGCGCGCCGTTGTTGAAAAATATCTTTGCGCATTCCGGTGTCGAGCGCACAGTCCCTTCGAAGAGCGCCGAGCAATAGACGAACACCTCGCCGACCTCGAAGCCCTCTGAGGCCAGAGTGATCGCGCGATGAGAGAGTCTCTCAAGTGGCATGCCCTCGCCGTACTTCTCCAAAGCGAGGCCGAGCAATCGTCCCAGCCCCGGAACCGCGACCGACATAGGCCCGGTCTTGGGAACCCAGGGAAGCATAACCCCTCGCGGATAGATATATTCTTCAGCGGCGAGAGAGGGGAGTTTGCCCCGGCCATCGAGCACTACGGTTTCAGAAGGACGCCCGTGGGGAGCGATCATCATAAAACCGCCGCCGCCGAGGCTCGATGCGAACGGCTCAACGACGCCGAGCGCAAGCGAAACGGCAACAGCCGCCTCGACCGCATTGGCTCCGTTCGAGAGAGCTTCGCGCCCCGCCTCAGCCGCCAGAGGGTGCGCAGCTACAACCATACCTTTATCGGATCGCGCAGTTTTCATGGGCGGGAATGGTAACACAGCGATGAGCAGGACGCACGATCATCGGGTTTTGTTTCAGGGCTTGCGATGCTCGGCCCTATAACCCTGTGGCGTTGCCACAGGCTATTGAATTTCACCCTTTCAGGTTTTTTCAACACCCCTCTGATCGCTCGAACCATAACTTGAAATCAATCTGCCGCCTACCTATACTTTGCCTTTGATTTCGTGCAAACTCACTGAGGCCGGAGATCATCAAAAGCCCGGCTCGAACTTATTATGACCAGATTTTTCAAAGCATCGCTCTTTGCCATCCTTCTCTTTGCCATCGCGCCCGTCGCTTCTTCGGGTCAACCCTCGCTGCGCGGGCGAATCGATGATGTGCGCGGATACCCGATTCAGTGGCTCTTCATCACCGCACGCAACATCGAAACCGGTGAAACGACTGAATCAAAATCCGACGCGCAGGGTCTCTTCACCTTCGAAGACCTCGCGCCGGGCCGCTATATCCTCATCGCCGAAAATCCCGGCAATCAGCGCGTGATTCAAAGAATCAACATTCAGGCCGGAAAGACCGCCGAGGTCAACCTCCTCGCGCTTCAGTTCCGCGAGACCGGCAATGGAGACGTAGACAAACACCTGGCATCATCGAACGCTCAGGGCGGGAGCTATCCGGCGGGCAACATCAGCTATCTCAACCTCAACGACGCGCTCGACCTCTATCTGATGTGGGCCTACTTCGGAATACTCGGACTGCTGTCGGCCTACGGATTTTATCGCTACCGGCTGATTTATCTCTTCCTGCAATACCGCAATCATCCTCCCCGGCCTAAAGCGAGGTTCGAAGAAGACAAGCTGCCGCGCGTCACCGTTCAGTTGCCTCTGTTCAATGAGATGTATGTGGCCGAGCGATTGATCGATTCCATGGTCAGGCTCGACTACCCGCGCCACCTGCTCGAAATTCAGGTGCTCGACGATTCGACCGATGACACCACCTCCATCGCTTCGGCGACGGTTAAGAAATATGCCGACCAGGGATTCGACATCAGCTATCACCACCGCGAGAACCGCGCCGGGTTCAAGGCGGGCGCGCTCGAAGCCGGACTCAAAAAAGCGTCGGGCGAATTCATCCTCATCTTCGACGCTGACTTCACTCCGCGCGAGGACTGCATCCGCCGTCTGATCGATTACTTTACGGACGAGCGGGTCGGGATGGTGCAGATGCGATGGAGCCACATCAACGCCGATTATTCGCTTCTGACCAAAGTGCAATCGATCATGCTCGACGGGCATTTCGTCGTCGAGCAGACGGCGCGCAATCGCTGCGGCGGCTTTTTCAACTTTAACGGCACGGCGGGGATGTGGCGGCGCGAGACCATCGAATGGTCGGGCGGCTGGCAGCACGACACTCTGGCCGAAGACACCGACCTCTCATACCGCGCTCAACTCATGGGCTGGCGATTCGTTTACCTAACCGATGAAGACGTGCCGGCTGAACTTCCGGTCGAGATGAACGCATTCAAGTCTCAGCAGAAGCGATGGGCGAAAGGCGTCGTTCAGGTCGGCATCAAGCTGCTCGGAAGAATGTGGCGCGATCCGCGATTGCCATTCCGTGTGAGATTAGAACAGTTCTTTCGCCTCACGGGAAATCTGGCCGCGCCGCTCGTAATCGTGCTTGCGCTCATCAACCTGCCCATTCTGATCGTGCGCTACAATCAGGGATTGTTTCACCTCTTCCTGCTCGACGTTCCGATACTGACTTTTTCTACTCTTTCAGTCGTCGCTTACTACCTCGTGCCGCAGTGGCATCTGCATCCCAAAACGTGGAAGCAGTCGATCAAGTACATGCCGTTCGTGATGAGCATGGGCATCGCGCTGACGTTTTCAAACGCGCGGGCAGTGCTTGAAGCTCTGTTCGGCGTGAAGACCGACTTCGTGCGCACGCCCAAGTACAAGATCGAAGCGAGCGGCGACACGACCTGGGTGAAAAAACAATATGTGCCGCGAAGGTGGTCGATTCCCTGGCTTGAGCTTTCGTTTGCTATCTATTTCGTCATCACCATCGGGTACGCAGTCTACAGCCAGATATTCGGCACTCTGCCCTTTTTGTTCATCTATCTTTTCGGGTACGCTTATGCGGCGGTGATGGCGATAATTCAAGGCCGGGCATTGCGCCGCAACAAGTAAAGGCAAAAGTAAAAAGGCAAAAGGCGAAACGCTTTTGCCTTCAGGATTCTTTTCACCCTCACTCATCAATTCAAAGAGGCATTTTCAATGAGAAAGACTGCTCTGCTTTCATCGCTGCTCGCGCTGGCAAATCTGCTTCAGCCGATTACGAATCTTGCCGTTCAACAAAAAATCGCGTACACGAAAACCCCTCTGCTCGCAGACAAAGAAATCTTGGCGCTCACATCGGAAATCAACGGCCACATAGCCAAAGACACAGTGACCGAGCTTGCCCGTCATCATCGCGTGCAGGCGTCTGCGGGTTTTTCTCGCGCGGCCCAGTACATAGCCTCGCGCGCTAAAGAGTACGGGCTGGATCAGGTGCAGGTGGAACGCTTCGCAGCCGACGGCCAGAAAACTTATCACACCCTGAAATCTACTCCCGGCTGGGAGGCCGAAGCGGGCGAGTTGTGGGAAGTCGAACCTCGCGCCAAAGTCGCCGACTACGAAGAGATGAGAGTCGCCCTGGCCGACTATTCGCAGACCTCGGACGTGACTGCGCAACTCATCGACGTGGGAACTGGCGCTTCTCCCGCCGATTACGAAGGCAGGGATGTAAAAGACAAGATCGTGCTTGCGGGCGGGAACGTGGCCGCAGTTCATCGCCTCGCCTGCGATGAACGAGGAGCAGCAGGCATACTCTCTTATCAACAGAATCAGGTGACAGCGTGGTCGGGCGATTACCTCGACAATGTTCGATGGGGACACCTGTCGCCTTACAACGCGGCAAACAAATTCGCTTTCATGATTTCGCTTCGTCAGGCTCGCGCATTCAAAGACCGCCTTGCGCGCGGCGAGCAGATACAGCTTCACGCGGTTGTGAAAGCCGAGATCAAGCCCTCGGCTTACGATGTCGTTTCGGCGGTTATACCGGGCGCGAACGCTGACGAAGAGATAGTTTTTTCATGCCATCTGTGCCATCAGAAGCCCGGAGCCAACGACAATGCATCGGGCGCGGCGGCTATTCTGGAAATAGCTCGCGCGTTGAACGCTCTGATACGTCGAGGCGACATAGAACGCCCCCGCCGCACGATTCGGTTCATCTGGCCGCCTGAGATCAATGGCACGCTGGCTTACTTCGCCGAGCATCCCGACATAGTCAAAAAAATGAAAGCCGCCGTCCACCTCGATATGGTCGGAGGCAATTACTCGATCACCAAGTCAGTCCTGCACATCACCCACACGCCCGCTTCGATTCCGAGCGCGGTCAACGCGGTGGCCGATATCTTTGCCAGCTACGCGATAGCAGGAAGCGTGAAAGCGGCTTCAGGAGCCGGATTGGAGGATGCGATCATTCAGGCGGGCGGATCGAAAGAGAGTCTGGTCGCTGATATCACGCCTTATGAGATGGGATCGGATCACGACGTTTATCAGGAAGGATCGTTCAGGGTTCCGACTATTTATCTGCGCGACTGGCCCGACGTTTTCATTCACACCAACAACGACAAGGCTGAGAACATCGAGCCTACGAAAATCAAGCGGTCTTCGTTCATTGCGGCGGCCTGCGGGTATTTTCTGGCTCGCGCGGGAGCGTGGGAGGCGATGCGATTGGCCGATGAAGTGTTCGCCCGCGCGATGGCCAGAGTGCCGAGAGAAAGAGAGCGCGCGCGAGTGTTCGAATCAGCCGGAACGGAAGGAATGGAAGAAGCGCGCAATATCATAGGGCTGTCGCTTGAGCATGATGTTGCCGTGTTGTATTCGGTAGCGGCGTTTGCTCCCAGTGACAAAGAACTTGCGGCGAAGATCGACGGGCTGATAGAGCAGTTGAGCGGCGCGTGGCTACTGTTGACGGGGACGATATCGGAACAGCGCAAAGGCAACCGCGAGTTTCTGGTGCTCGAACCAAAACAGCAGCCCCCGAGCCCGCAGCCCGCCAGGGGTCAGGCAAAGCCGCGCAATCCGAAAGAAGCGTCGAGACCGCGAGTTGCGGGAGTCGATTACGGCAGAATCCCTGCGCGCAAGGTCGCAGGGCCGATGCAGATTTACTATTACGATTATGTGGCCGAGCGCGCGAGCGCCGAAGACCGCCGCGTGATCGAGCGCATAGGAGAGAAGCCCAACGGCAATATCATTCTTTACGAGATACTGAATCTGGTCGACGGCAAGCGCACGATTCAGGATATCAGGAATTACATCTCGGTCGCCTACGGGACGATTCCGGTCGAAGATGTCAACGAGTATCTTCGATTGCTGGAAAAGATCGGAGTAGTGCTGATCGAATAACGGTCGAGGAGGAAGGTCATGCGCTCATCGAAAAGCATTCTCATCGCCATCGTAACTGCGGCTTTCTGCGCTCTGAGCGCGGCGGCGCAGGTCAAAGAAGATTATGGCATAACGCCGGTGATGCGCGCTGTGCGTGATGGGAAGAGCGGCGAAGTAAAGAAACTGCTCCAACAGGGCGTCGATCTGGAAGCGAAAGATGACAACGGACAGACGGCGCTCTTCTATGCGGTGGCGATGGGAGATGATCGCGCAGTCAGAGCGATGCTCGACAAAGGCGCAAAGGTGAATGCGGTTTCGAATGATGGCGGAACATCGCTTATGCTTGCCGCGCTCTATCAGGATGACAAAATTGCGAAGATGCTTATCGACGGCGGCGCTGATGTGAGTGCCGCTGACAAAAACGGCGACACGCCTCTGTCTCTGGCCGCGCGCGGAGGTCGAGGCAAAACTTATGACCTGATACACAAAGCAGGAGGCGTCGACCCGCGCAGCGGAATAGGCGGATATCCTA
>CAZPQE010000357.1:6613-7499 GCA_964588615.1 uncultured Clostridia bacterium | reverse complement strand
GCGCACGCCGCGCCTTACATTAAAGCAGGCCGCGCCGTCTTTGCTGTAGTGCTCAGGGGCTACAGGGAAAGGCCGAGGCCGCCTGATTCCCCTTCGCCTAAGAGAGATTCGGTGAAGTATCGCGAGCAGGTCATCGACTGGGCCACTGATCATCGTCGCGGCCTGGATTACCTCGCGACGAGAAGCGAGATCGATTCCGGCAGAATCGCGTGCTTCGGAGTGAGCGTCAACACGCGCAAGCTCACACTGATCGCCGTCGAGACCCGCTACCGCTCGATCATACTGATGGGCGCGGGGCTGATGAAAGCCTGGGCCAATATGATCGCTGAAGCCAACGGGGCGAACTTCGCTCCGCACATACGCGCGCCCAAGCTGATGATACAGGGTCGCTACGACGAGGCCATACCTTTCAGGACTGAAGCCGAGCCTCTTTACAAACTGCTCGGCGAGCCTAAGGAGTTGGTTCTCCTCGATCAGGGACATGTTCCTGCGCTCGATGTTTCGGCACCGATCATAAACGGCTGGCTGGACAAAACGCTCGGGCCGGTCAGGAGAGAGTGAGAGCGATTGAGCAAACTGCGAGACTTCTGCGATCAGATTCAGACAGACCGTTTCTCACTCTCCTGCTCGAACTCCGAAAATCTCACGCTGGCCACGTCGAAGCCGGATATAATGCGGTTTGTATCGTCACCGCCTGCATGAATACACCGACAGATCAGGAAGAGTGGTGATGCGCGCCCGCGCTCTGCGGCAAAGCCGACGATAACACGAGTGAAATATTATGGCTCAGGAAGAACTTGCTGATCTGCTCTCGATCCTGCCTCCTGCGCAGGCCGCGAGCGTCGAACGAATGCTCGTCTGGCTCGGTTCTACAGGCACGGCTCCT
>CAZPQE010000357.1:867-6603 GCA_964588615.1 uncultured Clostridia bacterium | reverse complement strand
CTCCTGCGGATTTGGAGGAAGTAATCTCGCCCCGCTGGCAGAGCCAATCGATGGCGCGGTACGCCGTCGATATGAACTCGCTGTTTGCCCGCGAGTGCCGGATCGAAGATATCGCGGCAGACGGGAACGTCGAAGCGCGCTGTTTGCTCAGGGACAGAAAAGGCCGACAGCAGGAATTGCTGCTCACCTTCGAATCGGAAGGATCAGGCAGGATTCTGCGCTTCTGCGTCCGACCAGTTCTCAGAGAGGATGTGCAGATTCGACGCCCGGACACAGGCGACATCGCTGCAATGAGACGGCTCGAACGGTCGGCTCCTGTGCAGCGGGAAGACGGCACGGAGGTGATTATCGATCACAATGGCAGACAGTTTGAACGCGCGCGGGTGGTCAGCGATCACCGCTGGCTGGCGGCTTTCCAGTCGGATCGCATGGTCGCAGTGCAGGGAGTCACGCTGGCAACCGCGCCGATCGGAGGCGTCATGTGCCGCATCGCCTACAACCACTATTCAAGGTCTGACCCGGAGACTCGTCACGGCGGAAACCTCATCTACCTGGTGAGCACTCTCTACCGCGATATATACCCGGCCATCGATCAGTTTCTGTCGCTGGTTGATGTTCAGAATACCGCCGGACTGCGATTGAGCTTCGGCAAGCCCTGGCCGGTTCGCGTGCGGCGACTGTTTCTGCCGGTTGCATCGCTGGCCGGGCGAAGCGCGACATCGCCATCGCTGCGCGCATTCGATGCCGCTCATCTCGCCGCCCTGCTCAACGCGACGCACGAGGGAATGAATCTCTGGGTTCCTCGCACACCGGACTTCCTCGTCGAACGCCAAAGGCGCGCTCCAGCCATCTACGGTCCCGGATGCTGGCGGCTGACCGATCAGGCAGCACTGGCCCTATGGCCATCGGGAGAACGCCGCGTCTATCGGAAGGAGGGCAGCGAAACAGCGCGAACTCTGGCTCTTGCGCTCGACTATGGCTTCACTGGCGAAAGCGGGCGCGAGCAGTTGATCGGATTGCTGTGTGAGGCGGCGCGAGAGTTGTCTGTCCAGGGAATCAGCCACATTGCGATATTCGTCTCCGACTGCCATCCCAGTACCGAATGGCTCGCCGAACTCGCGGAAGCCGCCGACACCTACGCGGTCTGCGCTCCATCGCTCAACCGCCCCGCCCAGCCGCAGGGTCCAGTCTATATCGATCACATCGTCTTTTGATGTGACGCGCGCTGAAGGACGACCAGAGAGCGGGTCTGAATCAGCGAGTACGAAGAATACCCGGTCAGTGAAGCATTGTCGCTCGGTTCAACCGCAACAGACTCCGCCCTGGCTGATCCTTCGTCCCGGAATAACCCCTGCCCGAATTCCGAAAATCTCACGCTGGCCCGCCTGATGCGCGATAATGCGATCTATGTCGTCACGACCCGTGAAGGCGCAGAAACGCTCACCGGTTCATTGGCTTCAACTCTGAAGATGCATCGCTCTGCTCGGTTGCCGGCTGCGCTGCGAGGCTCTCACTGAACACGTTAAGCACGATGTTGGGTTTGAAGAGGGCCGTCGGCGGTTCGAGCATATTCATCACATTCAAAAATGCGCGATTGACTGCCGGGTTGTGCGTCGCTGCCCGGTGTACTTTGCCGACGTACCAGTTGATGAGACGAGTGCCTGCCGGGCGCGTCCCTTCGACTTCGCAGTAGCGGAAGTCTTCTCCCGCCACGAGCGACCACGGAACATCGATCACCTTCGCCGCTTCCCGAAGGAAGCGTCGCGCAAGCCCGCGTGCGCCTGCTCGCTCTTTCAGACAGGCATCGAGTGTGAGCGCATCGAGCGCGCTGACCGTCATCCCCTGACCATAGATGGGATTGAAACTGCACATCGCGTCGCCCACAACGAGGTAGCCTTCCGGCCATCGCTCCATCTTTTCGTAATGTCGGCGCAGATTCGATGGGAACTTGTGAACGACGAAATCGGTCAGCGGTTCGGCCCGCGTGAGGAAGCTATAGATGGTTGGATCAGGCAGGCTGCGCGCGAACTGTAGAAAGCCCTGCGCGTCAGCCGGAGCGTGGTCGCCAAGCCAGCCGCCGAGCGTGATGAGCCAGCGGTCTCCTTCGATGGGAAACAATCCTCCCATCCGTCGCTCGCGCGGCGGCGTGGGCAGCGCATAGACCACTTTGGCTCCCGTCAGGTCTCCCGGATTTCGCCGATAGGTGCGGCTGGTATATCCAACCTCGACCTTGATGATCGATTCCTGCGGCCTGCCGTAGCCCAGTTCTTCGAGCCATCCGAGCGATACGGCGCCGCGCCCGGTCGCATCCACTATGAGGTCGGCTTGCAGCGTCTCGCGTGTGCGGCCAGAGCGATGATGAATTCCGATGCCGGTGATGCGCGCGCGATCATCGCTCGCAACCGGAGCCTCGACATCGCACCCTTCGATGAGGGTGAGGTTTTTCAGGCTGAGGACGCGGCGACGAATTTCCGATTCCAGCAGGGGGCGGCTCATAGAAAGGGCGGCGATGCCGCTCGCGCGTCGGTCTTTGAATCCGCCGAAATGATGCCAGCGCATGTCGGCTGCCGGATCGAAGGCGATCGCGCCCTTTTCATGCAATGCCGGAACGATGTCGGGAAAGAGTTGCGAAATGATCTCCTGCCCTTTTGCCAGCAGAACATGCACGTGGCGGCCCTGCGGGACGCCTTTGCGAGACTGATCGCTTTCCGGGAAGCGGTCGCGCTCGACGATGGTCACATGGTCGAAATGATCCGTGAGCACCCGCGCAGCCAGCAGCCCGGCTATACTGCCGCCCATCACGATTGCATAAGAACTCGGCGAAAGCTTCAATGTGATCGAGTCTGACATCGCAATGACCTCCTGTGTGGTTGAGCGTGAGGGCCATCGACTGGCTGGCCCTCACCGCGCGCAAGCCTGAGTTGAAAACGAGAATTTACTTCCTGAGCTTGAAGGTGAATCTGAAGTTCTCCATGCCGGTGGAGTTGAAGCCGAGCAGCGCCATGTGTACTTCGCCATGAAACCCGGCGAACTCGCCTAGGCCGCCCGTCACAACTCGCTTTGCCGAGGTGACGTTTCCTTCCAGACCCTCGGTCACCAGCGTGCTTCCATCCGCGAATACGAAGGTTTGAGTGGTGGCGACAAAGGGAGATGCGCCCGCGGCGACTTCGGCGCCGCTGAAGAGCGAAGTGCCGCGACAGATGAATGAAGCGATGCTCCCTGGAGAGTCCGGGCTGAACGTGCCGGGATTGCCGGGACTCCCGCCTTCGGGGATCGCCCCGCCGATAAAAACCTTGCCGTTGATAACGAACGTATCGCCACGTGCCAAATCAGGTGATGTGGGGTTGACATGGTTCAGGGCCAGGGTTCGGGCGTCAAAAGCGACATCCAGAACGAGGAATCGTTTATTGGACGATTGCGCCGCTGCGGCATCGCTGACCTGAGATGGGAAGATGGGCAACGTGCCTATCAATCCCGCGACAAACAGTGAAAATAGTAGCCTCTTCATGTTTCCTCCTTGAAGTTGACAGAGAATCGATAGTCAAGGGCGCATCGCTTCGCGCCCTTCCTTTATGCCTTCACCTCCACATGCGGGAATCAGGATGAAAAGCGCTAACCTCCGAAAGAATTTTTCATGCCTCGGCGCTACCTCGGAGAGGGAGGACTTTTTCTCTCTCTGACAAGAGCAACCACGGATGTTTTTTCCCCGGATTGGAAATTGCCGGCTTCAAGCCAGTCGAGTCGCTCCATCACTTTGCTCGTCTTTCCGGCAGCCGGGTCATACCTGAACATCCCCCGGCTGGTGATGGTGAACACAGGCACACGGTAGCGGTCTGCCACCTGCTCATCCTGCGGAGCAGGTCTGGCGTCATCGTCGTTGGGATGAGTGTGAACTATGGCTATGGCGTTAGAGTGCCATGTGAAAGTGAACTCGCCGGACTGGTTACTGCATCCTTGTGAGCGCGCCATATAAGAGCCATCAATTCTACGGAAGATCAGGACTGCTCCCTCACGACGACTGGTGCCGCCGACTGAGCACCGCCATGCTTTCCTGAATTCCTTGACTACATCTTCATCGATTCTGAACAGATCGAATGAGGCTCTGTTATTTTTGATCCCGCTTGAGGCGGGCTGTCTGCCTCTTCCATCGTTTTGCGCGTTTGCTGTTGCCGCCAGCGATATACAGATCATCAGACCTGCGATTATTGAATTACTTCTCATGACCTTATACTCCTGAGACCGGAACTGTTTCGTTTCTCTTTCCTGTCTCACCCCCACATGCGGGAATCGAAATGAAAATCGCTAACCTGCCTGATCATTTTCTCGCTGCCTCATCTGCTGGCCTGGGAGAATCAGCCGGGGTATAATCGCTCGGATTTTGATCGGATTGATGAACGCCGGGACGGAGGCTCTATCCCGATGCCGCAGGAAGTCACCCAGTTGTTGCTGGCCTGGAGCGAGGGCGACAAAGGGGCGCTTGAGCAGTTAGTGCCGCTCGTCTATAAGGAACTGCATCGCCTGGCCAGGCATTATCTTCGTCGCGAACGCGCCGACCACACGCTGCAAACGACAGCGCTTGTCAATGAAGCCTACCTGCGCCTGATCGATGCCAACAAAGTCGAGTGGCAAAACCGGGCGCACTTCTTCGCCATCTCTGCCCGGCTCATGCGACAGATACTCGTCGACTTCGCCCGCGAGCGCGCTTACCAGAAACGCGGCGGCGGCATCCGCCAGGTATCGCTCGATGAAGCGTTGATGGTCGGTGAGCAGCCGAATGAAGACATAGTGGCGCTCGATCTGGCGTTGAAAGCATTGGCTGAAATCGATGAGCGCAAGAGTCAGGTAGTGGAACTGCGATTCTTCGGGGGGTTGAGCATAGAAGAGGCCGCCGAGGTGTTGAAAGTCTCGCCTCAGACCATCCGCCGTGACTGGCGACTGGCCAAAAGCTGGCTGCGTCGCAGACTCAGCGAGGAGGGGTCGGATGAAGCCTGAATCCTGGAAACAGATCGAAAAGATTTATCACGCTGCGCTCGAACGCCCGCCCCAGGAGCGCGCCGTTTTTCTCGACGAAGCCTGCACCGGCGATGAAGAACTCCGCCGCGAAGTCGCTGCCCTTCTCGATTACGACGATTCGGATTCGAACTTCATCGAAACGCCCGCTCTGAAAGTCGCAGCCCGCGCGCTTGCCGCTCAGTCGCCTGCTTGCCCCGATCTTTCGGGCGATGGCGCGGAGGCAACTGCCGGAGCCGATCTCACCATTGATTCCTTACAGCCCGGAGAGATGATCTGCAACTTTCGTGTACTGAGGAAAATCGGTCAGGGCGGGATGGGCGAGGTTTATCTGGCCGAAGACACTCGGCTTGGCCGCAAGGTAGCTCTGAAGGTGCTCGCCCCTGATATGGTTTCTCATGCTCAGGCGCGATCCCGCTTCCTCAGAGAAGCCCGTCTGGCTGCGACTCTCGATCATTCCAATATCTGCACCATTCACGAAGTGGGCGAGTCGGCGGGTCGTTATTTCATCGCCATGCAGTACGTCGAAGGAAAGACTCTGAAGAAAGTAATCGATGGTCAACCGTTGAGCATTGACAGCCTGTTTTCTATCAGCCTTCAGGTGGCCGATGCTCTGGCCCTTGCGCACTCGCAAGGCATAATCCACCGGGACATCAAGTCGAATAACATAATAATCACCTCGCGCGGGCAGGCGAAGATACTCGACTTCGGGCTGGCCAAGCTTCT
>CAZPQE010000357.1:0-857 GCA_964588615.1 uncultured Clostridia bacterium | reverse complement strand
GGAGGAAGGCGCAACCGATCCCGACTTGACGCAAACCGGCATGCCGCTGGGGACTCCCAGCTATATGTCGCCGGAGCAGGCGCGAGGCGAACGGGCAGACCATCGCAGCGACATTTTTTCATTCGGCGTCGTGTTGTATGAGATGGCGACCGGGCGCACGCCGTTCAAGGGAAAATCGCAGGCTGAGACGATGAACGCGGTTATCAATCAGCCGCACACGCCTGTCGTGGAATTGAATAACGAAACGCCGCTCGAATTGTCGAAGATCGTAGACCGCATCTTGCTCAAAGAACCCGTTGATCGCTATCAGTCAATCGAAGAAGCAGCGGGCGAGTTGCGACAGGTGGCGCAGGAGATCGGAGCGATCACATCAAGCGCGCCGGATGGCGTGATAGTGCCTTATGTTCAGCCCCGGCGGCTCGCAGGTTTCTGGCATCGGGGCGAAGGCCATAAGGCGTCAGCGCGAAGATGGGCGCTGATCGCTATACCGATTCTCGTCGTTGCAGTAATCGCTGCCTTGCTCTACTGGCGCAATTCCAATATGGAATGGGCAAGAGATTCGATCCCGCAGATCGAATCTCTTGCACGCGAGGAAAAATACGTTGAAGCATACAACCTCGCTCTCGAAGTCAGAAAATATCTGCCCGATGATACGTCGCTTGCGCGACTCCTGCCGATGGTCTCTGACGATCTGTCGGTAATGACCGAACCTGACGGCGCGCGTGTTTATTTGAAGCGTTTCAGCCGCGATGAACGAGGCCAGCCGCGACAACTCATAGGGACCACTCCCATCAACAATCTACAGATAGCGCGCGACCAGTACATCATCGAGATCGAAAAAGAAGGCTATGTGACCA
>CAZPQE010000356.1:0-7536 GCA_964588615.1 uncultured Clostridia bacterium | reverse complement strand
GTAATAAAAATGTCAGACACATTCATCATCGCAGGCCGGGAGTTCAGTTCCCGACTCATACTTGGCACGGGAAAGTACGAGACCTTCGATCTTATGGTCAGGGCTCTGGAAGCGTCGGGAACGGAAATGGTCACGGTGGCCGTCCGACGAGTCGATCTCACCGACCGCTCGAAGGAATCCTTCCTCGATCACATCGATACCAGCAGGTATCATCTGCTGCCCAACACCGCCGGATGCTACACGGCGGAAGATGCCGTGCGCACGGCGATGCTTGCGCGCGAGGCGCTAGACACTCCTTGGGTCAAGCTCGAAGTCATCGGCGATCCCAAAACTCTCTTTCCCGACAACGAAGGATTGCTCGAAGCCACGCGCCAGCTTGTCCGGGAAGGCTTCATCGTGCTGCCTTATCTGAATGACGACCTGATAGTCGCCCGCAGGCTCATCGATGCGGGCGCGGCGGCCATCATGCCGCTTGCTGCTCCCATCGGGTCGGGACTCGGAATTCAGAACTTCACCAACCTGCGCATACTCAGAGAGCAGATCACCCAGGTTCCGCTCATAGTCGATGCGGGAGTCGGAACGGCCTCCGACGCCACGCTTGCTATGGAACTGGGAGTCGACGCGATACTGATGAATACCGGAGTGGCCTGCGCGCGCGACGCGGTGGCGATGGCCGAGGCGATGAATCACGCGGTGCGCGCTGGAAGGCTGGCTTATCTGGCGGGCCGCATCTCAAGGAAACTCTACGCGACGGCCTCAAGCCCGATTGCAGGCATCATCGAATAGGAGCAGGCTTTGGCTTGCAGCGCGAAACTCGAACTCAAGCTTCTGGCCCAAGGATACCGTTTGATCGCCGGCGCTGACGAAGTGGGTCGCGGAGCTATGGCAGGCCCCGTAGTTGCCGCTGCCGTAATACTCGATCTTGAGTCTGCGCCCGGCCGAATCGATGACTCGAAGAAGCTCACCCGCCTTAGACGAGAGCGCCTGGCAGCGGAGATAAAGGAGCGCGCGATAGCTTTTCGCATCGTTCGCATCGAGCCGCGCGAGATAGATCGAATGAACATACATCATGCATCGCTTGAGGCGATGGGGCTGGCAGCAAAATTATTGCGCCCACTACCTGAGTATGTTTTAATAGACGGGAAATTCAGAGTGCCCCACGCCAACTGCCCCCAGATGTCAGTAGTCAAAGGTGATGGACTTTCCATCTCGATTGCGGCGGCTTCGATACTTGCGAAGGTCGCGCGCGATGAGTGGATGAGAGAGTATGACCGCCAGTATCCGGGATACGGTTTCGCCTCCCACGTCGGGTACTGCACGCGCGCGCACAAAGAAGCTGTCGCGCGGCTCGGACCATCGCCCATTCATCGAATGTCCTTTCAGGGCGTGCATTCATATCAGGGTCTTCTCAATTTGACCGGCGATTGAAAATTCATTCGCGTGAGGCTCTCCCGGTTCGCACCCCGCCGCCCGCCCCCTGGTCAACGCAGAAGAGGTCAGCGAGGCTTTTGCCTCAGGAGGGGCTATGTCATTAAACAAGTCGAAAGCTCTGCGCACGGCAGAAAAATACGCGCTGCAGGGAAAAATACCGGCGGCAATCGATGAGTACAAGAAGGTGGTCTCAGCCGACCCGTCCGACCTCACCACTATAAACACTCTTGGCGACCTCTACGTGCGCGCGGGAAGAATTCAGGAAGCCATCTCGAATTTTTCGCGCATCGCCGAAAGCTATCGCGAGAGCGGATTCACGCTCAAAGCCATAGCCATGCTCAAGAAGATTTCCAAGCTCGATCCCACCAACATCGAGACGGCGATGAAACTCGCCAACCTGTATTCGCAACAGGGATTGCTGGTCGAAGCCCGCCAGCAATATCTCCAGGTCGCTGACGCTTACGCCCGCGTCGGCCAGACCAGAAAGGCTCTGGAAGCCTATCAGAAGATAGCCGACCTCGATCCCTCGAACACTTCTGTCCGAATGAAGCTCGGCGAAATATACGCCCGCGAGAAGATGATGGAGCAGGCCCACGACTCGTTCATCATGGCCGGAGCGGAGTTTTTGCGCAAAGGCGACACCGAACAGGCGCTCAACTCCAACCTCAAGGCCATCTCGATCAACCCCGAAAGCCGACAGGGGCTTACGGCCATCGCTTCCATCTACACTCAGATAGGCCACCCGGACAAAGCCATCAACATACTGTGCGACGCCTTCGAAAAAAATCCGGGCGATGTCGAACTGCTCACCATATTGGGACGCACTTATCTCTCCGCCGGGTTCATGGATGACGCCGAGCGGACTTTTCTGAGCCTGGTTCAACTCGATCGCAACCGCTATCACTACCTGCTCGAAGTCGGACGGATATTCCTCCAGCGCGGAGATTTGGACCGGGCCGCCGAGCAGATCGATGGATGCCTTGACGTGTTGATCGCCAAGCGCGAAGAAGACAAGGCCATAGAATTTTTGCGCCGCGTGCTCGACCGCGACCTCGATCACATAGGCTCGCTCAAGCGCATGGCCCAGATTTTCCTGCGCATCCGCGAAGACCATAATCTGATAGCCACGCTCAACTCACTGGCCGAGGCCGCCCTTCGCAAGGGCGAAGAGCAGGAGGCCATAGCCGCTCTCAAGGAACTCGCTCATCTCGAACCTGACGAGCCTATGCATCTGCAGAGGCTTTACAACCTCGGAGTTTCGGGCATAGTCGAGCCCGGCTCGCCGGATGTCGTGCGCGCGACCGGGCCATTCGATTACCAGGCCGCCGCCTTCGACGACACTTTCGTCATTCGCCAGATATCGGAAGCCGAGATGCTGGCCGGACGCGGGCAGGTCGAGCACGCCGTCATGATCCTTCAGGGCATACTGGCTCATGTGCCCGAAAATGTTCAGGTACACCTCAAACTCAAGGACATTTACCTGCGCGCCGGAATGCTCGACAAAGCCGCGCAGGAGTGCATGGATCTGGCGCGCATACACGAAATCCGGGGCGAATCGGCGCGCGCCAGCGATTATGTCGCCGAGGCTCATCAACTCAACCCGCTGCTCATTCCTGCTCCGCGAGTCGAGGCCGGCGCAATCGATGAGGGCTGGGCCGGAGAGGATTCCTTCGGGTTTAACACGGACTTCGATTCATCGGTTCCCAACAGCGCGCCCATCTTCGACGGAGGGTTCGAGGTCAACGATATATCGAAGGGCTTCGACCTGAGCAAGTACGACACCGGCCCGCTGTCTGAGGAAGAGAAGTTCGCCGCGTTTCCGGCTGAAGATATCATAGAGCAGTCCGCAGACTGGATGGTCTCTCAGGATCAGCAGGGTTTTCGATTCAGCGATTCCGCGCTTGAGGATTCATTCGACGTCGAGCAGCCGCAGGCTCCGGTGGCTGACTTCATGTTCACTTCCCCTACCGGCCCGCTTCCCGGCGCTGCGCCCGAATCTCTGCGCGAGGAATTGGAGAGCGTCGATTTCTACCTGGCTCAGGGATACACCGACATAGCGCGCGACACGCTCGACCGGCTGCGTCGGGAATTCGGCGATCACCCGGAACTCGTTTCCCGCTATCGTGAACTGGGAGTCGAAGCCGCGCCCGATGCGCTGGCCGCCTCTGAAAACCCGGACTTTGTCGGTCAATATCACACCCAGCCTGTGGCCGACAACAATCCTGTGGACGCTTTTGCCGACAGCCGCGATTTCGGATTCAGCTTCTCTTCGCCTCAGGAGATGAACCTCGATATGAAAGAGCCGGCTGCCAGCGGTCCGCTGGCAAAAGACGACCTCACGGTGGATGTCGACCGCGGCACGAAAGAAGGCGAGCATCAGAATATCCTTCCGCTCATCATCAAGAAGGAATCAGGCCCGCTCTACCCCGACCTGATCGTACAGTTCAACACCAGCGAACTGCTCAACAACAGCGAATTCGATTTCCTTCAGACCAGTTCAGCGCCGCTGCCGCCGCAAAAGGATATAACCTTCGGCACTGCCGACCTGATCGAATCGATTGTCTCCGATATCGATTCTTCTCTCAGCAGCTTTCAGCAGCAGGCCGCCGCGCAGGTGGCCGATGTCGAACCTCCGGTGACGGAAACGGTCGAAGCGCCGCCTCTGCCTGACCTCGATCTCTTCTCCAGCGAGGTTGTCGAAGAGTTGAAGACTCCCGCTTCCGATCTCCAGGATATCTTCGAGGAGATAAAAGAAGACACCGGATCGCTCCGCGACCCGCTCGATTATGAAACTCATTACAGCCTCGGACTCGCTTACAAGGACATGGACCTTTTGGATGAAGCCATAGAGCAATTCCAGATGGCTTCCAAGAAGGTCGCCAGCGAAGGCCAGTCCATACAGTGCTGCAATATGCTGGGCGTCTGCTTCCGCATGAAGCAGATGCACAAGGTGGCCATAATGTGGTTCGAGCGCGGCCTGAGGATGCCCGACGGCTCGGATGACGAATATCAGGCGCTTCGATATGAGATAGGGCTCTGTTACGAAGAGACGGGCGAGTATGACAAGGCGCTCGACACCTTCATGGAAGTCTATGGGACGGATGTCAACTACCGACAGGTCAGCGAAAAAGTAAAGCAGTTGCAGTCGCTCAAAACCGCGTGATAAATTGGATGAGGCGCGCTCGCCGCGCCTCATCTAGCGATGTCGGCCAAGCTAACAATAATATTTTTCATTCTCATCTGCTTCGAGATAGGATTCCTGCTGGTCATCCTTCCCTGGCTGGATCGCCCCTCCTGGTCTGAAAATTTCCTGCTGGTCTGGACAGTCGAAAAACTTCACTGGCCCTGGCTGGGCGCTTTTTTGTCGAGCGGCTTCGTCAAAGGCGCGGTGACCGGACTGGGGCTGGTCAATATATGGCTCGGAGTGTGGGAGTTCATCAACTTCAAAAAGACCGTCCGGGCTTTCGAGCGAGCGTGGAAAGGTGAAGAGGTTGATAAATAAAAATCGCCCTCTCGCATATCTGATAACCGACCGATCGAAACTGCCGCAAACCGTCGACAAATCCAACCTCTGCGCTCTCGAATCACTGATCGAAAGAGCGTTTTCGGCAGGCATCGATATGGCGCAGATACGCGAGCGAGACCTCTCGACCAAAGAACTTTTTCACCTGGCTCGACGGTCGGTGGAAGCGGCGCGCAGACACGGCGGCAGCCTTCTGATAAACGATCGCGCGGATGTGGCCGCAAGCCTCGGCGCGGGAGTTCACCTCACCACCCGCTCGATGAAAGCCGACTGTGTGCGCAAAGCGTTCGGGCGCGAGATGCTCGTCGGAGCCTCGACCCACTCCCTGAAAGAGGCTCTGGAAGCCCAACGTGAGGGCGCGGACTTCATCGTCTTCGGCCCCGTTTTCGAAACCGGGAGCAAGAAAATCTATGGCCCGCCGGTCGGACTCGACGCGCTAGCCCAGGTCGCTTCGCTGCTGACCATACCCGTGCTGGCGCTGGGCGGGATCGATCTCCACAATTTCAAATCGGCGCTCGATCGCCGGGCCGCAGGCATCGCCGCCATATCACTCTTCGCTGAGGCGCAGGATTTGAGCAGCCTTGTGCGCGAGATCAGGAATTATAAGTCGAAGGATGAATAATGCTCACCGTATTGACTATCGCGGGCTTCGATCCTTCGGCGGGCGCCGGGGCGCTTGCCGATATTAAAACCATCGCCGCGTTCGGCTGCTACGGAGTCGCCGCCATTTCGAGCGTCACTCATCAAAACACCCTCGGGGTTTTCGGCGCGCAGCGCCTCTCGGCCCGCGCCGTCAGAGACCAGCTTGATCCGATACTTGATGACTTCTCCGTTGCTGCCGCCAAAACCGGAATGCTGCCGACCGCAGAAGTCATAAACGCCGTCGCTGACGCGCTCTCTACGAGAAATATCCCTCACATAGTCGTCGATCCGGTCATCAGGAGCACGAGCGGCTATGACCTGATCGATGATGACGCGCGGCAGGCATTGATCGAAAAACTCTTCCCGCTTGCCAGCGTAGTGACTCCCAATCGGCTTGAGGCTGAACTTCTGTCGGGCGTCGCAGTGAAGGATCGGGAGAGCATGCTGAAAGCCGCCCGAATCATTTTCGACTCAGGGGCGAAAGCCGTGCTGGTAAAGGGAGGAGACCTCGAAGGCCAGTCATCGGAAGATGCGCTCATCGATACCGACGGAGAAAGATTTTACTGCGCAGAGCGAGTCCATTCGACGAGCACGCATGGAACCGGATGCGCGCTCTCGTCGGCTCTCGCCTGTCTGCTTGCCCAGGGGCGACCTCTCGAAGAGGCCATCCCGGAAGCCAAGCGGTACATAGTCGAAAGTATATGCTCTGCTCCTCAACTGGGTCATGGCCGGGGGCCGCTCGATCATTTCCCGCGCGTGGCGGCTCTCCACAAAATCAAATCCTGAGTTTTTTTTTCCGCCTGAAGAATTGGATTATCCAGCCTGTGGCGTATCTGGTATACTTTCGGCCGCCCTGGGCAGGATTAGGTTCCCCTCATATTCAAGAACCACCGCATCCAGAAGCCGGGAAGACAGGCTTGAGGGAATTCTTTTTTTCGATGGGGAGCGAAAAAAATAATATGGATTCGGACCCGCATCAGTGGAGCGTCAGCCAACTGCTGGCCCGATGCGCCCGGCAGCCGGTCGATGAAGCAGCCTGGGCCGAGTTCGTCCTGAGATACCATCCGACAATCCGATCGAGCGTCATAAGAACTTTCTACCGCCTGGCCAGCCTGGAGCCTGACCGCAAACCCCAGTTCACCGAAGTACAAATCGATGATCTCACGCAGACGGTTTACATCCGCCTCATCGAAGATGAGATGCGGGCCATAAGGCAATTCGAAGGCGAGCATGAAGACTCGATTTATCAATACCTGGTGATGATCTCGGTAAACGTCGTCAGAGACCTGTTTCGGGAAACGAAGGCGCTCAAACGCCCCAAGGTCACTTATTCGCTCGACGGACTTTTGGAAGACGGCGAAGGCGCGTTGTTGCAGGAGGCCATAAGCGGACTTGATGGAAAGCCCATGAGCAAAGACGCGCCATCATTCACTGTCGAAGAGATTGAGAAGGCATTGAACAGATCAGTGCGAGGGAAGAACAGCAGCCGAGACACGCTGATATTCAAGCTCAGGTATTATCAGGGCATGAAACTGGACGAAATAGCCAAAGTCATGGGGCCGGACGTGACGCGGGCGGGCATCGGCGCTATACTCAATCGAATAACCAAAAAGCTTAAAGATATTCTGGAGCCGAAAATGCGCCGCCGCTGATCTCACTTCTCAAGCAGGCGGTCAGCGCCGCGAACTGTGAGTTCTTTGGCCAGCCGCTCTCCTATCATCGCGGCTTCGCTCGGGGAGCCGCTTTCCTCGCCGCGCACGATTTCCGCCCCGTCCGTGCTTGCCACCAGCCCCGAAAGGCGCAGCAGGTCGCCCTCGATCCGAGCAAAGGCAGCGATCGGAACCAGACACCCTCCGCCCAGTTTGCGAAGCATTGCGCGCTCGGCTTCGCAGGCCAGCCGCGTCGGTTCGTGATCGAGCGCCCTGAGAACTTCGTTCGTC
>CAZPQE010000355.1:0-7551 GCA_964588615.1 uncultured Clostridia bacterium | reverse complement strand
GCAATCCCCGGGTGGTGTATTTTTTGGCGATTGAGACCACCAGTCGCAGGTTGGCTTCTACGAGTTCCTTCTTGGCGCGCGAAGCCTCATCGTTGCCCTGAGCGATGGAGGCGATTGACCGCTCCATCTCCAGGGCGGAGACGCCCCAGACCTCCTGCAGTTTTTGCAGATGTCGCTCGGCGTCGCGGATGTTGCGCTTGAGTTCGCGCTCGTCTTCGTTCCACTTCTTCTTGTCGAGCGCGCGGCGGGCTTTCTCGATCAGCGCCCTGGCCTCTTTCGACTGTTCGACTGCGCGGGAGATGATCGCTATCATGCGGGGCTGCTGCTGAAAAAGGATATCCAGCGAGCGGGCGCGGCGCGACAACTGAATGCGGGCGCGGGCCAGCCTGCGGCGCAGGCGCGGGAGGCGGGGCGATTTTTTCGGCTCGTTGATGAATGCGTCATGGAGTTTGAGCGCGCGGTCGAAATCCTTCTTCACTTCGGCCAGCGCGTCGAGTGTCGCTTGCAGATATTCTTCATCGCGGTCTTCGACGACCGGCTCCTGTTCGCCAAAGGTAACAACCTCGCGGATGTGAATCTCTCCCCGACGGAGGCGTTCTCCTATGTTGAGCAGTTCGGTTATGCACACCGGCGCGCGGCTAATGGCTTTGAGCGCCCGCATTCTTCCGCGCTCTATGCGGCGGGCGATCTCGACTTCGCCTTCGCGCGTCAGCAGCGGAACTATGGCCATCTCGCGCAGGTAGAGTCGCACCGGATCGTTATACTTGTCGTTCGAGCCGGGAGTGAGATCGACATCGAGTTCTTCATCGAAGCCTTCGTCGAACTTGCCGTTGTCTCCATCGCCCGTTCTGGATGCGGTCTCGATGAATTTTTCGTCCGTGTCCGAAATGGAAATGCCTTCGGCGCCGATGACATCGAACAGCGCTTCGATGTCGTCAGCCGATGTCATATCGGCAGGCAGCAGTCGATTGATGTCGTCGAAGGTGAGGTACTCTTTCTCCCTCCCTACTTCGAGCAACTTCTCCACATCATCCTGGTATTTCTCGTCTAGTCGGGACAATGTCGACTCTCCTGTCGGCGTCGAGCAACTTCAACCGCCTCGGCTCCCTGAATTCCTACTCTCATTGATTATTTCTGTCAAGAACTCAATGATGAATCTTATGACAACAGGCCGCAATACAATTCTAAGGCAACAATTTTTTTCCTCTCACTGCATGCCTAAAGCGAGTCTCCTTCGCTGAACTTCCGCCTTTTCCTGAAACAGACTCATCACCCGGTCGGTGTCCTGTTCGCGCTCGGCCTTTCCCAGTTCCATCTGAATCTGTTCGAGCCTTCTTTCGAGTCGCTTCCTCTTGAGCGATGAGAGAGCTTCGGTGGCCCGCTTGAAAAAAGAATCGAAATCCTGCTCTCCGGCCCATGCCAGATCGCTTATCAGGAGTTCCGCGATCAGCGCGCGTTCCTCTTCGCTATCGACTCTCTGGCTCAACTGCGCATAATCGGGATCGACTCCCTCGCTCTCGGTTTCTATCAGCGCGGCAAACAGCGCGCCGGTGGCCAGTTGGTCGTAATCTTCCTGGGTGAGATTCGACACTATCGCGCGACGCACGTCCGAGTTGGCCAGCATCAGTTCGAGCAATTGTCGCTCGGCGAGCGTGACTTCCTGGGCGAGGCGAAGGCGTCGGGCGTCGAGCGCGCTCTGTCGACTCACAGCCGTGCGGCGCATCTCTTCGCGTATCAATCGGGAATCGACTTTCAACCGGTCGGCGATCTGATCCGAATAATCGGCGCGCATAACCTTGTCGCGCATTCGAGCCAGATGCGGGAGTATCGCGTTTATCGCTTCGACTTTTCCCGCCGGGCGCGATGCGTCATGTTCAGAAAGGGTCGTCTCGATTATGTACTCGATGTAGGGCTGAGTGGTTTTCAGCAGCGCGAGGAATTCCTGCGCGCCGCGCGAGCGCACGAACTCGTCGGGGTCTTTGCCCGTAGGCATGCGCAGTATGTTCACCTTGAAGCCCTCGGCCAGCAGCATCTCGATTGACCGCATGGTGGCCGACTGCCCGGCGGCGTCGGCGTCGAAGTTGACGATGATCTGCGGTTGATCCATGTAGCGGCGCAGCAATCGCACCTGATGATCGGTGAGCGCAGTGCCCAGGCTTGCCACCACGTTGGTTATGCCTTCCTGAAACGGGATTATGCAGTCGAGATAGCCCTCGACGAGTATCGCGTATCCGAGTCGGCGTATTTCGTTTTTGGCCGCGTGCAGGCCGAACAGGTTGCGACCCTTGGTGTAGAGAGATGTCTCAGGCGAATTGAGGTACTTGGGTTCGCCTTCTCCCATCACTCGACCGCCGAAGGCTATGATGCGCCCCTGTGAATCCATGATCGGAAACATCACCCTCCCGCGAAAGCGATCATAAAATCCGCCCTGCTCGCGCATCACCGCAAGCCCGCTGCTGTGAAGCTCGTCGACAGTCGCTCCGCGCTCCCTCAGATGATCGATCAATCCTTCCCAACTGTCGGGCGCGTATCCGATTCGAAACCGTTGGCGGGTTTCTTCGGTGATTCCCCGCGAAGCGATGTAGTCGCGCGCTCGCTCTCCGTCGGTTCCTGCGTCGAGTCTGGATTCGAAGAACTCTGCCGCCCACTCGTTCAATCTGAGGACGATTTCGCGGTCCTGCGCCAGTCGTTTGTAGTCTTCCGCTTCATCGAGGACAGGAATCGGGATGCCGCTTTTTTCGGCGACTATGCGGACGCTTTCGGGATAGGAACAACCTTCGATGCGCATAATGAAACCGAACACGTCGCCTCCGGCGTTGCAGCCGAAACATTTGAAGATGCCCTTGCCGGGATGTACGTTGAAGGAAGGCGTCTTTTCAGAATGAAAAGGACAGCAGGCCATGTAGTTGGCCCCGCGTTTTTTCAGGGTCACATAATCCGACACCACTCTTATGATGTCGGTCTGATTCCTCACATCATCAGCAAACCCTCGCGGGAAACGCATCGCTCTTTCCAATCTTGTTCGGACTGCGCGCTGGAGAATCGCCCACCATTAAAAAGCCAGAGAACTTTTATCAGCAAAAAAAAAATCGCGCAAGACCTTCCGCAGATTTCGCGGATTCATCGACCCGGCGACGAGCGACTGCGATCAATATGATGATCTCTCTGCAAGCGGGCTGTGAGGAGCGATCTGGCGCTGCATCAGGATATCGGTTTGCCTGTCATCGCCCAGTTGAAAGATATGCGTCCCGACTTCGACGAAACCCCATTTGCGATAGAAAGCCTGCGCCCTCAGATTGCGCTCCCAGACGCCCAGCCACATGGTCTGATAGCCGCGCCGCCCGGCTTCATCCAGGCATGCCTGCATGAGGGTCGCGCCTATGCCGTGACCAATCCAGTCCTTGAGCGCGTAGAGCCGCACCAGTTCGATGGGAGAAGGGCCGGTGATGCAATCCGAAGGCTCGGCGGCCTGAAGCTTCGCGTAGCCTGCCGCCTCTTCATCGATTTCAGCGATCAGAAATACAGTCAAAGGGTCGGCCAGTTCCTCAGCCTGTTTCCGGGGGCTGAAGGAATCAGCCAGATAAGCGGCCATGTCTTCAGCAGTGTTGTCACAGGCGAAAGTGTCGTAAAAAGTGCGCGCGCCCAGCCGGGCGAGCAGAAGGTTGTCGTCGGCAGTCGCTCGACGAATGCTGACATCAGGTTTTTCCATATCATTCCTGCAATCAAGAAGGTGTTCACCCTGAGCAGACTAACTCAGAATCGAGCGTCGGGCCATCGGCTCTGAGATGAACAGGTTCAACATCTTCGTTCCCGCAAAAGCGGACGCGCATCTTGACTTTTCGAGGCCCCATCATTACATTTGTGCCAATTCTAACAGTGCGGTGCGTTATTCGCGCTGGTTAGACAGCGGTAGGGAGTCGCGCAAAGTTCAATCGCCTCAGCCTCATCGAACTTTTTATCCGGTGAGGGATCGTCTGCAAAGAAACGGATTTCCAGGGCGAAGAGGCTTGCGCGGCTTGAAGAACATTTCCGCAATCGACGGTCAAAGTTCCATCAGCAAGGGAGAAAATCGCAATGAACAAACCGCACCCGATACAACTGATGATAGCGGACAGTCACCAGCTTTTCTGCGAGTGCCTGGCATCTCTGCTCGACGAGCGAGGATCGTTCGATGTCGTGGCCAGACCCACCACGCTTTTTGACGCGCTGGAACGCGCCAGCGCCCTCAAGCCCGACATCCTGCTCGTCGGTAAGGGATTCTCGGCTGACCAAATAACGGACTTCATCCGTCAGATCAAACTAGAGTCGCCCGAAATCCGCCTCCTGATCCTCGGACTCAGCGAAGGCGAGCCTCTGATTGCGCGATGCCGGGAGGCGGGAGCAAACGGAGTTCTTCTCAAAGAAGCGTCGCTGGAGGATTTTCTGTCCGCCATTCACGCGATACATCGCGGAGAGACTGTCTTCTCTTCGCAGAGTTCATCCGCTTCACGCGCCATTCATCTTTCGACCAGCCGGGATGATATCATCGACGCCGAATCAGACGCGCTCACGGCCCGCGAAGCGGAAATACTTCAACTGATCGCCGAAGGGTTGAGCAACCAGCAGATCGCTCACCGGCTCTATATCTCGACCCATACGGTCAAAAACCATGTGCATAACATGCTGGAAAAAATGAAGGCCCATCATCGCTCGGAAGCCGTCTATCAGGCTTTGTGCAAAGGTCTGGTGAAACTGCCTCCTCAACCCTGACCCTGAAGATGAGGCCGGTTCTAGTACCATTTTGAATCTTTCGGTCTATTGCTTCCACCTCCTGGTTCTACGATAATCGCTCCGTCGAGCGAGATGGTGTGACGCAAAGCACACTACCCCATTTGCGGGGGTTCGGCAGGGGCGCTTCGAGCGTCATCTCCGCTCCCGGCGAGTTATCCGTGTCGGATGAAAAAATGGTTTCAACCCTGCCATCGCCTCCTGTTTGGAAGGCGATGTCTTTTTGATCGAAATCCTGATCTCGAAGTTTCAGCGAGCCGCATTCGAGATATCCCAAAACGCTTTCAGTCCGAGGGCCGACAGCCTGGGTGTCGTCTTCTGCCCCGGCACTCGAAGTATTCATCTTTACGCCTCACCCTTCGGGTCTGGGCCGGGGCGCGTCGCAAATCAATTCGCTTTGCCTCGATGAGGCCGTCTCACAGCGCCGCGCGGGAGTGTGCTTATGGATCGACCGATAGGCGTGTTCATAATCAACGATCATCATCTGATCACCCAGGCCATGGTCGCGCTTCTGAAGAGCCGTCCCGAAATCAGGGTCATCGGCTGGGCGACCGATGTCGGAAGCATTTCGATGTCAGGAGTCGAAAGCATGGATGTGGTCCTGGTCAACGCATCGCTCGAAAGCGCCGACCCCTCTCGCGCCATCGAAGCCCTCAAACAGGAATTCCCGCAGGCGAAAATCATAATCATCGGGGTCGCCCCGGATGATGAATCAGTCCTCAGACTGATCGAAGCGGGAGCCAGCGGTTACATTTTCAAGGAATCCTCTTTCGATGAAATGCTCGACATCATCAGGACAGTTCAAAACGGAGGGTTCTCCTGCTCGCCTCAGATGGCCGCAAGAGCGTTTGCCCGCATAGCCGAACTCGCCCGCGAGCGAAACGGATCGGACGCCGCGCGACCCGCGTTACTCACCCGACGGGAAACCGACATACTGAATCTGATCGCCGCCGGGCTGGGAAACAAGGAGATCGCTCAACATCTCTCGATAGCGATTTCGACCGTCAAACATCATGTTCACAACATATTCGACAAACTTCAGGTGAGCCATCGCCGCCAGGCTATAAGGCTCGCCTTGCAGAAGGGAATCATCAGGGACCTGCTGGCAGGCCAGGCCCTTGAGTCGTCGGCGCAGAACGGCGCTCGCAAGTCTGCTTATATGTCAGCAGGGCTGACTTGTTTCTGGCTGGCGGGCCTTCTCTGGACTTTGTTTTAGGCAGGCTCGCAGGATTTTCAACAGGAGGTGAATCGCTATGAGTTTCTTCGACCGCGTGAAGGCGTCTGGAGCCGGGCTGCTGATTTTCGTTTTCGCAGGCCAGGCATTGGCTCAACAATCGAGCGCCTCTCAACTCCTGGACCAGGGAACCGCCAGAGTGTTGAGATCGCTCGATGACGGCGGGTCGTGAGGCGTGACTGAAACCCGGTTCGGGTTGATCTATCAGACAGGCTATCGCAATCTCCAGCCCGTCACCGCCACCACTCCCCGTTCGCCCTACGGCAACAAGTGGTACACCCTGAATTACCCTCTGGCCAATATCGATAATCTATGGGAAGACGACATAAGCTTCCTGCGCGCTCAGTGGACTGCCAACGATCAGAAGTCTACTTCCGACGCGCTGTGGAAGCGGGTCTACAGCTATCTGGTCAAAGAGCAGAAGAGCGTCTACAAACTGCTTCCTGAAATGTCGGTCATCGGGGGCAGGGGCGGGCAGAGGCTTCACAATCAGGGGCAGTACGACTTCGGCGCATACCTCAGAGTGGTTGAAATCCGGGTCAACAGAACCAGGACGGCGGATTTCGAAAACTTCGTGCGCACCAACGTAGTTCCGGCTGTCGCCAAATTCCTTCCCGAAAAACGGGATGACCAGCCCGACCGGCTGCCGCGCTTCTACCGAACGGTGAAGATCGAAGTCAACATGGGGCGCGAGCCTGAGTTCTTCGAATTCATCAAGACGCACCTGATGGCCGCCGCCGAGAAAGCCAAAATCGATGTCTTTTTCTACCAGACCCTCTACGGAGGCGGGGCAAACTTTTTCATGATCTTCCCGTTCGAGGATGAAAAAGCTCTGGCCAACACCAGAGGGCGCGTCCTGCAAGCCCTGTGGAAGAGCGCCCACAGCGCGAGAGAAGCCCAGCGACTGGACGCCCAGTTCGGCAAACTGATAATCGGGGTCGAAGAGATGGTGCATCAGGTCAGGCGGGATATGAGTTCGAGGCTCGATAACAAATATCTGGCCTGGCAGTAGCACAGAGATCGACAGTTTCACAAATTACGAAACTCTGTCGCTTTCGAGGCTGGCGGATCAGCAGGGGGTTGCTCGTTCAAGCTGTCGGGAATTGCGGATGTAGAACCGTCTGCCAGACAGTCGACATCCTGAAATGATGAGAACATCAGCAGGCTGGCAGCCTGCTCTACATTCGGAGGCATTCAATGAACAGAAGACGCGGATACTGGCAGGCATCGCTGCTGCTGCTTTTGTTTTCAGTCGCTCAGGGACAGACCAGAGACGACCGTGAGCGACTGGTCAAATCGCTCAAAGACGGGGCGTGGATAGTGGCCGAAACCAGCTATGGCATCAACTATCGCGCGGGCTACCTCGACCTCACGCAGGTCACGCTCAACAGCCCGCCGAGCGAGACAGGAAACCGATGGTACTGGCTGATCTACCCGCTGTCGAACATCGATAACCTGTGGGACGGCGATCTGCAACTGTTCGCTTCCGATTCCTGGCAGCAGGTTTCCAGGAACATAGCCAGCGAGCAGCGATGCGTTTACATGCTGAT
>CAZPQE010000354.1:0-7603 GCA_964588615.1 uncultured Clostridia bacterium | reverse complement strand
AGAGTACGACTCGCACGGTGTTGATCGAAAATGGAATTTTGCTCGGATACATGAACGACCACCTCAACAGCGGCCTTCTGAAAGCGGCGCGGACGGGAAACGGGCGGCGTCAGAGTTACAAGCACATGCCTTTTCCGAGGATGACCAACACTTTCATGCTTGCCGGAGAGGAGAGCAGCCAGGATATTATCCGCTCGGTAAAGCGGGGTCTCTATGCGGTGCAGTTCGGCGGAGGGCAGGTCGATATTACGAGCGGCGAGTTTGCTTTTTCGGCTTCCGAAGCATACCTGATCGAAGACGGACAAGTCACTGCTCCGGTCAAGGGTGCAACATTGCGCGGGAGCGGGCCGGAATCTCTCAAGCACGTGACGGCTGTGGGCAGTGACCTGGAACTGGACCTCGGCGTAGGGGTTTGCAGCAAGGCCGGGCAGAATATACCGGTCGGGGTGGGGCTGCCGACTATCAAGATCGCTGAAATGACGGTTGGCGGAACGCAGCACTGATTGAAGATGGCAGATGAACTGAGCAAAGATTTTGCGCTCGATCTGGCGCAGGCGGCAGTCCGACGCGGCGCGGACGCTTCTGATGTCATCATTCGGCGCAGGACCGAATTTTCCGTAAGCGTGCGGCTGGGCGAGGTCGAAACGCTAAAAGAAGCGACTGACCGGGGACTGGGCCTGAGAGTTCTGGTGGGGGGAAAACAGGCTTCGGTCTCCGGCTCGGATTTCAGCCGCCAGGCCATCGCTTCGCTCATAGAGGAAGCCATCGAGATGGCTCGCGCCACTTCGCCCGACGACAATTCGGGACTGCCTGACCCGGATGAACTGGCTGATAGCATCCCCTGGCTCGACATCTCTGATCCTGAGATAGAGAATCTTTCGACTGAGACCAAGATCGAGCTCGCGCTCAGAGCCGAAGAGGCCGCCAGATGTTACAGCCCGTTGATAACGAATTTCGACGGCGGCGGTTTTTCATCCGTCACCGGAAGCGAGACGCTGGCAAACTCCCTGGGCTTTGCCGGAGAGTATCACGGGGCTTCCTGCTCTCTGGCCTCTGTCCCGGTGGCGGCAGAAGATGGGAGGATGCAGCGTGATTACTGGTACGATGTCAGGCGGAAATTCGCCGATCTGGAGAGCCCGGAAAAAATCGGGGAGGAAGCCGCCCGACGGACGATAAGAAAACTGGGCGCGCGAGCCGTGACCACACAGCGAGTGCCGATAGTTTTCGAAGCGCAGGTGGCCAGAGAATTGCTCGGAGACATTTTCAGCGCGGTGTCGGGAGAATCGATCTTTCGCAAATCGAGTTTTCTGGTCGGGCGGCTCGGAGAAAAGATCGCATCGGAGAAACTTACTGTAATCGATGACGGGCTGATGGCTGGGAGACTCGGCTCGCGCCCTTTCGACAGCGAAGGGCTGCCGACTCGCAAAACGGTGGTCATCCGCAGCGGCCAGTTGGAGAGCTATCTGCTCAACACCTACACTGCGCGCAAGCTGGATTTGAAATCGACGGGCAACGCCTCGCGCGGGCTCACGGGGCCGCCGAGCGTCGAGGCCGGGAACCTTTACATAGAACCGGGGAGCCTCTCGCCCCATGAGATCATAGGATCGATTTCTACAGGGTTTTATGTCACCGAACTGATCGGGTTCGGAGTCAACATCGTCACTGGGGATTATTCGCGGTCAGCTTCGGGGCTGTGGATCGAAAATGGCGAACTGGCGTTTCCGGTGCAGGGAGTGGCGATAGCCGGGAATCTCAGGGAGATGCTCAACTCCATAGAGTTGATCGGAAGCGATCTGGATTTTCGAGGAAGCGTTGTTTCGCCCACGCTGCTCATCGGCAGCATGATGGTGAGCGCATAAAGGGAAGCGGGATAGAGAAAGGACGATGGAAAAACCGGATTTAGAGGCGCACCTGTTCGAGCCGCCCGTCAGGAACGTGGAGAAGGATCGCTCAAGACTCATCATCATCATAAGCGGCGTGGCTGTGTTCGTGGTCATCGGGTTGATCATTCTTCAGCGGATGTGCGCCGCGCAGTCGAATAGGATAGAGATGGCTCGCGCAGGCTCGACGGAGTTCGACTCTTACAAAGAACTGCTCGTCGTGTCGAATGTGGAAAAGGTGACAGGCGAGCGGCTCACCGGATCGAAGTACGGTCGGATCAAATGCAGGATTCAAAACGCGGGCGAGAGGATGGTCATCGGACTTGAGTTGATCGCCTCGGCCGTAGGATACGACAACGAAGAGTATCGCAAGAGAACGGTCAGGGTTATACCTTCAGAAGTAACCGGGCGAGAGACGCTCGAACCCGGCGAGGTGATGGATGTCGAAATCAATCTCGAACCTATTCCCGACCCCGTTCAGATTCAGGATATGATCATCGTGGTGGCCGGGCTGAAAGTCAACAGCAGATGAAGAGGCGATGGGGTTTACCGACCACTGATCGCTGACTCATTGAGCCTGCCTGATGATGACACCCGGCGGCGGCGTGAAAATGAAATGGGTGTCCGGGGCTGCGAAGTTTTCCCTCACATTACTCAACACGAAATTCATGACTGCCTGATTTCGCTCGAAGATGACCAGCCTGTTGATTGTGAAATCTGTCGGGGAGACCTCGGCCAGCAGTTGCTTGAATCCTTCGAGGGCGCGTTTTGGGACGAGTCTGATGACCAGGTTTCCGGCCACGATCGGGGTTTCGGTCGTCAGGAGTTCGATGCGCGAAAACTCTTTGCGCAACTCGGAGCGACCGAGCAGGAAGAGGAAAGGAATCTGCGGGTCAACGGACTGTTTGATTGCCGCCCGCGTAGCGGTTTTTTCTCCGGCGATGTGGAAGAAGATATTTTTTCCGTCAGAGACGAAGATTTTCTGTTCAGGAGAAGTGTAATTCCATCTGGCCTTGCCCGGTCGTTTGAGCAGGAGGGAACCGCTCTCGCGCCGCCTTCTGCCGTCAGGCCCCTGATAGATTTGAACGAAGTCGGCTGCCAGCCCTTTCATCCTCGAATATTTGTTTTGAACGCCCGAGATGACTGCATCGAGATCGACGAGGGACTGAGGAGAAGAGTTTACCTTCGGTGGAGAGGAAAAGGCGAAACAGAGAGCAAGACAAAACAGGCGGGCGAGTGGTGTCGGAGTGGAGGCGATCATTTCAGGCTCATTTGGTGTTGGCGTCGCTGTCGTCTGAAAACATAAGTTCGAGCGATCTGCGTCGGGGGTTTACGGAGACGATCCTGCCGCCGCCGCGACGAATGAGTCTTATGGCCTCATCTATGGCGACTTCCTCTTTGACAGCGATTCGGACTCCGTTGGCGGTCGGGGCTACGGATTCGATCATCGGCGCTTGGCTTGCGGAACGGATGAGAGAGTCCGAATCGACTCCTATGGCAATGATTTCAAGCGACGATCCTTCGTCTGCGGTCATTTCCTGCACGGTTCCGCATCGAAGCAGATGGCCGCCAGTGAGTATGGCCGCGCGGTCGCACAGCGCCTCGACATCTGAAAGAATGTGAGAAGAGAAGAATATAGTTTTGCCCTGGTTGCGAAGCGATAGCATAAGGTCGCGCACTTCGCGGCGTCCCACAGGATCGAGTCCCGACATCGGCTCGTCCATGAAAACTATTTCGGGATCGTTGACAAGCGCCTGAGCGATGCCTACTCTCTGCAACATCCCCTTGGAATACTTCCTGAGTTGCCGGTCGGCGCCTTGAGCGTCGAGGCCGACGGCCAGCAGCAGTTCTTCAGTCCTTCGTCGGGATTGAGACCTGGACAATCCGAAGAGCGCCGCAGTGTAGTTGAGCAGTTCACGGCCAGAAAGGTAATCATAAAAATAGGGATTTTCGGGCAGGTAGCCGATTCTGGTTCGCGTCTGCACGGTTTCTATGCTGTGGCCCAGTATGCGCGCCTGACCATGTGTAGGAAAAATGAGTCCCATCAGGAGCTTGAGCGTAGTGGTCTTTCCTGCGCCGTTAGGGCCGAGGAATCCGAAAATCTCTCCGCGATGAACATTGAGGGAGAGATGGTCGAGCGCCCTGACGGTTTTCTTTCTGAGGAATCCGACCTGATAGTCTTTGGTAAGCCCGGTGATTTCTATGACGACTTCCAGTTTTGCGGTCATATTTACTTTGCCCTCCGGTCAAGGCATTTGCCTGCGGCGCGAAGGAATGTGTCGCGGATTGCAGAATCGGCTATGGCGTCTGCCTTGTCGCGCAGGGGCCTTGCCTGCTCATCGGGGGCATTGAAACTGATTTCAGGTTTCTCATGATGACTGAGTTCGACCAGTTTTTTGTTGATGACGAATTCTATGGAAGTGACGGTCGGAGCGCCGAGCAGGGAATTGAGTTTGAAGAGGACATGTCCTCTCATTCGTTTCAATTGATCGCGCCAGGTTGAATCGGCTACGGCGACCAGGAGGGTTTTCCGTTCGAGCCTGATGGGGGCCGTCACCTTGAGCACCTGCGGGCCGACTGAGCCGAGCCAGGCGGCAAAGACGGCCGACTCTCGCGCTTCATCGCTTTCCGAAGCGCGGCGGAGCAACTGGGGCAGGATTCTCAGAATGCTGGTCATATCAGGTTCCGGATTTGGGCGCGTCAGATTGTCCGTGTTTGATCTTGGGCCAGTAAGTGGCGAAGTTGAAATCGGGGCTGTTGGCGACCGTATGGCAGACAGCGCAGCCTGCGGGCGTGGGCATATAGCCGTAGCCTTTGACGGGGTTTTCGGAGTGCTGGCGGCCCGGCCCGTGACAGGCCTCGCACTGAACGTTTGCGAGTTGAGGAGTGGTGACGAGCGATTGAAATCCTCCGGCCTTCTGAAATCCGACGACGTGGCATCCGACGCATTCATTGTCGAACTGCTGGCGCTTGCGCTCAAGGGTTGAGATGGCGTGAGCGTGGCCGCTTTTTTCCCAGACCTCGAATTCCTGTTGATGACAGGGGGCGCAGGTTTCGGCGCCGGCGTAGGGGGAATTGAGGTTTATGAGAGAGGCGGGTTTTGTGGCAGCGGAAGTTTTTTGAGCATTTTTATTTTGCTCGTTGGTGAATTCGTCGTGAGCGGATGTGACGGTTTCTAATGCCTTTGGATCATCGGGAATCGTGGAGTCGAGTTCGATGAATCGGCGAATCTGGTTTTCGACTCGCCCGTCGCTGTTGATGTAGTATCGGAGTTCGCCGAGGTACTTGGTCTGATTGAAGGCGAAGACTATGGTTGCTCGATTGAAGTGTTGAGCCTCCTCCTGGCTGTTCAACTGCTTTGCGCCGACGACGGTATCGATATCGGGGTTCTGAGTTGCGAGGTTCTGGGCCGCTGCCTGATCCATGTAGGCGAGGGCGATGATGATATCTGCTTTCTGTTTTAGCTCAGGGATTATTATTTGAGCGGCCTGAAACGGGTCGTTGATCTGAAATCCTGCGTAGGCATTTTCTTTGGTTCCCATCGTGGAGGGTTTGAGATCGGTGAAGCCGGTGATGCCGACTCGGATTTTTTTTCCAGCGGATCCTCGTTTGAGAGTTACTTCGCGGATGACGTAGGGGGCAGGCGCGTTGAGGTTGTCGCCGATGGGTTGGATGTTTGCCGAGACCAGTTTTTTGATGAATGGAAGTTCTTCGATGCGCTGATCGTAGCCCTCTTTTTTGAGGAGTTCGGCCAGATAGGGAAGATCGTTGAAGCTTATGTTTGCGGCATCGTGATGGAAATCCCCGTAGCCCTTGACGACCCACTTGTTTTTTGTAATAACCTCAGCGGGCAAACGATCAACCGAAAACCTGTCATCAGTGAAGAGATTGCCCGCATCGACGAAGAGGGCAGGCGCTTCGTAATTAGATCTGTGCTTGAATGCTTTGATATAGCTGACACGCCGTGCCAGTCCACCCAGAGGGTGGCTCGGTCAGCCGCAGGTTTCGAGGCTGCCGTGAATATCAGCCCCGAAGAAGATGGCCATCGAATAGCCGTCGTCTTCGCCGAGCCGCTCTTTGAGAGTGGGGTTGGTGAGATCGAGGCTGAAGCTTGGATCAGGACCATCGAAATCGGCGTCCGACGAAGTGGAGCAGCCGTAGTTGATAGCCGCGAGCACGGAAACGAACGCAACGATGATGAGCAAAGAAATCTTTCGGCGCAAAGCAAACCTCCGATTTGATAGTGGTCGCTCTTGAAACGAGGCCGACGCAGTCTCGACCTCAACGATCAGAATGGATTTCAAGGAACGAAAAATAATACTTGCTTCCTCATCTCCCCGACGTCGGGAGTTGTTGACTTCGACAGGCATCCGGTTTCGGATTGACCCTTGCGACATTGACGAGAGCCTCCATCCGGGTGAATCGCCCGGCGATTATATCATGCGCCTTGCGAGGGCTAAAGTTATTGATGTGGCCGGGCGGCACGGGTCGGGACTCATCATAGGAGCAGACACAACGGTGGTGGCTGACGGGGAGATACTCGGAAAGCCCTGCGACGATGCGGAGGCGCGGCGGATGTTGAGAAGGCTTTCAGGGCGGTGGCACGCGGTGATGACCGGGGTTGCGGTCTATGATGTCGAATCGCGGCGCGAATCGCTTGGGTATGCGGAAACGATGGTACGGTTCGCTGATCTGAGCGATGAAGAAATCTGCTGGTACATTGCGACCGGCGAGCATAGGGACAAGGCCGGGGCTTACGCGATTCAGGGTCGGGCTTCTTTGTTCGTGGAAGAGATTTCCGGCAATTATCATAATGTCGTAGGGCTGCCGATTTCCCTGCTGTATCGACTGGCCGGGGATCTGGGGGTGCAATTGATTGACGCGGGGGAGTGACTGAGCATGGCGAAACTGGAAGGGAAATGCGCGGTCGTGACGGGCGGGACGAGAGGGATAGGCATTGCGATAGCCAGGGGTCTGCTTGAGTGTGGAGCGTGGGTATTTGTATGTTCGCGCAGGGAAGAGGATGTGCGCGCGAGGGTGGAGTCTCTGAGAGCGGAGGGCTTCGATCACATTTACGGTTCTGCGTGCGATATCAGAAGCTTCGATGCAGTAAGAGCGATGATGACCGAGGCTGTGGGCGTGATGGGGGGAGTCGACATACTGGTCAACAACGCGGGTACGCCCTCGCGCGGCAGGGTTGAGAGCCTGACGCCTGAAGAGTGGGCCAAGACGATGGAGACGAATTTGTCGGGAGCGTTTTATTGCTGTCATGAAGCGATACCCTCGATGAAGGAAAGAGGGGGCGGATACATAATCAACATAGGTAGTCTGGCAGGGAAGAACCCGCTGCCAGGCGCATCGGCATACTGCGCGTCGAAATTCGGGCTGCTGGGATTTTCGGAATCTCTCATGCAGGAAGTTCGATACGATCACATCAGGGTGAGTTGTGTGATGCCCGGATCGGTCAACACGAATTTTGGACAGGGCGTCGCAGGCGAAATAGCTACCTGGAAGCTTGAGGCTGAGGATGTGGCTGAGGTGGTGATGGATTTGTTGAAGAAGGAGCCTCGCGCGCTGGCCAGTGTTGTGGAACTACGGCCTTCGGAGCCTCGGAGTCAGGGCAGTTGAGTGGTTCGTTGACACTCTAAAAAGCCGGTTGTTAGAATCCGGTTCGAGGAATCAAACCGACGATTGACTTCGCCCACCAGCATGCGCGCTCGAAC